>NZ_JAWRWY010000008.1:0-352688 GCF_046535315.1 Paraburkholderia sp. SIMBA_027
CGAAGCTGCGCGCAGCGGGCTACGACGCGCCGTTCCTGACGGTGCAAGAGGGTGTCGATCGTTACGTACGTTGGCTGTCTGGCCAGGTGTAACGCGCGATCGTTGCTCCCTAAACTGGACTCTCCTCGCCGGCGATGGTCGCCGGCGACGGCACAAGGGAGATCCAGCATGTTCAAGAAGCTTCTCGCCGCGGTCGCGCTCGTCGCCGCGTTCGGCCAGGCCTTCGCGGCCGTGGACGTCAACACCGCCAATGAAGACGCGCTGCGCGGCATCAAGGGCATCGGTCCCGCGCGGGCCAAGGCCATTCTCGACGAGCGCGGCGCGCACGGTCCGTTCAAGGACGCGTCCGATCTCGGCAAGCGCGTGAAGGGGCTGGGCGGCCATACCGTCGAACGTTTGCAGGCCGAAGGATTGTCGGTCGGTCCCGCAAGCGGGCAGGCTGCCGTTGCGGCGCAAGGCGCGAAGGGTGCGCAGAACGCACCGAACGCGCAGGGCAAGACCGCCGCACCGCAGCCGGCCACCGTCGCCGTCAAGAAGTAGGGCCACGCTGGCGCAGCGTAGATTCGCGTGGATTCGCGTGTGCCCGAGCCGGCGTGCAACGGCGTGCGCGACTTCGCAGAACAGGGATGAGCGGTTCCTTCAGGTGTCGCTTCGGCGACATTGACCCGCGGCTTGCGCCGCGGGCTTTTTGCAGCGCCGCCCGCATCCCCACCGAATACCCACTTTTTCCATCCCCACCGATGTCAGGGCTAGTCGGCGAGGGTTGGCCGCGTGGTTTAGAATCGAACGATCACGTATTCGCACAATCGCACGTCATTGCGCCTCACTATTCACTATGCCCTACAAGACTATTGAAGACACGATCGGCAACACGCCGCTCGTGCAGCTCGTTCGTCTCCCGGACGATGAAATTCGCGCCCGCAACAACGTCGTGCTGGCGAAGCTGGAAGGCAACAATCCGGCGGGTTCGGTGAAGGACCGCCCGGCGCTGTCCATGATCCGCAAGGCCGAGGAACGCGGCCGCATCAAACCCGGCGATACGCTGATCGAAGCCACGAGCGGCAATACCGGTATTGCGCTCGCCATGGCGGCGGCAATCCGCGGCTACAAGATGGTGCTGATCATGCCCGAGGACCTCTCGGTCGAGCGCCGTCAGAGCATGGCCGCCTATGGTGCGGAAATCTTGTTGACGCCGGTCAAGGGCGGCATGGAATACGCGCGCGATCTCGCCGAGCAGATGCAGCGCGACGGCAAGGGCATCATCCTCGACCAGTTCGCGAACCCGGACAATCCGCTCGCGCACTACGAGACCACGGGCCCGGAAATCTGGCGCGACACGGAAGGGCGCATCACGCATTTCGTTTCGTCGATGGGTACGACGGGCACCATCATGGGCACGTCGCAGTATCTGAAGGAACAGAGCACGGCGATCGAGATCGTCGGCGCGCAGCCTGAAGACGGCTCGCGTATTCCGGGCATCCGCAAGTGGCCCGAAGCCTATCTGCCGAAGATTTTCGACCGCAGCCGCGTCGACCGCGTGGAGAACGTGAGCCAGGCCGCCGCGGAAGCCATGGCGCGCCGCCTTGCCTCGGTCGAAGGTATCTTCGCGGGCATTTCGTCGGGTGGCGCGTGCGAAGTGGCCATGCGCATCGCGCGTCAGGTCGAGAACGCGACGATTGTGTTCATCGTCTGCGATCGCGGCGACCGTTATCTGTCGACGGGCGTGTTCCCGGCGTAAGCAAATCCGCCGCGCGGTCCGCGCGCGCAGAATGAAAAACGGGCGGCCTGTTTGCGACAGGCCGCCCGTTGTGTTTTGTGCTGCGCCGTGCTGTACGACGCTTACTGCGTATCGTTCGGGTTGCTCAGCGCCGGACCCGTGCCTACGTTCGGCTGCGTCGCGAGCATCTGCGCCTTCACGCGTTCGCCGAGCTGATACACCGCGAGTGCGTAGAAGAAGCTGCGGTTGTAGCGCGTGAGCACGTAAAAGTTCTTCAGGCCGAGCATGTACTCGGTCGGACGGCCGGGCGTAGGCAGGTCGATGACGGTGACCGGCGTGCCGCCTTCCGCAGCGATGTCGATGTTCGGCTCATTGAGCACGAGGCCCGAGCGCAGCAGCTGCACGAGCGGCCAGCGCGGTTCCGGCTTGCCGTCGGCGGCCGCCTGCGCGATGCCGAGACTGCCCGCGTCCTTCGCGATCTTCCAGACCACCGGACGGCCCGGCTCCCAGCCGTTCTGCTTCAGATAGTTCGCAACGCTGCCGATGGCGTCCGGCGTGCTGTTGCGCAGATCGATATGGTTGTTGCCCTCGTAATCGACGGCGTACTGCACGATGCTGCTCGGCAGGAATTGCGGGATGCCGATCGCGCCCGTGTAAGAGCCGAGCACCGACGACGGGTCGATCTGCGCGTCGCGCGTCCAGACCAGATAGTCCTCGAGATTCTTGCGGAACGTTGCCATGCGGTCGGCGCGGTTCGGCGTATCCGGATAATCGAAGGCGAGCGTGGTGAGCGCGTCGAGCACACGGAAATTGCCCATGTAGCGCCCATAAATCGTTTCCACGCCGATGATGCCGACGATCACCTCGGGCGGCACGCCGAACTGATCGGCGGCGCGCTGCAGCGTGGCCTGATTCGTCCGCCAGAAACGCACGCCCGCGTTGATGCGTACTGCATCGAGAAAGCGCGCCTGATACGAGCGCCAGTTCTTCGCGCTCGGCGTGGGCGAGGGCGTGACGAGCTTCACGGCCGTTGCCGAATAGCTCGCGCTCGCGAACAACGCGTGCAGCGCGTCGCTGTTGAAGTCGTAGCGCGCGACCATGTCGTTGATGAAGGTGTCGACATTCGGATTGTTCGCGTAGCGCTGCGGGATGATCTCCTCTTCAAACGTTTGCCCCTGCGACGCGGCTTGCGGCTGCGTTTGCGGCTGCGCCTGGCCTTGCGGCGGCGTCTGCGGCTGTGCCTGGGCGAGCGTGAGCGGCGCGTGCTGCGGGCTCAGCGCGTCGGGCGAGGCCGTCTGCGCCTGCGCCGCACCACCCCAGAACGCCGACGCGGCGCACAGTGCAAGGGCGAAAGACGTGAGGCGGACGTGGCGGCAAGCAGGCAGGGCGGACTTGAGCGTCATGGGAGGCGGGTAGGTGGGGCAGGAGAGAACGTAATCCCGGGCAGTATACCCGAGCACCTTGCGTGAAACGGCCCTGGGCGTGCCGGGAGCGCGCGTTGGCGGGGTTGCGCTGTGGTAACGTGATGACTGCCCGCGCACGTCGCGGGCGCAGCACGGCGGCACGAAGTAAGGTACGAAGCAGCACACGAAGTAGAAGACGATGTAAAGCGGCACACAACAAGCCGCACGAAGTTTGGGAAGATTTGCAGTCCCGCGCAGCGAACCCCGACGAAAGACTGAAGGAGACCCGCGGCGTGCGTCCCGGCGCGCGTGGCGGCCAGCACGACACATGACAACCGGCTTTTTTTCCCATCCCGACTGCCTGCTGCACGAAATGGGCGAGTGGCATCCCGAATGCCCCGCGCGCCTGCAGGCCATCGAAGACCAGCTTATCGCGAGCCGTATCGAGTCGCTGATCGAGCACGACACCTCCGCGCCGCTCGCTGAAGAATCGGCGCTGCTGCGCGTGCACACGCAGGCGCACATCGACTATCTGCGCGCGCTCTCGCCGCAGGAAGGCTATGCGGCGATCGACCCCGACACCTCGATGAATCCGCACACGTGGCAGGCCGCGCTGCGCGCCGCGGGCGCCGCTGTCGCGGCCACCGACGCCGTGCTCGCCGGCCGCTACGAGAACGCGTTCTGCAGCGTGCGTCCGCCCGGCCATCATGCCGAACCCGCGCGCGCGATGGGCTTTTGCTTCTTCAACAACGTCGCCGTGGCCGCGCGTCACGCGCTCGACGTGCATGGGCTGTCGCGCGTGGCCGTCATCGACTTCGACGTGCACCACGGCAACGGCACCGAGGCCGCGTTCGCCGGCGACGATCGCGTGCTCATGTGCAGCATCTTCCAGCATCCGTTCTATCCGTTTTCGGGCGCCGACCAGCAGGCGCGCAACATGGTCAACGTGCCGATGGCGGCGCGCACCAAGGGCATGGAAGTGCGCGAGGCGATCGACATTCTGTGGCTGCCGCGCCTGAACGAATTCAAGCCGGAAATGGTGTTCGTCTCGGCGGGTTTCGATGCGCACCGCGAAGACGATCTCGGCAATATGGGCCTCGTCGAAGACGATTACGCGTGGATCACCGAACAGATCTGCGATATCGCGAACCGCCACGCGAAGGGGCGCATCGTGAGTTGTCTCGAGGGCGGCTACAACCTCTCCGCGCTCGGGCGCAGCGTCGTGGCGCATCTGCGCGTGCTGGCGGGCATCTGATCCGCTCAACCGCTTCAACGTTTGAAGGAGTGTGGCGTCATGTGTGCTGCTGCCGTTGAGTCGTCGTCTTCGTCTTCGTCTTCGTCTGCCGCTGAGGCTTCGCTCGAACATGCGCCGCTCGTCGAGGTCGCGCACGACGCCTATGGCGTGCCGGGCGTCGCGCGCCTCACGCTCAATCGTCCCGATGCGTTCAATGCGCTTTCCGAAGCGCTGATCGACGCCGTGCACACCGAACTCGCCGCGCTCGCGCGCTCGGACGCGCGCGTGGTGGTGATCGCGGCGGCGGGGCGCGCGTTCTGCGCAGGTCACGACCTCAAGGAAATGCGCGCGGCGCCGTCGCTCGACTACTACAAGCAGTTGTTCGCGCGCTGCTCGAAGATGATGCTGGCGATCCAGACGATGCCGCAGCCCGTGATCGCGCGCGTGCATGGCGTGGCCACCGCGGCGGGCTGTCAGCTCGTGGCGATGTGCGATCTCGCCGTGGCCGCCGATTCCGCGCGCTTTGCCGTATCGGGCATCAATCTCGGGCTGTTCTGCTCGACGCCTTCGGTGCCGCTCACGCGCAACGTGTCGCGCAAGGCGGCCTTCGAAATGCTGATGACGGGCGAGTTCATCGACGCGCAAAAGGCGCTGCGTGAAGGGCTCGTGAACCGCGTCGTGCCCGCCGATGCGCTCGACGCCGAGGTGACGGCGCTCGCCGCGAGCATCTGTGCGAAGCCGCGCGAGGCGGTGGCGGCGGGCAAGGGCCTGTTCTACCGGCAGCTCGAAATGGGCATCGAGGCCGCGTATCAGCTCGCCGGGCAGACCATGGCGTGCAACATGATGACGGACCCGGCGCTCGACGGCGTGCAGGCTTTCATCGACAAGCGCGGCGCGAAGTAAGGTCGAACGTCAAAGTCGAGCGTCGCCTCAGCAATGGCGTTCGATCCATTCCAGCATCGACGCGATCACGCGCTCGCGATCCAGATCGTTGAGCGTTTCGTGATAGCTGCCTTCGTAGAGCGTGAGCGTGCGGTCCGGCGACCCCACGTGCGCGCCGAAGGCGCGGCTGCCGTCGGGTTCCGTGAGCTTGTCTTCGGTGCCGTGCCAGATCAGCACGGGCAGGCGCAACTGCGCGCGGCCCGCTTCGATGCGCTTCATCGCTTCCAGTAGCTCCGCGCCCGTGCGCGCCGGAATCGCGCCGTGATGCACGAGCGGATCGGCGCGATTGGCCTGCACCACGGCGGCGTCGCGCGCGAGCAGGGCGGCATCGATCTTCATCGCCGGAAAACGCGGCCAGACGGCGCTCATCACGCGGCTCGCAGCGATCATCCACTGCGGCACGTCGCGGCCGGGCGCGAGCGCGGCGCTCGACAACAGCAGCCCCGCGAGCGGCACGCCGCCTTGCGGCGCGCGCTCGATCGCATAGAGCGCGGCGATCGCGCCGCCCATGCTGTGGCCCATCAGAAAGAGCGGCGTGCGGCGCGCGGCGCATTGCGCGCCCGCGTGCGCGATCAGCGCGTGAGCGTCGTCCAGATATTCGTCGAAGCGGTTGATCCAGGCGCGCCGGCCGCTCGCGCGTCCGTGACCGCGCAGGTCGATCGTATAGACATCGATGCCCGCGGCATTCAGGCGCGCCGCGAGCGCGGCATAGCGCTGCGCATGTTCGGCGAGGCCGTGAATCAGCGCGATGGCGGCGCGCGGCGGCGTGCCGCGCGTGCGCCAGGCGTAGAGCGGCAGTTCGGCGCCGTCGTGGGTGCGCAGCGTTACCGTGTCGGGCAGGCGCGCCGTGGCTTGCGCGGCGTTGATCGGCTGGGTCGTCTCCATCTGCGCTGTCTCTCTCGTCGTTGTAAGTTTTTGTCTGACGGCAGAGTGTAGCCGCGGTTTCATCGGGCTTTCTGTGCTTTTTGCCGCGCCGGGACTCTAATGAAATTCAGTAATGAATTTATCGAAATGGATTATTAAAAGGAATTTGGCCCGCCAGGGTAAAATGTCAAGTTGACTCCAGACCAGCAAACGGCGGCTGTCTGCCGGCGCGACGCGTACAGGCGATCCATAGGGTCGCGTGCACGGGCGGCGCGCGGCACGCCCGCCGTTTCGTTTTTTCCATGATCGAAATTCGAAACGTTTCCCAGCGCTTCGCGGGCCCACAAGGCTGGATCGAAGCGCTGCACAACGTCAATCTGACGATTCCGCAGGGCGAGGTCTTCGGCATTATCGGCCGCAGCGGGGCGGGCAAGAGCACGCTCGTGCGCACCATCAACCTGCTGACGCGGCCGACCGAGGGCGACATCGTCGTCAACGGCCGCACGCTCACGTCGCTGCCGAACGCGCAACTGCGCGAAGCGCGCCGCGAGATCGGCATGATTTTCCAGCACTTCAACCTGCTTTCGTCGCGCACGGTGTTCGACAACGTGGCGCTGCCGCTCGAACTCGCGGGCATGAAGCGCGCCGACATCGAGGCGACGGTCCTGCCGTTGCTCGAACTCGTCGGCCTCACGGCCCAGAAAGACCGTTATCCGTCGCAGATCAGCGGCGGCCAGAAGCAGCGCGTGGGCATCGCGCGCGCGCTGGCGAGCAAGCCGAAAGTGCTGCTTTCCGACGAAGCCACCTCCGCGCTCGACCCGGAAACCACGCGCGCGATTCTCGACCTGCTGCGCAAGATCAATCGCGAGCTCAAGCTCACGGTCGTGATGATCACGCACCAGATGGAAGTGATCAAACAGGTCTGCGACCGCGTGGCCGTGCTCGACGCGGGCCGCGTGGTGGAAAGCGGTCCCGTGATCGACGTGTTCCTGCAACCGCGTCACGAAGTCACGCGCGCGCTGCTCGGCGACGTGATCGCGCAGGAATTGCCGCCCGCGCTCAAGGCGCGCGTGACCGAGCGTCTCGCGAAGGGCAACGCGCATCTGCTGCGCCTCGCCTTCACGGGCACGGGCGTCGATCAGCCGGTGCTGTCGGAAACGATCCGCCGCTTCGAACTCGATTTCAACATCCTGCATGGCCAGATCGACGAGATCCAGGGGCAGGCGTTCGGCTCGCTCGCGGTGCTCGCGGGCGGCGATCCGGTGAAGGTCGCGCAGGCGATTACGTGGCTGCGCGAGCAGGGTGTGGTGGTGGAGGAGCTGTCCCATGTGGAGTGAAATGTTCGATATGTTCGTCCAGTCGTTCTGGGAGACGCTCATCATGGTGGGCATTTCCGGACTGGTTGGCGCGGCCATCGGCCTGCCGCTCGGCGTGCTGCTCTATCTGACCGACCGCAACGGCGTGCTGCAGAACCTCGCCGTCAATCGCGCGATGGGCGTGGTCGTCAACGCGGTGCGCTCGACGCCGTTCATCATCCTGCTGGTGGCCGTGATTCCGTTCACGCGCGTCGTGGTGGGCTCGTCGATCGGCACGGCGGCCGCCATCGTGCCGCTGACCATTTCGGCCGCGCCGTTCATCGCGCGTCTGGTGGAAACCGCGCTGCGCGAAGTCGATCGCGGGCTGATCGAAGCCGCGCTGTCGATGGGCGCGAGCACGCGCCAGATCGTCTTCAAGGTGCTGCTGCCCGAGTCGCTGCCCGGCGTGGTGGCGGGTCTCACGATCACGTTCATCTCGCTCGTCGGCTATTCGGCGATGGCGGGCGCGATCGGCGGCGGCGGTCTGGGCGACCTGGGCATCCGCTACGGCTATCAGCGCTTCGAACCCGAAGTGATGCTGCTCGTGGTGGTCGTGCTGATCGTGTTCGTGCAGCTCGTGCAGTCGTTCGGCGACTGGCTCGTGCGACGCTTGAGCCATAAATGAGCCACAAGTAAGTAAGCCTCAAAACCAGCGGTAACCGTCGCCTGGCCGCGCGCGACATGCTTGCTCGCGGCTCGTCGATCACCTTCCACGAGACAAAGGTTTGGCCATGCAACGACGCTTCATGATCCGGCTGGCGAGCGCGCTCGGCGCGGCAACGCTGATCGCTCCGCTGTGCGCGCCGCTCGCGGCGCACGCTGACGAAACCATCAAGGTGGGCGTCACCGGCGGCCCGCACGAGCAGGTGATGGAAGTGGTCAAGCGCGTGGCCGCGAAGAACGGCCTGACGATCAAGATCGTGGAGTTTTCGGACTACGTGCAGCCGAATGCGGCGCTCGCGGGCGGCGATCTCGATGCGAACAGCTACCAGCATCAGCCATATCTCGATGCGCAGGTGAAGGACCGCGGCTACAAGCTCGTGAAGCTCGCCGACACGGTCACGTTCCCGATGGGCATCTACTCGAAGAAGGTGAAGACGCTCGCGGAGCTGAAGCCGGGCGCGCGGATTGCGGTCCCGAACGATCCGACCAATGGCGGGCGCGCGCTGTTGCTGCTGCAAAAGCAGGGTCTTATCAAGCTGCGCGAGAGCGCGGGTTTGAAGGCCACGCCGCTCGACATCGTGGATAACCCCAGGAAGCTGAAGATCGTGGAACTGGACGCGGCGCAGATTCCGCGTTCGCTCGACGACGTGGACGCCGCCGCGATCAACACGAACTTCGCGATGGAAGCGGGGCTCAAGCCGAAGGCCGACGCGATCGCGATCGAGGACCCGAAAGGCCCGTACGTGAACGTGCTGGCGATCCGCGAGGCCGATCGCAACAAGCCGTGGGCGGCGAAACTGGTGGCGGCGTATCACTCGCCGGAGGTGAAGCAGTACATCGAACAGAAGTTCGGCGGCGCGGTGATCGCGTCGTGGTAAGCCCCGGGTAGACGGATTAGATAGAGAATTCAGTCGGAACCCGGGCTTGAAGCCCGGGTTTTTTCCGACATAAAATCGCACGATCGTTCGCTATCGATATTCGCGACTGCCGGCCAGGCCGCGCAGGCAGCGCGCAGACAGCGGATCGTGCGGGAAAAATGCTGGCGGCGAGCGGCGTCCTTCGGGGCTATCGCTATAATGTCCGCCAGGTTGACGTATTCGTAACTTCGGAGCATGTGAATGAAAGTCCTTGTGCCTGTCAAACGCGTAGTCGATTACAACGTGAAGGTTCGTGTGAAGTCGGACGGCACGGGCGTCGACATTGCCAACGTGAAAATGTCGATGAACCCGTTCGACGAAATCGCCGTCGAAGAGGCCGTTCGTCTGAAGGAAGCGGGTGTCGCGACCGAAGTGATCGCTGTGTCCGCAGGCGTCGCGCAAGCGCAGGAAACGCTGCGCACGGCGCTGGCGATCGGCGCCGACCGCGCGATCCTGATCGAGTCGAACGAAGACCTTCAGCCGCTGGCTGTCGCGAAGCTGCTCAAGGCGCTCGTCGACAAGGAACAGCCGCAACTCGTCATCCTCGGCAAGCAGGCCATCGACGACGATTCGAACCAGACGGGCCAGATGCTCGCGGCGCTGGCGGACCTGCCGCAAGCGACCTTCGCCTCGAAGATCACGGTCGCCGACGGCAAAGCCACGGTCGCGCGTGAAGTCGACGGCGGCGCGGAAACGCTGTCGCTCGCGCTGCCCGCGGTGGTCACGACGGACCTGCGCCTGAACGAGCCGCGCTACGTCACGCTGCCGAACATCATGAAGGCGAAGAAGAAGCCGCTGGAAACGATCAAGCCGGAAGATCTCGGCGTGGATGTGACGCCGCGTCTGAAGACGCTGAAGGTTTCGGAGCCGCCCAAGCGCAGCGCCGGCGTGAAGGTCGCCGACGTGAAGACGCTGGTCGAGAAGCTGAAGACCGAAGCCAAGGTGCTGTGAGGAGCGAGAAAAAATGACGAATCTGGTTATTGCTGAACACGACAATCAGTCGATCAAGGCCGCGACGCTGAACGCGGTGTCGGCTGCACAGAAGATCGGCGGCGACGTGCACGTGCTGGTCGCGGGCCACAACGCGCAAGCGGCTGCCGATGCAGCGGCGAAGATCACGGGCGTCGCGAAGGTCATTCTGGCCGACGCGCCGCAGCTCGCACAGGGTCTCGCGGAAAACGTCGAAGCCACGGTGCTGTCGATCGCAAAGAATTACTCGCACATCCTAGCTCCGGCGACGGCAGCGGGCAAGAACGTCACGCCGCGCATCGCCGCGAAGCTCGACGTCGCGCAGATCTCGGACATCACGGCCGTCGACAGCGCCGACACGTTCGAGCGTCCGATCTACGCGGGCAACGCGATCGCCACGGTGCAGTCGGCCGATCCGGTCAAGGTCATCACAGTGCGTACGACGGCGTTCGATCCGGTCGCAGCCGAAGGCGGCAGCGCGCCGGTCGAGAAGATCGACGCGGCAGCGGACAACGGCAAGGCGCAATTCGTCGGCCGTGAAGTCACGAAGCTCGACCGTCCGGAACTCACGAGCGCGAAGATCATCGTCTCGGGCGGCCGCGGTCTGGGCAGCGGCGAGAACTACACGAAGGTGCTGGAGCCGCTCGCCGACAAGCTGAACGCCGCGCTCGGCGCCTCGCGCGCCGCAGTCGACGCAGGCTACGTGCCGAACGACTATCAGGTCGGTCAGACCGGCAAGATCGTCGCGCCGCAGCTTTACATCGCGGTCGGCATTTCGGGTGCGATCCAGCATCTGGCCGGCATGAAGGACTCGAAGACCATCGTCGCGATCAACAAGGACGAAGAAGCACCGATCTTCAGCGTGGCCGATTACGGCCTCGTCGGCGATCTGTTCACGGTCGTGCCGGAACTCGTCAACGAGCTCGGCTAAGCATCGCGAATTACCGATGCGAATCACAGACGCCTGCATCGCATGACGTCTGACACAGAAAAGGGGCGCCGCGTGCGCCCCTTTTTTCGTTCATCAGCGGATGAAGGGGGAGACTGACATGTACGACGCACCGATACGCGACATGCTGTTCGTGATGAAGGAGCTGGCGGGGCTCGACGAGATCGCCGCGCTGCCCGGCGGCGAGGACGCCACGCCCGAGACCGTCGAAGCCGTGCTGCACGAAGCCGCGAAGCTCTGTGGCGAAGTGCTCGCGCCGCTGAATGCCGAAGGCGATCGCCATCCGAGTCACTGGGACGACGGTGAAGTGCACGCGTCGCCCGGCTTCGCCGAGGCGTTTCGTCACTACGTGGCGGGCGGCTGGCAAGGCGTGCAGCATCCTCAGGAATACGAAGGACAGGGTTTGCCCAAGCTCGTCGGCACGCCGTGCGTGGAGATGCTCAACTCGGCGAATCTCTCGTTCGCGCTGTGTCCGCTGCTGACCGATGGCGCGATCGAGGCGCTGCTCACGGCGGGCAGCGAGGCGCAGAAGCAGCGCTACGTGCCGAAGCTCATTTCGGGCGAGTGGACCGGCACGATGAACCTCACCGAGCCGCAGGCGGGCTCCGATCTCGCCGCCGTGCGCACGCGCGCCGAGCCGCAGGGCGACGGCACGTACAAGCTGTTCGGCACCAAGATTTTCATCACCTGGGGCGAGCACGACATGGCGGAGAACATCGTCCATCTCGTGCTCGCGCGCACGCCCGACGCGCCCGAAGGCGTGAAGGGCATTTCGCTCTTTATCGTGCCGAAGTTTCTCGTCAACGCGGATGGTTCATCGGGCGCGCGCAACGACGTGCAGTGCGTGTCGATCGAGCACAAGCTCGGCATCAAGGCGAGCCCGACGGCGGTGTTGCAATACGGCGATCAGGGCGGCGCGATCGGCGAATTGATCGGCGAGGAAAATCGCGGGCTGGAGTACATGTTCATCATGATGAACGCCGCGCGATTCGCGGTGGGCATGCAGGGCGTGGCGATTTCGGAGCGCGCGTATCAGAAGGCGCTCGGCTATGCGAAGGAGCGCGTGCAGAGCCGGCCCGTCGATGGCTCGTCGAAGGCGGCGGTCACCATCGTGCATCATCCGGACGTGCGGCGCATGCTCGGCACCATGCGCGCGCTCACCGAGGCGGCGCGCGCGCTCGCTTACGCGGCGGCGGGCGAGAGCGACCGCGCGCATCGCGATCCCGATGCCGCGGCGCGCGCGTCATCAGGCCGTCTACGAGTATCTCGTGCCGATCGTGAAGGGCTGGAGCACCGAGTCGTCGATCGAGGTGACGAGCCTCGGCGTGCAGGTTCACGGCGGCATGGGTTTCATCGAGGAGACGGGCGCGGCGCAGTTCTATCGCGACGCGCGCATTCTGCCGATCTACGAAGGCACGACCGCGATCCAGGCGAACGATCTGATCGGACGCAAGACGCTGCGCGACGGCGGCGCGGTGGCGAAGGCGCTGGCGGCCGAAATCGGCAAGACGGTCGCGGAACTCGGCGCGCAGGACGGCGGGGCGTTCAAGTCGATGGCGAAGTATCTGGCGCTTGGGCGGGGTGCGTTCGAGTCGGCCGTGGATTTCGTGCTGGCGAATGCGAAGCGCGATCCGAACGCGGTGTTCGCGGGCAGCGTGCCGTATCTGATGCTCGCGGGCGTCGTGCTGGGCGGCTGGCAGATGGCGCGCGCGATGCTCGCCGCGCAACGGCTCATGCCGCACGATCCGGCGTTCTACGGCGCGAAGATCGCGACGGCGCAGTGCTATGCGGAGCAGGTGTTGCCGCGCGCGCTGGCGCTCGAAGCGGGTATCGTCAACGCGAAGGGCGACGAGGGCGTGCTGGCATTGCCGGAAGATCAGTTCTGATTGACGGCGTGCGGGGTCATGAAAAACGGCGGCCTCTCTTCAGAGCGCCGCCGTTTTTTGCCGCCTTCAACGAAGCGGCGAGTCCTTAAGCGTAAGCCGGGCGATGCGTGCCGTGCTGTTCGCCGAGGTAGCGATAGACCGAGAGGTCGTCGGCCTTGATCGCGGGTTGCTTGCCGGAGATGAGGTCGGCGAGCAACTGGCCCGAGCCGCACGACATGGTCCAGCCGAGCGTGCCGTGCCCCGTGTTCAGGAACAGGTTCGAGAGCGGCGTGCGGCCGACGATGGGCGTGCCGTCCGGCGTCATCGGGCGCAGACCGGTCCAGAAGCTGGCTTGAGCCGTATCGCCGCCGCCGGGGAACAGATCGTTCACGCACATTTCGAGCGTTTCGCGGCGCGCCTGCTTGAGCGACTTGTCGAAGCCGACGATTTCCGCCATGCCGCCCACGCGAATGCGGTCGTCGAAACGCGTGATCGCGATCTTGTAGGTTTCGTCGAGCACGGTGGAGACCGGCGCGGCGTCGGCGTTGACGATCGGCGCGGTGATCGAATAACCCTTGAGCGGATACACCGGAATCTTCATGAGACCCGAGAGCATCTTCGTGGAGTACGAGCCGAGCGCGAGCACATAGCTGTCGGCGCGCACGAGTTCGCTGCCGCATTGCACGCCCGCGATGCGGTCGCCCTGCACGGCGAGGCCGTCGATCGGCGTGTTGTAGCGGAACTTCACGCCGAGTTCGGCGGCCATCGCGGCGAGGCGCGTGGTGAAGAGCTGGCAGTCGCCGGTTTCGTCGCCGGGCAGACGCAGGCCGCCCGTGAGCTTGTGCGAGACGGCGGCGAGCGCGGGTTCGGCGCGGCCGAGTTCGGCGGCGCTCAGCAGTTCGTATGGCACGTTGGCGTCCTTGAGCACGGCGATGTCCTTCGCCGCGCCTTCGAATTGCTGCTGCGTGCGGAACACCTGCAGCGTGCCGCCCGTGCGGCCTTCGTACTGGATGCCGGTGTCGGCGCGCAGCGCCTGCAGGCAGTCGCGGCTGTATTCGGCCAGACGCACCATGCGGCCCTTGTTCTGCGCGTAGCGCCCGGCCGTGCAGTTCTGCAGCATCTGCCACATCCATTGCAGCTGGAACTTCGTGCCGTCGAGGCGGATGGCGAGCGGCGCGTGCTTCTCGAACATCCACTTGATCGCCTTGAGCGGCACGCCCGG
Organism: Paraburkholderia sp. SIMBA_027; assembly: GCF_046535315.1. NCBI lineage: Bacteria > Pseudomonadati > Pseudomonadota > Betaproteobacteria > Burkholderiales > Burkholderiaceae > Paraburkholderia > Paraburkholderia sp. SIMBA_027. The sequence goes on from NZ_JAWRWY010000008.1 coordinate 14,101, forward strand.
CGCCGCCCACGGCGCGGCGTAGCCCGGCGAAATCTGGCCGGCGTTCGCAAAACTGGTGTCGAGCGCGGGACCGGACTCGCGGTCGATCACCGTCACTTCATGGCCCGCGCGGGCAAGATACCAGGCGCTGGCCACACCGACCACACCACTGCCCAACACGACGACTCGCATAGCTGCTCCGTAGAGAGAATTGTTTGGGCTACGCGGTCTTGCCGGGGCGCCGCAGGGCCGTTTTGAGCGGCGGCAGGGCGGATGGCACGAAAATCCGGATGTAGCCAGTAATATCGACTATGCTATTGTTGTAAGACTAGGTTTTGTTATTGTATTTATCTGATTTTCAGGAAAAAAACATGAGAACGCAGCGTCAGCCGGTCCGCGCACTCGACCGGCTCGATCACCGCATCCTCAAGCTGCTTCAGCAGGACGGCCGCATGGCCATGAAAGACCTCGCCGAGCAGGTCGGGCTGTCGGTCACGCCGTGCATCGAGCGGGTCAAGCGCATGGAGCGAGACGGCGTCATCACGGGCTACTACGCGCGCGTCAATCCGAACGTGCTCGGCGCGGCGCTGCTGGTGTTCGTGGAGATCACGCTCGACCACAAGAGCGGCAACATGTTCGATCAGTTCCGCCGCGAGGTGCAGAAGATTCCCGAGGTGCTCGAATGCCACCTGGTGTCGGGCGACTTCGACTATCTGATCAAGGCGCGCATCGGCGAAATGGCGGACTACCGCAAGCTGCTCGGCGACATCCTGCTGCAACTGCCGGGCGCGGTGCAGTCGAAGAGCTATGTGGTGATGGAAGAGATCAAGGAGACGCTGACGATCGCGGTGGGCGAGTAGTCCGGCTCAAGCGTCGGGTTCTGGCAACCAACTCCACCCCGTTTTTCGCACTCGACAAAGCGTCTCGATACTGTATATTTGTACAGTATCGAGACGCTTTGTTTTTGCCCCGCCGTGAACCGCAACCCACCCGCGAACGACGCTAATCGCGCCCCCGACCCCGACGCCTGGTATCCCGTCGCGCCGCCCGCGCCGCGCAAGGGGCGCGGCGCGGTCACGAACCTGCAAGGGCGCTACGAGGTCGATCAGCGCGAGGCATACGACGACGGCTGGCAGCACGTCGAATCGCCGGCCGACGCGCGCGAGCGCAGCGATGAAGCGGGCGCGCAAATCGACGAGCAAGCCAACGCGCAAGCCAACGCGCAAGCCGGCGAGCGCGAAACGCCGGAGCCCGCGCTGCGCACGCAGATCTACGAGGAGCGCGCGAAAAGCATCCTCACGCGCAACCAGTCGCCGGACATTCCGTTCAACGTGTCACTCAATCCGTATCGCGGTTGCGAGCATGGCTGCATTTATTGTTTCGCGCGGCCCACGCACAGTTATCTGGGACTTTCGCCGGGTCTCGATTTCGAGAGTCGCCTGTACGCGAAGATCAACGCGCCCGAACTGCTCGCGCGCGAACTGGCGAAACCCGGCTACGAGCCGGAGCCCATCGCGCTCGGCGTGAATACCGACGCCTGGCAGCCCGTCGAGCGCGAGCTGCGCATCACGCGGCGCGTGATCGAGGTGTTGGCGCAGCGGCAGCATCCGTTCGCGGCCATCACGAAATCGTCGCTGATCGAACGCGATCTCGACCTGCTCGCGCCGATGGCGGAGCGCCAGCAGTTCATGGCCGCCATCACCATCACCACGCTCGACGCCGACATCGCGCGCACGCTGGAACCGCGTGCGGCCACGCCGTCGCGCCGCCTGCGCACGATCCGCACGCTCGCGCAGGCGGGCATTCCGGTGGGGGTGAGCATCGCGCCGGTGATCCCGTTCGTCACCGAACCCGACATGGAGCGAGTGCTCGAAGCCTGCGCCGAAGCGGGCGCGACGAGCGCGAGCTTTATCGTGCTGCGGCTGCCTTGGGAAGTCTCGCCGCTGTTTCAGGACTGGCTCGCCGCGCATTTCCCGCAGCGTGCCGAGCGCGTGATGAGCCGCGTGCGCGACATGCGCGGCGGCAAGGATTACGAGTCGTCGTTTTCGCAGCGCATGAAGGGCACCGGGCTATGGGCCGACCTGCTCAAGCAGCGCTTTCACAACGCGGTGCGGCGGCTCGGGTTGAACGAGCGGCGTCACGGCATTCTCGACATGTCGGAGTTCGTGCGCGCGAAGGCGCAGGAACAGAAGCGCCAGCTCGATCTGTTCTGAGCGCAATGGCGCTGCGGTTACGTGAATGCCGCGTTACTGCGAAATCGCCTTGGCGGCTTCGACCTGCGATTCGAAATACGTCTGGAACGAAAGCGCGAGGCCGGTCATCAGCAGGAATGCGCCGATCAGCAGCGAGAAGATCACGACGAAGATCACGGCCCAGCCCGAGCGGCTCGCGCGACGGCCCGCGAAGGCGGCGTTGAATTGCGCGTCCCACTTCGCGTCGGGGCGCAGACCGTAGACGATCGCGGCCAGAAACGCCGAGAGCACCGAAATCGCGCCGATCACCGCCATCCCCCAGCCGGGCACCGACGCGCGTTCGGTGGCCATCAGCAGCAACACACCCGGAATGCCGATCAGCGTGCCGGCGATGTGCGCCCAGCCCCACACGTCGCGCGCGCCATACAGATAGAAGCGATGCGCGCCGAGGCTGCCAAGCAGAAAGGCGAGAGCGGCGGTGAGCGTCTTGTTGCGAAAGCGTGCTGCGGGCTTGTTTTGATTGGACATGAGCAGGCAGTGAGCAGGCGAGGAGCAGGCGAAGAGCGGGCGAAAAGCAGATGAAGCGCAGACGAGGGCGCGATGGGCGCGCGGCCCATTGTACGTGGCGTGCGCGCGCGCCAGCAGAGCTTGGCGCTTATGTTCGCGCTCACGCGTGCGGCGTTCGTGCGGCGTCCGGGCCCGCGCTTACGGCTTCGAATACGTCACGCGATAGATCGCGCCCGCGTAATCGTCGCTGATGAGCAGCGAGCCGTCGGGCAGCGGCAGCACATCGGCGGGACGGCCCCACTGGGTGTCGTCCGCGTTGAGCCAGCCTTGCGCGAACACCTGCTGCTTCGCGTGCTTGCCGTCCGCATCGACGCTCACGCGCACCACGCGGTAACCCACCTTCTTGCTGCGATTCCACGAACCGTGCTCGGCGATGAAAATACTGTCGCGATACTCGGGCGGGAACATCGTGCCTGTATAGAAGCGCATGCCGAGCGCCGCGACGTGCGCGCCCAGTTGCGCGACCGGCTGCGTGAAGGCGCTGCACGGATGATCCTTGCCGAACTCGGGATCGCTCACGTCGCCGCCATGGCAGTACGGAAAGCCGAAGTCGAGCCCCGCGCGCGGCAGGCGGTTGAGCTTGTCGGAAGGGATATCGTCGCCGAGCATGTCGCGGCCGTTGTCGGTGAACCAGAGTTCGTGCGTGCGCGGATGCCACGCGAAACCGACGGTATTGCGCACGCCGCGCGCGAGGGTTTCATAGTGCGTGCCGTCCGGGTCCATGCGGCCGATCATCGCGTAGTGCGTGCGCTGCGGATCGTTCGCGGGCAGGCAGACGTTGCACGGCGCGCCTTGCGGCACGTAGAGCTTGCCGTCGGGACCGAAAGCAATGAACTTCCAGCCGTGATGGCGCGAATCGGGCAGCGAGGACGTGACCACGGCGGGCTTCGGTGGATTGTCGAGATGCGTGTCGATGCCGTCGAGCCGCACGATCGAAGAAACCGCGGAGACATACAGTGCGCCGTCGCGCCAGGCCACGCCGACGGGCATCGTGAGCCCCGAGGCGATCACGTGCCGTTTGACGACGCGCCCGTCGCGCAACTCGAGCGCGTAGACGCGGCTGTCCATGCTGCCCACATAGAGAATGCCTTGCGGCGAGAGCGTCATTTCGCGCGCGGCGGGCACGTCGTCGGAGAGGACTTCGATGTGGAAGCCCGGCGGCAACTGGATGCGCTCGATCGGCAGGGCGGCGCGCGCGAGCGGCGCGAGCAGGAGGATCAGCAGGGCGATGCCGAGGCGTGTCGCCGAGCGCGTCCAACGCGATTTGTTGCGGCGGGGAGACAGGGCCGGATCAGATGGCCGCGGCTGCGTGGCGAAGCGGGCGGCGGCGGAAAAACCGCCGCGCGGGGCGTCAGGCGGGGAAGTCATGTGCTGGAACGCTCATGCGAGGCGGGTGCGAATCGCCGTTCGATCGTCGTGCATCGTCGCTTTCTCCTGGGGTTTCCACAGGGTCTCCGAGCAAGATTCCAGTTAAGTGTTTGTTATGGCATTGGTTTCGGGCTATAATCGCATGTTTCAGTAGTCCCGAACCCCCGGTTTTCAAGGATTCTAGTATGGTTATCATCCGTCTGGCACGCGGCGGCTCGAAGAAGCGCCCGTTCTACAACATCGTCGCAACCGATTCGCGTAACCGTCGCGACGGCCGTTTCATCGAGCGCGTGGGCTTCTACAACCCGGTCGCTACCAAGGGTGAAACGCTGCGCATCGCTCAAGATCGCGTGACGTACTGGCAGGAAAACGGCGCGCAAATGTCGCCGGCTGTCGAGCGTCTCGTGAAGCAATCGCAAAAGGCTGCTCCGGCTGCTTAAGTGCTTGCATGATGCTTGCCGGGCTGCGTCGCTCGACTACGGTTTTGTACCCGGTCTTGCCGCAGTCTTTCACCTGTTTCACCGTGCGCGTAGCGTAAGCCGCGTGTACGACATCAAGCTGGCTGCGAGGTTTGTCCATGCCCGAGCATGACGACGCAAAAGCGGACGCCAAGGCTAAGGGCGAGGTATCGCAGAGCAGTGGCAAGACCGGCGGGCGCGCCGCGCCGTCGTTTGGCGCGTTCGCGCGCAAGGCGCCGGTTCGCGACAATGCGCGTGCTCAGATGCGTGAAAACGCATCGGAAAGCACCGCCGCGAAAGGCGAAGGTCTGCGCGCCGAATCTGAGGCGAGCTGGCCGGCCGACGCGGTCGAAGTCGGCGCCGTGATCGATGCCTATGGCCTCAAAGGCGGGCTGAAGATCGCGCCGCACGCCGAAGGCGGCCGCGCGCTCATCGCGGCGAAGCGCTGGTGGTTCCTCAAGGGCCGCGAGCGTCCCACGCTGCATTCCGCGGCGCGCGCGAGCGCAAAAGTGCACGGCGACTCGGTCGTCGGGCAACTGAACGCAATCGCCGACCGCGACGCCGCGCTGCAGTTGCGCGGCGCGCGTATCTACGTGAGCCGTGCCGATTTCCCCGCGCCGGAAACCGACGAGTATTACTGGGTCGACCTGATCGGTCTCGACGTCGCCAACGAGGCGGGTGTCGATCTCGGCAAGGTCGCCGGACTCATCGACAACGGCGCACAGTCGGTGTTGCGCGTCGAGTATCCCTTGGCGGGCAAGGACGGCAAGCCTGTCACCGGCGAGCGGCTGATCCCGTTCGTCGGCGTATTTGTGAAGACGGTCGACCTGGCGGCGAAGCGCATCGTCGTCGACTGGGACGCCGATTTTTGATCCTGCTGTGCTGATTCGCTGAACGGAGAGAGCGATGCAGTTCGATGTCGTCACGCTCTTTCCTGAGATGTTTCGCGCGATCACCGACTGGGGTATCACCAGCCGGGCCGCGAAGCAGGAGCGCTATACGCTGCGTACGTGGAATCCGCGCGATTTCACGACCGACAACTACCGCACCATCGACGATCGCCCTTACGGCGGCGGCCCCGGCATGGTCATGCTGGCCAAGCCGCTCGAAGCGGCCATCGGCGCGGCGAAAGCCGCGCAGGCGGAGCAGGGCGCGCGCGAACCGCGCGTGCTGCTGATGTCGCCGCAAGGCAAGCCGCTTACGCACGAGCGCGCTGTGGAGTTCGCCCAGGAATCCGGTTTCGTGATCCTGTGCGGCCGCTACGAAGCGATCGACCAGCGTCTCGTCGACCGTCACGTCGACGAGGAAGTGAGTCTGGGCGACTTCGTGCTGTCCGGCGGCGAACTGCCGGCGATGGCGCTGATGGACGCGGTGGTGCGATTGCTGCCGGGCGTGCTGAACGACGCGCTCTCGGCGGTGCAGGATAGTTTCGTCGACGGTCTGCTCGACTGTCCGCATTACACGCGGCCGGAGGAATACGACGGCGTGCGGGTGCCCGATGTGCTGCTCGGCGGCCATCATGCGGAAATCGAGCAATGGCGCCGCCGCGAATCGCTGCGCAATACGTTTCACAAACGGCCCGATCTGATTGCGCGGGCCCGCAAGAACAAGATGTTGAGCCGTGCCGACGAGGCATGGCTCGCTAGTCTCGCGAAAGGTTCGAGCGAAGCGTAACGCTTCGGGCGAGCAGGGCGCGGGACGCCCAAGGCGGCGCCGCTTCATGCGTGAACGGCGCCAGTTGTGAATCCATCCTCTATCGGGGCCGTGCTGCCGCACTGTGGCGCAGGTACGAACGCCGACAAGATGGCTTACGGAGTCATTCATGAATCTGATCGAAAAGCTCGAACAGGAAGAAATCCAGCGCGTGCTGGGCGAGAAAACCATCCCCGAATTCGCTCCTGGCGATACGGTGATCGTCAACGTGAACGTGGTTGAAGGTAACCGCAAGCGCGTTCAGGCATACGAAGGCGTCGTGATCGCAAAGCGTAACCGCGGTCTGAACTCGGCGTTCATCGTTCGCAAGATCTCGTCGGGCGAAGGCGTCGAGCGTACGTTCCAGACGTACTCGCCGCTGCTGGCCAGCATCGTGGTGAAGCGCCGCGGCGACGTTCGTCGCGCGAAGCTGTACTACCTGCGCAACCTGTCGGGCAAGAAGGCACGTATCAAGGAAAAGCTGGTGTCGAAAGACCGCGCAGCTGCTCCGGCCGAACAGGCGTAAAAGCTGTAAGAAAGAAGCACCCCTCGGGGTGCTTTTTTCTTTTTGGCCGCAAAATACTCTCCTGTGCCCGAACCCCGAGTCAGCCGTTGATCCGTCCAGTATTTGAACCCGAAAGCCTGCCGATCGAATCGACGGGCGCCGATCTGCCTCACATCGCCCCCGATCGGCTCACGCCCGATGGCCTGCGCGCGCGCTTCGAGCAGCGCCTGCCGTGGCAGCCCGAGCCGCAGGAAGCGCGCGTGCTGGAGATCCGCGATCCGCGCGAGGCCGCCGTGCTGATGCCGATCGCGATGCGGCCCTCGGGTCTCACGGTGCTGCTCACGCAGCGCGCCGACAATCTCAGCAATCACGCAGGTCAGGTCAGCTTCCCCGGCGGCAGCCGCGAGCCGTCCGACCCCACGCCGATCGCCGCCGCGTTGCGCGAGGCGCACGAAGAGGTCGATCTCGATCCGGCGCGCGTCGAGGTGCTGGGGGCGTTGCCGGACTACCTCACGGGTACGGGTTTTCGCGTCACGCCCGTGGTGGGCCTCGTGCACGAGCCGTTCACGCTCGCGGCCGACTCGCTCGAAGTGGCGAGCATCTTCGAGGTGCCGCTCGGCTTTCTGATGAACCCCGCGCACCACGAAGTGCGCGTCTGGCGCTGGGAAGGCGGCGAGCGCCGCTTCTTCGCGATGCCGTATCCGCAGCAAGGCGTGCAGCCCGGCGATATACGTGGCGTGGGCGGCACGCATTTCATCTGGGGCGCGACGGCGGGCATGCTGCGCAACTTCTATCGTTTCCTGCTCGCCTGAGGCGAGGTGCGGGGCGCTCGGCGGCCCCTCAAGAACGCCCGCGTTCGTGCCGATAACGTGTTGCTGTTGTGTCTTTGTCGCCAGAGGTTCAGGCACATCTGGCCCTGTGATATCTTTGCAGCACCTTTCCAACACTCGAATCGCACGGCGCGTCGCATGACCTTCTTTTCCGTATTGCTGGCTCTCGTCATCGAACAGGTGCGGGCGCTGTCGCCCAACAACCCGGTCATGGCGCTCGTGCGCCTCAATGCGGAATGGGCCGCCCACGGCTTCGACGCGGGCAAGCAGAAGCACGGCGTGCTCGCCTGGCTCGTGGTCGTGCTGCCGTGGACCCTCGTCACGGCGCTCGTCTACTACGTGCTCTATCACATCAGCTTCGTGCTGGCGTTCCTCTGGAACGTGGTGGTGGTGTACTTCACGCTCGGCTTCCGCCAGTTCAGCCACTATTTCACCGATATCCACCTCGCGCTGAATAACGACGACGTGCCGCGCGCGCGTGAAATCCTCACCGAGTGGACCGGCATCGACGCCGTGGACATGCCCGTGAGCGAGATCGTGCGCCACACGCTGATCCACGCGGTGGTGGCCTCGCATCGTCACGTGTTCGGCGTGTTCTTCTGGTTCCTCGTGCCGATCGGTCCGGCGGGCGCGGTGCTGTATCGCCTCTCCGAATACCTCGCGCGCGAATGGTCGCGTCCGGCCGACGACCGCACGGAAGCGTTCTCGAACTTCGCGCAGCACGTGTTCTTTGTGATCGACTGGATTCCGGCGCGGCTCACGTCGCTGGGCTTCGCGATCGTCGGCAATTTCGAGGACGCCATCTACGCCTGGCGCAACCATGCGAACCAGTGGCCGGACACCAACGAAGGCGTGCTGCTCGCCGCCGGCAGCGGCGCGCTGGGCGCGCGTCTGTCCGGTCCGCTCGCGGAGCAGTCGAGCGTCGACGCCATCGCGCAGCCGGGCGAGGGCGGTCCGTACACAGTCGGCGACGACTGCACGCCGCGCACGCTGCAATCGGCCGTGGGCCTTGTCTGGCGCGCCGTGATCCTGTGGATGATCCTGCTGCTCATGCTGACCATCGCGCTCTGGGTTTGAGCGTGGGCGCTTAGGCTGCTGTCGCCGCAAGCGAATCAACGCGAATAAAAAAGGCCCGTGCAGGTTGCACGGGCCTTTTGCATTTCGTCGCTGGTTGCGCGCCGCTTCAATCGTCGAGCGGATCGCGCTCGCGTCCGCATTGCCAGCAGACCGTGAATTGCGGCTCCAGCGTCTCGCCGCACTGCGCGCAGCGCCACGGCCGCGCGCCCGGCGGCGGCCCGCTGGTGGCGTCGGCGATCAGCTTGCGGGCGAGCGTTTCGTCGCGCTCGTCGACGAGCCAGATCTCCGGCGCGCACTGTTCGGCGGGAATCTCGCCCATCGCGCCGCTCAGATAGCGGTTGTGCAGCTCGCAAGGCACGCCGGCCGTCGCGAGGATGTTCATCCAGTGCTGGGCGATCACCACGTTGGGCGCGCGAACGAGCTTGAGCATGGCTGCCGCGCGGCCTTCAGCGCACGATCTGGCTGATCTCGTGCACGAGCTGCGCGTAGAGCGCGTGACGCTCGGGCGCGACGCGGCCGTCGGCGACCGCTTCGAGCACCGCGCAGCCCGGCTCGTGCAGGTGATGGCAGTTGTAGAAGCGGCAATGCGCGAGCAGCGGCCGGAACTCGGGGAACGCGCGCTCCAGCGTGCCTTCGGTCAGGTGATACAGACCGAACTCCTGAAAACCCGGCGAATCGATCAGCGCGCCGCCGCCAGGCAACTTGTAGAGACGCGTGAACGTCGTGGTATGGCGTCCGCTGTTGAGCGCGGTGGAGATCTCGCGCGTGGCCGCTTCGGCGTCCGGAATCAGCAGATTCACGAGCGTCGATTTGCCCATGCCCGACTGGCCGAGCAGGATCGTCTGATGGCCGTTCAGATGCGCGGAGAGAATCGCATGCGCTTCCTCCGGATGCTGCTTCTCCGAGACTTCGAGCACCGTATAGCCGAGCGCGCGATAGCGCTCCAGTCGCTGGCGCGCGAGCGGCAGCACGGCTTCCAGGTCGATCTTGTTGAGCAGGATGATCGGCGTGAGCCCGTTGGCCTCGGCGGCCACGAGCGCGCGCCCGAGCAGGTCTTCGCTGAAGTGCGGCTCAGTGGCGAGCACGATCAGCAACTGGTCGAGATTCGCCGCGAAGAGCTTCGACTTGAACTGGTCGGAGCGATAGAGCAGATTGCGCCGCTCGCCGATCGCCACGATCACGCCCTGGTCGGCCGACGTCGACTGATAGTCGACGCGGTCGCCCACCGCGACCTCGCTCTTCTTGCCGCGCGGAAAGCACTGGAGCGGCGCGCCGCCGCCGTCGGGCGCGACGAGATAATGGCGGCCGTGTGCCGCGATCACGACGCCGTGCAGCGTGGCCGCCGCGCCGGCCTGTCCCGCCGGCGAGGCGGACGCGCCGGCGGATTTCGAGGCGCGCCGGCTCATGCGTGCGACATCAGGCGATCGATCCGCTGCGAAGCCGGCGGATGCGAGTAGTAAAACGCCGTGTAGAGCGGGTCGGGCGTGAGCGTGGACGCGTTGTCCTCGTAGAGCTTCACGAGCGCGTTGACGAGCTGCTGCGCGTCGGTCTGCGTGGCCGCGAAGGCGTCCGCTTCGAACTCGTGCTTGCGCGAGCTGAGGCTGCCGAGCGGCGTGACGAAGAACAGGAACACCGGCACCGCGATGAAGAACAGCACGAGCGCGAGGCCCTCGTTGCCGCCGAGCAGCGACGGACGCACGCCGAGACCTTCGTAGAACCACACGCGCTGCGTGAGCCAGCCGAGCACGCCGAGCAGCACGAGGCTGATCGCGAAGGTCACGAGCATGCGCTTGATGACATGGCGGCGCTTGAAGTGGCCGAGTTCGTGCGCGAGCACGGCTTCGATCTCGCTGCCCGAGAGGCGCGCGAGCAGCGTGTCGAAGAAGACGATGCGCTTGGCCGCGCCGAAACCCGTGAAATACGCGTTGCCGTGCGCGGAGCGGCGGCTGCCGTCCATCACGAACAGGCCCTTGGCCGCGAAGCCGCAGCGCTGCATCAGCGCTTCGATGCGCGAGCGCAGGGCTTCGTCGCGCAGCGGCTCGAACTTGTTGAAAAGCGGCGCGATGAAGGACGGGTAGAGCACCAGCACGAGCATCTGGAACGCGACCCAGACGACCCACGTCCAGAGCCACCAGAGGCTGCCCGCCTGCTTCATGAGCCAGAGCACCACGAACAGCAGCGGAATGCCGAACAGCGCGCCGATCACGAGACCCTTGATGCGGTCCGCGAAGAAAATGCGCCGCGTCATGCGGTTGAAGCCGAAACGCTCCTCGACCACGAACTGGCGGTAGTAATCGAGCGGCAGTTCGATCAGACCGCTGACCGCGAGCACGGCGCCGACCAGCGCGATCTGGCCGACGTAGTCGCGCCCGAGCCAGTCCGAAATGCCAAGGTCGATGGCCTGCACGCCGCCGAGCAGCGTGAGCGCGATCAGCACGACGGTGGACAGCACGATCTCGACCATGCCGAGGCGCGTGCGCGCGACGGTGTAGTCGGCGGCGCGCTGATGGGCCGCGAGCGGGATGGTGGCCGCGAACTGCGCGGGCACCGCGTCGCGATGCGCGGCGACGAAGCGGACCTGCCGCGAGGCGAGCCAGAGTTTGGTCGCGACCATGGCCAGAACGGCGGCCACGAAAAGAATGCTGAAGGCCAGCGCGGGGGAGAGATTAGGCATCCGGGAAGTCCGTGGTATCTATGCGACAATTATATGTTCTCGTCGGCCCGGCCATCGCATCTCGCGATGGCGTCGCGCGCGCGGCGTCCCCATCGTGTTTCAGCGTTCCAGGTTCTCTTCCATGACTGACATCAATTCTGCCGATCCGGCGGGCCAGGCGACTCCGGCAATGGAGCGCACCGACATGAACCTGATCTGGCTCGACATGGAAATGACGGGGCTCGACCCCGATAACGACCGCATCATCGAAATCGCGGTGGTCGTGACCAATTCCACGCTCGACAAGATCGTCGAAGGCCCCGTGCTGGCGATCCACCAGCCCGAAGCCGTGCTCGACCGCATGGACGAGTGGAACCGCAACACGCACGGCCGCTCGGGCCTGACCGAGCGCGTGCGCGCCTCGACGGTGACCGAGGAAAGCGCGACCGAGGAAATCCTCGCGTTTCTCTCGCAGTACGTGCCGCCGGGCAAGTCGCCGATGTGCGGCAACTCGATCTGCCAGGACCGCCGCTTCATGGCGCGCTGGATGCCCACGCTCGAGCGCTTCTTCCACTATCGCAACCTCGACGTCAGCACGCTCAAGGAACTGTGCCGCCGCTGGCAGCCCGCGATCTACAAGGGTTTCCAGAAGCGCGCGATGCACACGGCGCTGGCCGACATCCACGAGTCGATCGACGAACTCAAATACTACCGCGAGCATTTCCTGATTCCGGCGGCCAACGTGCCGGCGGACGCGCAGGCGGCGAAGTAAGCGGCGAAGTAAGCGGCGCGCGGACCGGTGAATCGGTGAATAGATAAAACGGCGCCCTCGGGCGCCGTTTTGCTTGCAGGCGTGTTGCGGCTCGAATGGATCAAGCGCGCGGCGGACGCTGCGCGTTCTTCGGACGGAACGCCGCCACGACGTTTGGATCGGTTTCGATATACGGGCCCCCGATCAGGTCGATGCAATACGGCACCGCCGCGAAAATGCCCGGCACCTTCACGGCGCCGTCGGCGTCGCGCAGGCCTTCGAGCGTTTCCTTGATCGACTTCGGCTGGCCCGGCAGATTGACGATGAGCGCCGCGTGATCGTCGGTTTCGCGGATCACGGCGACCTGGCGCGACAGAATCGCCGTCGGCACGAAATTCAGGCTGATCTGGCGCATCTGCTCGCCGAAGCCGGGCATTTCCTTCGTGGCGACCGCGAGCGTGGCCTCGGGCGTCACGTCGCGGCGCGCGGGGCCGGTGCCGCCCGTGGTCAGCACGAGGTCGCAGCCGAGGCCGTCGACGAGCGCCGTGAGCGTGGCCGAGATGGTGGCCGCGTCGTCGTGGATCAGGCGCGTTTCGGCGCGCCACGGCGATTTGAGCACGGCGCCCAGCCATTCCATCAGCGACGGAATGCCTTTGTCCTCGTAGACGCCCGCGGTCGCGCGGTCGCTGACCGACACGAGGCCGATCACGAGTTCATCGGGATGGCTGCGCTCAGGCTTCGTCATCGTCGCGGTCCTCGTCGGCGCGCGCGTTGCCGGTCTGGTCATGATCGTCGCCGTCGTCGGCCTGGGCGCTCGCGTCCTTGATCCACTGGAACAGCTCGCGGAAGTACTTGGGCGGCTTGGCCTGCTGCTGCTCGCGGCGGACGTTGCGGATCAGCGTGCGGCCTTCCTGCGGGTCGGCGGCAGGATGCTGGCGGATGAATTCGGTCAGCGCGGCGTCGTCGGCGAGCAGTTTTTCGCGGGTGCGCTCGATCCAGTGCAGGCGCGCCGTGGCAGCCTTGTTCACGCCGCGGTACTCGTCGAAGGCGGTGCGCAGCGCGGCGACTTCGTCCTCGCGCAGGCCGCGCATCATGCGGCCCACGTACTGAAGCTGGCGGCGCTTGCCTTCGTGGTCGGTGATGCGGCGCGCCTCGTGGACGGCATCCGCGAGATCTTCCGTCATCGGCATGCGCTTGAGCGCGTCTTTCGGCAGCTCGACGAGCGCCGTGCCCAGTTCCTGCAGCGCGGTCATTTCACGCTTGAGCTGCGATTTACTGGGGCGATCGTAGCCGTTGTCGTCCTCTTCGGCGACAGCGTCGTTCATCGGTTGAATGCGGGTTTTGCGTTTCATGGGGCGTATTGTAGCGCGCGCGGGGGGGCGCATCGGACGGATGGGCCGCACGCGCGCCGGCGCGTCCGTGCGCGAGCCGCGAGACGGTGCGCGTCGGCAGCCGCCCGTGGTGCTGGGTGCGCGTTCGCATACCTTGCTATGATCGCGGAATGCGCCTGAAGCAAGGGCGCCTGATGCGACACCTCCGACACACGACAAGCGGGCCGCCTGGCCCGAAACCGGACCGTAACGACAATGGCAGCAGACATCGAAGCCCGGCAACGTTTTTTCCCGCACACCCAGGACGAACTCAAGGAAATCGCGTCGGACATTCTCCGGCACGCGAAGACGCTCGGCGCGAGCGACGCGGCGACCGAGATCTCCGAAGGCGACGGCCTGTCGGTTTCCGTGCGGCGCGGCGAAGTCGAAACCATCGAGCATAACCGCGACAAGTCGGTCGGCGTGACCGTCTACATCGGCAACAAGCGCGGCAACGCGAGCACCTCGGACTTCTCCGCGCAGGCGCTCAAGGACACCGTGGCGGCCGCGTACAACATCGCGCGCTTCACCGCCGACGACGACTGCGCGGGCCTCGCCGAGCGCGAGCTGCTGGAAACCGCGCCGCGCGACCTCGACCTCTATCATCCGTGGAGCATCACCGCCGACGAGGCGGTCGAAATCGCGCGCCGCGCCGAAGACGCCGCGTTCGCCACCGACCCGCGCGTGACCAACTCGGAAGGCGCGAGCGTCTCCGCGCAGCATTCGCAGTTCGTGCTGGCCACCTCGGGCGGCTTCATTCACGGTTATCCGTATTCGCGCCACTACGTCGCGTGCGCGCCCATCGCGGGCTCGGGCCGCAGCATGCAGCGCGACGACTGGTACACCTCGCGCCGCAGCGCGAGCGAGCTGGCCTCGCCCGAAGCGGTGGGCCGCTACGCCGCCGAGCGCGCGCTGTCGCGCCTGAACGCGCGCGGTCTGGACACGCGCAAGGTGCCGGTGCTGTTCGAGGCGCCGCTGGCGGCGGGTCTGCTCGGCGCGTTCGTGCAGGCCGTGAGCGGCGGCGCGCTGTATCGCAAGACCTCGTTCCTCGTCGACAGCCTGGGCAAGCCGGTGTTCGCGCCGCACATCCAGGTCGTCGAAGATCCGCACGTGCCGCGCGCCGCGGGCAGCGCGCCGTTCGACGAAGAAGGCGTGCGCACGCAGCGCCGCGAAGTCGTCAAGGACGGCGTGGTGCAAGGCTATTTCCTCTCGTCGTATTCGGCGCGCAAGCTGGGCATGCAGACCACCGGCAACGCGGGCGGCTCGCACAACCTGCAACTGCAAAGTTCGCTGACGAACCCCGAGGACGACTTCGAAGCCATGCTGAAGAAGCTCGGCACGGGTCTGCTGCTGACCGAGCTGATGGGGCAGGGCGTGAACTTCGTGACGGGCGACTATTCGCGCGGCGCGTCGGGTTTCTGGGTCGAGAACGGCAAGATCCAGTATCCGGTCGAGGAAATCACCGTGGCGTCGACGTTGCAGGAAATGTTCCGCCACATCGTCGCGGTGGGCGCGGATACGCTCGCGCGCGGCACGCGTCAGACCGGCTCGGTGCTGATCGAGCGCATGACGGTGGCGGGGCAGTAAGCGCGCGTTTCAGACGCTCGAATGAAAAACGGCACACCTGAGCGTGCCGTTTTTTTTGGGGCGGCCGCGTTGCGCGCGTCCTTCAATCGCGCCGCTCGTACGTCACGAACGCGAAATCGAAGTCGTTGGGCGGATTCGCGTGCAACGTGTCGCGCGCGGTTTCCTGCCACTGATCCGGATCGGGCGCGGGGAAGTGCGCGTCGCCTTCGAAGTCGGCGGCGATCTCGGTGACGATCAGCTTGTGCGCGAGCGCGATGCCTTCCGCATAGAGCTGCGCGCCGCCGATCAGGAACGCCTCGGGCGCCTGATCCTGCGCGGCGAGCGCGAGCGCTTCTTCGAGGCTCGTGGCCGTGTCGCAGCCCGGAAAGCGCTTCGTGGCGTCGCGCGTCACGACGATGTTGCGACGGCCCGGCAGCGCGCGGCCGATCGATTCATGCGTCTTGCGGCCCATGACGATGGGCGCGCCCATCGTCGTGCGCTTGAAGAAGGCGAGGTCTTCGGGCAGGCGCCAGGGCAACTCGTTGTTGCGGCCGATCACGCCGTTGCGGGCGCGAGCGACGATCAGGGTGAGCGTCGTCATCGTGAGTCGAAGTGCAAAAGGTTTGAAAGGTCAACCGCTTCGATTCTACCCGACGCCGTGCGCCCACCCGCCGGCCTCGCGACGCGACGCTTCCGCGCCGAGCCTGCGTGCGTCCCGCGCCGATCTCACTCCGGATCGGCGGGCGCGGCCTCCGGCTGGTTCTCCGCCTCGCCGCCGAAGATCGTCTTCTCGTCGCGCAAGCCGTGCGTGCCCATGAGCCGGTACAGCGTCACGCGCGAAATGCCGAGATCGGTGGCCGCTTCGTTCAGGCGATGCCGATGGCGCAGCAGGGCCGCTTCGATCGCGCGCTTCTCGGCGGCTACGCGCGCGGCCGCGAGCGTGATCGTTTCCTGCTCGGAGAACTGGCCGAGATCGAGATCGTCGGCGGAAATGAGCTTGCTCTCCGCCATCACGATCGCGCGGCGCACGCGGTTGATCAGTTCGCGCACGTTGCCGGGCCAGTTGTAGTTGTACATGGCCTCGATCGCGTCGGGCGTGAAGCCGCGAATGCGCCGCGCGCTGTCCTGCTTGAACTTGTGCAGCACGTGATGGGCGAGGATCTCGATGTCCTTGCCGCGCGCGCGCAGCGGCGGTTCGTCGACGCGCAGCACGCACAGGCGGTGGAACAGGTCCGCGCGGAAGCGTCCGTCGCGCATCGCGGCTTCGAGATCGACGTGGGTCGCCGAAATGATGCGCACGTCGACGGGAATCTGCTCGCGGCCGCCGAGGCGCTCGATCTTGCCTTCCTGGAGAAAGCGCAGCAGGCTCGCCTGGCTTTCGAGCGGCAGATCGCCGATTTCGTCGAGAAAGAGCGTGCCGCCGTTGGCCGCTTCCACGCGGCCGATCTTGCGCTGGTTCGCGCCCGTGAACGCGCCGCGCTCGTAGCCGAATAGTTCGGATTGCAGAAGATGATGCGGGATCGCGCCGCAGTTGATCGGCACGAACGGCGCCTTGCGCCGCGGCGAGCGCTCGTGAATCGCGAGCGCCGTAAGTTCCTTGCCGGTGCCCGATTCGCCCGAGATGAACACGGTCGCGTCGGTGTTCGCCACTTTGCGGATCGTGCGGAAAAGCTGCTGCATCGCTTCGCAGGTGCCGACCATCTCGTCTTCGTCCTGGCTCGCGGCGGCGGCCGCGGCGGGCGTTTCGTCGAGGTCGCACAGCGTGACCATGCCGAAGGCGTGTCCCACGAGATAGTCGAGCGTCGCGTGCGCGACCGGCAGATGCACGTAGTCGAAGCAGTAGTGGCGGATCAGGCGGCGCACGTCGCGGTCGGTGAGACGCTGCGCGTCGGTGAGCGCGATCCAGCCGACCTGCTGCAGGCTCAGCGCCGCTTCGAGTCCGGCGATGTCGCGCGGCGCGAAGCCGGTCAGATCGACGATGCCGGCGCAGGCGGGTTCGGCCTTCACGAGGCGCGCGGCCTCGTGCGCGGTCTTCGCCGTGGCGATCTGCCAGCCGCGGCTTTTCAGGTGCGCGCTCAACTGCGTGTCGGGCGTGCGCGCGACGTACAGCAGCACGCGCTCCAGCCCGGCCACCGGTCGTGCGTCGCTCGCGCGCGCCGCGGCCATGCCGGACGTCGCGACATCCGGCGTCGCGGCGCCCGGCGCGGCCACGTCCGACGCCGACTTGTCCGGCTTCGCGGCGACGGAGGGTTGGGGGACGGACGCCACCGCGAGCCGCTGGCTCATGCCAACGAAAGGTGTCACGGTGGCGCTCAGATGTGAGGGTTCGCGCACGATCGGCCTCGCGTTCATCAGAAGGTGTAGGGGAACCGCACGCCGACGACGAAGTTCGGCGCGTCGGGCGTGAGGCCCACCGACACCGCGCCGTTGATCGTCAGGTGCTTGTTGACCACGTGATTCAGGCCGAAGTTGAGCACCGAGGCGGTCGTCTCGCTGCCCGGCACGCCGGTCCAGCTGCCGCCGGGCGACTTGGTCTTCGACTGAGGCTCGATCGCCATCGTGTAGGAGATGCTGGCCGAATCCTTGTCGGAGAACGCGAGCGCGACACCGCCGCCGAACTGGATGATGTCGCCAAGCTTCACGTCGGCCGGCTGCGTCTGCCCGACCACGGACGAGATGTCGGCGAACGAGCGCGAGATGTTGTACGTGTACGAAATGCTGCCGAACAGCACGACCGGATCGTAGGTCTTGAGCACCGAGAGCCCGGCCGTGACGTTCCAGAAACCCGTGCCGGTGGGCAGCTTGCTCGGCGCGACGAGGTTGGTGTTGTCGGGCGTGAGCTGCTGCACCTTGATGCCGAACGGCGAGGTGCCGGTGGGCGTCTTGACGCGCAGGCTGCCGACCACGTCGGGCAGGTTGTTGGTTTCCTTCAGGAACTGGTAGTAGACCCCGAAGTTCACGTCGCCGATCGCGTTGGAATTCACCGACGCATCGGAGAGCGTGCTCGCCGCGCCGCCCGCACCGCCCACGACGAAGCTGCTGTGGCGATAGATGTACGGCACGTCCACGTCGATGCTCATGCGGTCGGTCAGGCCGTAGCGCACGTCCAGATCGGCCATCACCTGGTGCGATTTGGTCTCGCCGAGGTTGATGTTGCCGAGGAAGATCGCATCGAGCGCGAGGAAGCCCGAAAGCTGAAGCTGACGGCGGTCGTAGTAGGTGTCGCTGATACCCCAGTCGAGCGTGAGCTTGTGGTCGAACAGCGGCGCATGCTCGCGTTCGACAACGGCCTGCTCGGCCTGCGTGCGCGTGGGCTGCGCTTCCTTCTGCGTTTCCCCCACGGTCGGATTCACGCCGACCGGCGCGCCTTGCTGCGGACCGCTCGCGGCGGAGGCGCCCGTCGCGCCGCCGCTCGTACCGGCGTCGGGCGAGGGCGGATTCACGGGCACGCCGGTCGCGGTACCGGTCAGCGCGCCAGGCGCGTTGGCGCCGGGCAGGGCCTGGGCAAGCGGCGGCAGCGGCACCGGCAGTCCGTCGGCGCCGGGCTGCTCGGCGATGGCGGCGCCGTCGGGCGCACCGGCGCCCGGCAGACCGCGTCCGCGCTGCGCCATTTCGAGGTTGGTGACCTGACGCTCGAGCGACTGGATCTGACGCTGCTGCTCGTCGACGACGCGCATGAGCGTGTTGAGCCGGTCTTCGACCGACTGGCCTTGCAGTGCTTGCGCGTTGGCGGTTTGCGCGAGCGAGAAAATCAGGACTGCTGCTGGAATGGCGGCCAGCGAAAAACGCGGCAGCGCCGTCTTGGACATCATGTTCATTGTTCTTCCCCCGGATCGAAAGCGGGCGCTTGACGAAACCCCCTGGTTTCGCACCTGCGCACGTCGATGCACTTTCCCGATGCTTCTGCGCGGGGCCTTCGCCCGCGTTGTTGTGTCTCCTTGCTGGTCTCCTCGCCCGGACCGTCGTTGGCGGATGACGGTCCGGCGTTTTCCGTTGCTGGTCAGTCGTTGGCGGTCATGGTCGGTGCTCGTTGCGGCTTCTCGTTCTTGAGTCTTGTTCTTGCTGCCTGCTTCGCGTTCGTTGTTGGCGTGGTTGGCCTGGTTTGCGTTATCCGTCGGCGCGGCCGCGTGGCTCCGTTGTCAGCGGATGTTGCGCAGCGCCTGAAGCACGCCGGTCTGCCGGATCATCTGCGCGCTCATCGGCTGCGTCTGCAGATTGAGCTGCAACTGATTGGCGACCTGCTGGTTATTGCCCGCGACCTGCAACAACTGGGCGATCGCGCCGGCCTGTTGCGCGCCGCTCGGGACGATGTTCTGCGTCGCGATCCCCGCGGGCGTCTGCAGCGTCACGTTGATGCCGTTGCTGCCGAACGCGATGCCGGCGCGAATCGTGCCGTTCGCGTTCTGCGCCGAGGCGCTCGACTGGTTCATGCCCGCCGTGCCGGCGAGCAGCGAACCGGCACTTCCGAAGTCGATGGTCGCGCCGTTGACGCCCACGTTGCTGTTGCCGGCGACCTGGGTGATCTGCGAGACGCCGTTGACCGTGACGTTCTGGCCGCCCGTGGCCGACGCGTTGGGCGACGCGCCGCTGTTGCCTACCGTGGTGCCGGTCGGATCGTTCACTTTCGCGAGGCTCTGCACGGTCGCGCTCAACTGGTTGGCGGCGTTTTGCGCGACGGTGAGCGAGCCCTGCGCCACGGCCGTTGCGCCGTTCGGCAACTGCCATTGCGAGAGCACGCTGAGGACGAACCCGGAGATCATGTTGCTGCCGGCGTACTTGCCGGTCTGGTGCGCGAGCACGTCGTCGCCGACGGGTTCGCAGCGAACAGGCTGGGCATCGGCGCCGCCTGCCGACAGGAACGCAGGCGCACCGGCCTGGGTCGCTGCAAGGCTTTCGGCCGCCGATGCACCGCTCGCATAAGCGCAGGCGAGCGCGCAGATGCCTGCCGCGATGCCACACTGGGAGAGGTTGCGTTTCATGACTCTTGTCTACGTCAGAACATGACGGCCTTGTCGAGGCCGTATTCGAAGAAGGGCGTCGCGGCCGTGCCGTTGAGCAGGGCGTTTTCGCGCAGCTTCAGCGCCAGCGACTCGTTGTTCTGCAACAGCGGAGAGTCCTCCAGGAACGGTTTGCCGAGCACGGCGAAGACGAGGCCATTCCACGTCTTCGCGAAGTCGTCTTCGACAAGGATGCGATTGCCGAGTGCGGGATCGGCGATGAACACGCGGCCGTTTTCGGCGTGCTTGACGATCACGAAGTGCTCGTAACCGTCGATGTTCATCAGCACGAGCACGGGAATCTGCAGGTGATAGAGCGCGTCGGTGTTGACGCGGAAGCCTCGCCCGCGCAGTCCGATCGTCTCGACGAACTTCTTCATGTCGAGCATGGAGAAGCCGTTCTTGACGACCACGTCGGGCGTGGAGAAGACCATCATGCGACGAATCATTTCGGGTTCCGGAATATCGATTCCGTAGCCGTATTTGAGCAGTGTCGCGAGTGCGGCCGCACCACAGCTGTAGTCGTATTGCTGATTGACGATGCTGGAGTAGCGGATGTCCTTCATCGACCGCACGTGCATCTTCACCGGCACGCCCGCGAGATGCGTGGCGTCGATGCTCGATTGCGCGCGGCAAGGCGTGAGAGCCGCGGTGACGGCGAGCGTCAGCGCGACAAGGCACAGCCTGGACGCCGGGGACGACAAAGGCCCGGACATGGTGGTCTCCTGCTGTTGAACGCGCCGGCCGGCGTTGCAGTGGCCGGCGCGTGCACTACCCCCTTGGGTACGACTTATTTGCCGACGACCGGCACGCTCATGGCCGCGATGGCGAGGCCGTTGTGCTGGACGTTGCCGACGCCGCCGGCGATGTTCACGCCGATGTTGCCGGTTGCGTTGGCGAGCGCGCCTGCACCCAGCATTGCCGTACCCGCGAAGCTGCCCTGGAAGGACGTATTGGCGGTCTGGCTGGTCTGGTCGGTCGCGATCATCGCGTACGAAGCGTTGCTGCCGCTCGTCGTGGTCGAGGCTGCCAGGCTGTTGTTCTGCGCGTTGCCGACACCCGATGCCACGTTCACGCCGATGTTGCCGGTGGCGTTAGCCAGAGCGTTGTTGCCGACGCTGGCGTTGAGCATGTAGTTGTTGACCTTCACGTTGCCGCCGGACGACTGCGTGTTGAAGATCTGCGCATTGCCGAACACATTGCCCGCGTCGACGGCGGCGAGCGAGGCGTCGTTGCTTTGCGCGTTGTTCACGCCTTCGGCGATATTCACGCCGATGTTGCCCGAAGCGCCCTTGGCTGCGCCGTCACCGGTCGTGGCCGTCAGCGTGTTGGCCGGCTGGTTGTTGTAGTGCTGCGTGATCGAGCCCGTCACCGTCACGTCGGTCGTGGCGAGCGAAGCATCGATGCCCCACTTGACCGCGGCGCCTTCGTTAGTCTTCGACGACGACATTTCGTAGCTCGACTCCTGCGCGCCCACCGCTGCGTAGCCCGATCCCTGGGAAGCCTGATAGCCCCAGCTCTTGCCCTGGCCCGAACCTTGGGTGCCTTCGAAGTAGCCGGCGACGCCCGAGCCCTTGGCATAGCTCGATTCCTTGTAGCCGGCCGAGAAGCCGCCTTGTGCGTGGAAGGCGTCGTAGCCCGAGTGCGGGCCGTTGTGCGCGACGTAGCTCAGCGAGCCGCCAGCCTGGCCGCCGGCGGAGATATGGCCGCCCTGGCTCTGGTTCTGGTTGTAGAAGTAGCCGCCGATGCCGGAGCTTTGCTGGCTGTATTCATAGCCGCCGCCCTGAACGTGGCTGCTCTGCTGGCCGTAGACGTAGCCGGCCGAAGCCTGATAGCCCGCAGCGGACGTCTGCTTCGACGAGCTCCACGTCGAGGCGTTGTAGAAGGCCGAGCCGCCGCCCTTGACCGAGGTGTACGAGTTGTTGAAGCGCGTCGTGACCGAGCCGCTCGTGTAGTTCGAGGGGTTCGGGCTCATTCTGATGTTGTTCGACGTGACGGTCTGGTTGTTGTTGACCACGGCGCCGGCCGTGCTGCTGACGTCCACGCAGCCGAACAGCGTGACCCAGCCTTCGATGCCCACGCGTTCGCCGACGATGGTGGCATTGAAGATGTACGGATCTTTCGGGCTGGCGAGGGCGCTACCGGAAACGGCGGCGAGGACTGCTGCAGCGATGAGAGTGCGCTTCATGATTTCGCTCCGATACTGGATAGTCATTTAGAAAAGAGTGCCCGCCGGGGGACGGAGCACAAAACTGTTTGCCGTAGCGTTACCGGCGCCAGCGGTCTGGTTCACCTGTACGAGACCCGTTGCATTCCTGAAAGCCGAGCTGGAAATTCCGGCTTCACGAATGCCACTGGTCTGCACCATTTGCCCCCTACCGCCGTTCGATGCAGCCGCCGCGGACAGATCGCCATCCGAGACGGTTTCAACACCCATCGCCGCAGCGCCGATCTGGGCACTGTTGCTCTGGAGATTCGCGACGCCCGCCGACTGGTTCACCATCACCGCGCCGGACGTGTTCGCAAAGGCGTTGCTGCCGATCGTGGCCGTGGCGTTGTTCAGCCGGGCCGCGGCGCCTGCGCCTTGCGAGATGAGATTGCCGTTGACGACCACGGAGCCGCCCGTGGCGATCGTCAACTGATTGGCCTGGGCGTTGTTCAGGCCGGTGGTTTCGTTCACCGCGAGCGCGCCGGTCGTGCCGGTGGCCGCGCCGGGGGCGATCACCGAATAGCCGCTCACGACGGCCTGGGCGTGCGCCGCGCCGCTGGCGGCGAAAGCCGCGCCGAGCGCGAGCGAGACGACGAGACGGCGGGACGGACGGAAGCTCAGACGTGCGTTCATTTGAGCGCTCCGAGTGCGCCGGTGAGCGGCGCGAGCGCGCTCGTCACCGAGGAGGAAATGGTGCCGCCGAGACCGCCGCCCGCCTGGGCGCCCGCGCCGAGCGGCACATTGCTGCCGGTCTGGTTGCCCGCGAGGATGCGCGTGACGGCCTGCACGCCCGCCGCCGCGCCGCCGAGCGCGGCGCCCGTGTTGACGCCGCTCGAACCGTGCGCGTTGGTGAGATCGGCGTCCGAGACGAGCTGGGCGATGGCCGGATCGAAACTGTTCTTCGGGAAGGTCGTGGCGCGCACCGCGACCGGGTCCTGGCTCTTCGGCACGGCGTCGAACGCGCTGCGCGGCGTGATGTTGCGCTCGATGATGATGTCGCCGGGATTGCTCACCTGCTGCGCGCCGGCGGCCGTCGCGAGCAGCGCGGCGCTGGCTGCGCACACCGCTGCGGCGATCCGCGGGCGACACGCGCCCTTGACGGGCGCCGTAAGGCGTTCGTTCATGTTGGTCTCCGTCTCCGCGCGGGGCGACTTCCTGTCCGCGCCGCTCCCGTTTCCGCGCCGCGAACGGCGCGGGAATGTTCTCGATGACTGCGTCTGGTTGTGCGTCTGCGTCTGCTTCTGCTTCTGCGTCCGGTCTTGCGTCGGCCCGGCGCCGCTTATCGGCGGAAGTAGCTGGCGATGTTCCCCTGGGCCGCCTGGCTGCTATCCACGGGAATCGGTATCGGCGTGGGCGGGGCGATCTCGTCCCATAGCGTCACGCTGGCGCCGCGCATCAGTTGCGGCGTGGCGGCGACCATCACCATGCCCACGGCGCCGCCGCGCTGGCGCGAGAGGGTCTGGTCGTCGAGCATGCCGACGCCCGCGAGGATGCCGTTGTCGCTATCGCTGCTGTGTTCGCCGGCCTGGCCCGGATCGGCGGCGAGCGGGGCGCTGCCGTTCGGGTTCTGGCCGGCGTTCGGGTCTTGCGACGGGATCTGGCCGTTGTCGACGGTCAGCGGCTCGGCCTTGAGCGTCGCAGGCATGATGGCCGCGTCGTTCGTGCCGAGGGTGGCGGCGGTTGTTGCAGGAACGACATCCGCGTTCGCGGCGCTCTGGGCGCGCGCGGCCGGCGAGAGCGCGAACAGCGGGACGAGCAATACGGCGGGAATCAGCACGGCCGCGAGGGCGGAACCGTAGCTCATTACACTGCGCCGGACGTTCGGTTGATTGGGTCGCATGGCGTATCTCCTGGTGCGAGTCATTTAGCGAAAGCTGTGCCATGTCCCGCAATCCATTGATACGCCGGGGCTCCTGTTATTTTCTGCGGATTTTGAATTGCCGATTTTCGCGAAAATGTTTCAGCGCTGAAACGTCACCCGCTTTAAACCCCTCAAAACCCACTTCAAGTTTCAACGGAGAACGTTTGCGAGGTGGTATAAGGAATTACGTGTTACGGGTAACGCGTTACGTAATGGCGGGACGCTGGGAACGTCTTTTGCGACATGAATGCGAATAATTTTCTTCTTACGTATCAAGGCTAAGGGGCCAGGAGCCGCCTGGAAGCATTTCCATCGAACCCTTATCCATTCACGTCGCATAAATTCTGTTCAACTCCCTAGCGCATATAGTAAGCTTCAGAAAAACGCGTAATGCCGATAACTAAAGCCCACACGTGGGCACGTTGACACACACGCCGCAGCTCGGGGATTCAACGTCAGCAAAAAACCCTGGCTTTCGCCTTCATCTGATCACCCGGCGGAGCGCGGTTTTTGCTGCGTGTCTGTACATCAGGTGCGTGCCGTCATTCCGCAACGATGTGTTGGCAAGAGGATCTGAATAATGGAATCCGCAACGCGGCAATTGGTTTACGTGACGCGCAATCCGAACGAGGCGCTGAACGAGCGGTTCCACGAGCGTGGCTGGCAGGTGGAGATTGTCGGCAACGCGAGGGACGCGCGGCGGGCGCTGCGCGCGGGTCTGCCTGCGGGCGGCCTGCTGGATCTGTCGAGCCAGTTCCATCTGCATGAAATCGGCGCATTCGAGCCTTGCCTCACGCTGCCGCACGTGGGCTGGGTCGCCGCGACCACCACCGGCCAACTGCAGGACGCCAATCTGCGCCGTCTCGTGCGCGATTACTGTTTCGATTACGTAACGGTACCGTGGAGCGGCGATCGCATCGTCGATTCGGTCGGTCACGCCTATGGCATGGTCTCGCTGGTCGAGAACGCGTCGAACGACACCACGGGCGGCACCGAAGGCGAAATGGTCGGTTCGTGCGAGGCGATGCTCGCGCTGTTCCGCTCGATCCGCAAGGTGGCGATGACCGACGCGCCCGTGTTCATCTCGGGCGAATCCGGTACCGGCAAGGAACTCACGGCGGTGGCGATCCACGAGCGTTCGTCGCGCCGCAACGCACCGTTCATCCCCATCAATTGCGGCGCGATTCCGCCGCATCTGCTGCAGTCCGAGCTGTTCGGTTACGAGCGCGGCGCGTTCACGGGCGCGAGCCAGCGCAAGATCGGCCGCGTGGAAGCGGCCAATGGCGGCACGCTGTTTCTCGACGAAATCGGCGATCTGCCGCTCGAAAGCCAGGCGAGCCTGCTGCGCTTCCTGCAGGAAGGGAAGATCGAGCGCCTCGGCGGCCATCAATCGCAGCCCGTCGATGTGCGCATCATCTCGGCCACGCACGTCGACATGCGCGCGGCAATGGTCGAAGGGCGCTTCCGTCAGGATCTGTATCACCGCCTGTGCGTGCTGCAGATCGACGAGCCGCCGCTGCGCGCGCGCGGCAAGGACATCGAGCTGCTCGCGCGTCACATGCTCGAACGTTTCAAGAAGGACGGCAGCCGCCGTCTGCGCGGCTTTTCGCCGGACGCCATCGCGGCGCTTCACAATTACAGCTGGCCGGGCAACGTGCGCGAGCTGATCAACCGTGTGCGGCGCGCCATCGTGATGTCGGAAGGGCGCGCGATCACGGCGCGCGATCTGGAGCTGGGCGATTACGTGGAAGTGGTGCCGGTGTCGCTCGCGCAGGCGCGCGAGGCGGCCGAGCGTCAGGCCATCGAACTGGCGCTGCTGCGCCATCGCGGCAGGCTGGGCGACGCCGCCCAGGAACTCGGTATTTCGCGCGTGACGCTGTATCGGCTGCTGTGCGCGCATGGCATGCGGCACATGGAAAGCGATCCGCTCGCGCCGCATCCCGGCGGACTGGTTTCGGGGGGCGGGGCCGGTTGAGCGGCCGCGCGTTCGAGGGGACCAGCACCAAGAGCCGTTCGACGGCCTCAATAGCAGTGTGCGTTGTGCAGTGTGTGTGTGGTGAAGTGATGAAGGGCCCGATTGGGCCCGAATGACGATGGTGGAGCCAGGGTACATGCGGACTTGCGCGGGGGCGCAGGCTCGCGTGGATGGGAGGGCGCGTAGTGCGCGCGTCGGCTCGTTCATGCCGGGAAGCGTCGGGTGCCGTGCGGATCGCCGCGCGCTGCCTGACGCGGCCGGTCGATGCGGTGGGGCTTCAGCGCCTGTTTAGCGCTTCCTTTGCCGCTTTCCTCGCAGCGTTCTTCCGCGTTTTTTCTCTGTTTTTCCCTTTCGATACCGCCTTCTCGACGCGCGCGCACGCTCCGCGCGGGTGACCGCACGCGCGAGCGCTCCCCGCGGCGTCCGACAGGCACTCGCCGCGCATGCTATAAAATCGCTGTTTTGAATCCGCACGGGCGCATCGCGCGTCCGCTCAGGGAATTCGCATGAAACAGTATCTCGAGCTCGTCCGCTCGATTCTCGACACCGGCACCTGGCAGGAAAATCGCACCGGCATCCGCACCATCAGCATGCCCGGCGCGATGCTGAAGTTCGATCTTCAGCAGGGCTTCCCCGCCGTGACCACGAAAAAGCTCGCGTTCAAGTCGGCCGTGGGCGAGCTGATCGGCTTCCTGCGCGCCTCGCGCAACGCCGCGGACTTCCGCGCGCTCGGCTGCAAGGTCTGGGACGCCAACGCGAACGACAACGCCCAGTGGCTCGCCAATCCGTACCGCCGCGGCACCGACGATCTCGGCGACGTCTACGGCGTGCAATGGCGCCAATGGCCGGCCTACAAGGTGCTCGACGCCGAAGCCGCCGCACAGATCGCCGACGCCCGCGCGCGCGGCTACACCGAAGTGACGGCGTTCGAAGAGGGCGGCCGCTCGAAAGTGCTGCTTTACAAGGCGATCGACCAGCTGCGGCAGTGCCTCGACACCATCGTGAACAACCCGGCCGACCGTCGGATTCTGTTTCATGGCTGGAACCCCGCCAAGCTCGACGAGATCGCGCTGCCCGCCTGCCACCTGCTTTATCAGTTCCTGCCGAACGCGCAGAAGCGCGAAATCTCGCTCTGCCTGTACATCCGCAGCAACGATGTGGGCCTCGGCACGCCGTTCAACCTGACTGAAGGCGCGGTGCTGCTGCATCTCGTCGGACGTCTCACGGGCTACACGCCGCGCTGGTTCACGTATTTCATCGGCGATGCGCATATCTACGAGAACCAGCTCGACATGCTCAACGCGCAGCTCGAGCGCGAGCCGTACGAGAGCCCGCGTCTCGTGATCGCCGACCGCGTGCCGGAGTTCGCGAAAACCGGCGTCTACGAACCCGAGTGGCTGGAGAAGGTCGAACCGGCCGACTTCTCGCTCGAAGGCTATCGCCACCACGCGCCGCTCACCGCGCCAATGGCCGTGTGAGGTTTTTGTAGCGCGATCCCGGCCATTGCCTGCGAGTCAGGCGCTTCGAGCCGATAAAAAAGCCCGCGAAACGTTTTCGTTCGCGGGCTTTTTCGTTGCTGACGCAGCGATTCGGTCAGCGCCGATCAACCGTGATGACGATCGTCGTGATTGCCGCCCGCGTGCTCCTGCGGATGCGGCGCGGGTTGCGGGCGCGGCGCCTCCTGATGCGGCTGCGGTTGCGGTTGCGGACGGGCTTCCGCGCGCGGCTGCGGCTGGGGCTGCGGATGGAATTCCTGGCGCGGCTGCGCTTGCGGCTCCTGACGCGGCTGCGGGTGGAACTCCTGGCGAGCCTGTTGCTGCGGCTGCGGCTGCGGGTGAAATTCCTGACGCGGCTGGGCTTGCGGCTGCGGCTGCGGACGGTTTTCCACGCGCGCTGGCTGCGGCTGCGCTTGCGGTTGTGGTTGCGGACGGAATTCCTGACGCGGTTGCGCCTGAGCCTGCTGCGGCTGCGGCTGCGGCTGCGCTTGCGGACGCGGCTCGGCGCGCGATTGCGCCTGCTCCGGACGCGGCTGCATCTGCGCGGGCTGCGGCACGCGTTGCGGCTGACCCGCTGCGGCTTTGGGCGCGCGTCCCGGTGCGCCTTCGCGCGCCTCGTGCGGCGGCTGCATCGCCACTGTTTGCGGCGCCTGTTGCGCGGGTTGCGCCTGCTGCGGGCGGCCCGCTTCGTTGCCGCCAGGCTGACCGCGCATGGCCATCGGCGTATGCGGCTGGGTCCAGACCGGCTGATGTGTTTCGCCCGGCGCACCGGCCGTCGGAGCACGGCCGTTCATCGCCGTCTGCGGCTGGCCCGCTTCCGGACGACCGGCCTCGGGACGGCCCGCGAACTGCGGCGGACGCGGCACGCCCTGCGCGCCGGGCGCTTGCCGGGCTTGTTGCGGGGCAGGTTGGCCCGGTCGAGCCTGCGGCGATTGCGCCATCGCCGGGCCGTGGCCGTTTGCCATGTTCGCCCCCATCGGCTGCGCGCCGGGCTGACCATGCGGCGCGTTCTGCGCGACACCGCCGGGCTGGCCCGGCGCGCCGTTCGGACGCGCGCCCGCGCCGATCACCGGCGAGTGGGGCGTCACGACGCGCACGTTCTGCTGCGGCGAGCCGCCGCGAGCGGACGGTGAGAACGGCGAGAACGAGGCGTGGGCGGGCGCCGAGACGCGCACCACCGGCGCGCCCGCGCCCGGCACCGTGCCGCCGCCGTGGGCGAAGCGTTGTGCGAGGTTGTCGTGGAACGCGGGCGGCGCGACCGGCGCGCGGGTCGCGACCACCTGACGCTGATTCAGCGACGCCGGCGGCCGGTAGTCGGCGCGGCGCATGTTCGGCCCGAAGCTGCCCTGAACCGGCGCGATGCCCGGCGTGCCCGACTGGATGCGCGCGTTCTGCCACTGACGCGGATCGACGTGCTGCGCGAAGCGCGACGTCGACTGGCCGTGCACGAAGGCCGTCGCGGGCACGGCGGTCACGGCGCCCGGCACGCGGTAATTCACGTACGTGTTGTGCACGTTGATGTTCGTGATGTTCACGTCGCGCCGGTAGTTGTTGACGACGACGTTCTGGTTCACGCGTTCGTAGTAGCGCGGGCTCCAGCCGCCCCAGTGCGGATGCCACGGTTCGCCCGGCCCGAGCGCGAACCAGGCCACGCCCGCCGCGGCCGCGCCGCCGATCGCCAGATTCACGCCCCAGTCCGAGCCGCCGCCACCGCCGCCGCCCACGAAGGCGACGAGCGCGGGCGCGTACACGGGCTGCGCGGTTTCGACCATCGGACCCGGCACCCAGGCCCAGCTGTCGTCGACCTGCGCCCAGCGGCCGTAGTGATACGGCGCGAAGCCCCACGGGGCGTCGTCGACCCAGGTCCAGCCCCAAGGTGCCTGCCAGACCCAGTGGCCGTCGTGATACGGCGCCCAGCCCGTCGGCACCGAATTCGGCATCCACACTTCGCCGTACTGCGGGCTGTCGCGCCACGTGCCGTTGGCGTCGAGATCCTGATAGCCGGGCACGTCGCGCGAAACATAGCGCGCCGAGACCGAGCGGTCCTCGGCGGCGTCGCGCGCGAGCGCCCACTGATCGAAGGCGTCGGGCGGCGGGGCGGCGTCGCTGGCCACCTGCTGCAGGTCGGTGCCCGCGAAACGGATCTGCTGGCCCGCCTGGATCGGCGTCTGGCCGTTCTCGCCGTAGACCGTCGCGCTGCCGCTGCGCACCGTCACGGTCGTGCTGCTGCCGTCGGGCGCGACATCGACGCGATAGTCGCCAGGGCCGCTCACGCCAAGCGCGAGATTCGGCGTGTCGATTTCATACGCGCTGCCCGGCGGCAGTTCGCGCACGCGCGTCGAGAGCGTGCCTTGTGCCACCTTCAGCTGCGCGTTCGAATCGTCGAGATTGAGGACGTCGAGGCTCGTCTGCGGCCCCATGCGCACAGCCGTCGAGCCGATGTGCATTTCCGAGCGTGCGTTGGCGTCGTTCCAGAGCTGGTCGCCGGTCGTGAGCGGGCGGTTCAGTTGGGCGTAGGACCAGTCGGTCGCGCCCGCGGGCTCAGTGGTGACGGCGCCCGCCGTGTAGTCGAGACGCGCGACGCGTCCGGGCGGATCGCCGGCCTGCGCCACGGCGCCGGGCGCCGCCTGGGCGTAGGCGGCCGGACTGGCGAGGTTGAGCGCGAAGGCGGCGAACACGGCGCCGGCGATGAGCGTGTGAGCCTGTGCGCGGCGGGTGCGGCGCAGCGGCAGGAGCGATGAAGTGCACGGTGTCATTTTGGTTCTCCACGGCCCGCCGAACATTTCGGGGAGCCATGTGGGGCACTCTATCCGCCCGGCCTGTTTCCATGCACACGGAATTGTTAAGGGCTATGCACTAGATGTAACAGAACGTGTGGACTCTGTTGTAAGTGACGAATTTCGCGGTGATTTGCGGGGAGTTGTCGGGTATTTGTCAGAATTTTGGTGCCTGTCGGCCGTTTCGGTCAGCCATTTCAGGCCGGCGCGAAGGCGTTGAATTCGCGCTGTCCGGACGGCGTGATGCGCAGCACGCGCGGACGGCTTGTGCGCTCGACCCAGCCATTCGCCGTGAAGCGCTCGAGCAGCGCCGCGCCGAGCGCGCCGCCCAGATGCGGACGCCGCTCGCTCCAGTCGAGACAGGTGCAGGCGAAGCGCCGCCGCCGCGAGCGCAACGCCGACAGATCGAGGCCCCACGCGGCGAGCCGGTCGATGCCCGCGGGCGTGGCGTCGAGGTCCTCGCCGTCGCGCACGAGCAGGCCGCCGTCGACGAGCCGCTCGAACACGCGCACCGCGACTTCGCCCGCCATATGGTCGTAGCAGGTGCGCGCGTGGCGCATCTCCACCGGCACCGTGCGCGCGGGGCGCGTGACGGGCCGCGCGGGCGCGGCGGCGTGCGCGACGTTCATCAGCGCCTCGATGGCCTGCGCGACCTCGGGCGTGGCGATGCGGTAATAGCGATGGCGTCCGCGCACGTCGAGCGCGAGCAGTCCGCCTTCGGCGAGCCGCGCCAGGTGCGCGCTCGCGGCGGACGGCGACAGGCCTGCGATCAGCGTGAGTTCGCCGGCGGGACGCGCGCTGCCGTCCATCAGCGACCACAGCATGGCGGCGCGGCCGGGATCGGCGAGCAGGGCGGCGACGCGGGCGAGGCCGGGGAAATGCTGGGTGTCGTCGCTGGCGGGAAGGATCATGGCGGCTCCTGGCTTCGCTTGACTTGCGATGAGTTTGGGTGCGTTCGGATGCGTTCGGGCGCGCTCGCGTTCGTTTCGGCGCGGCGGCCCATGTCCTCACTCTAGCGAACATCGGCATTCGACGTTTCAGCGTGACGTGAAATATCGCTGCGCCCGCGAAACTGAAGCGCCTCGGGCCCGCGCGCTAAAATCGGACTCTCACTCGAAGCAGACAGGCAGTCATGAAACGGATTCTGGCCATTGGCACGCTCGCCGCGTTCACGATGCTGTGCGCGGCCTGCGCAGGCGGCACGCCGGCGAGCAGCAGCGCGAGCGGCATCACCATGTACGGCACGATCGATCAGGGCATTTCGGTTCGCAACTGAGAGCTCTGCGCGATGCCTGAGCGCTTCCTTCGCGCGTTCTCGCCGTCGGACGCGTTGGCAGAAATTGATGCCGGCTTGACGTAACTGCCACATGCGCCCATGCGATGATGGTGCGTTCCCGGCTACGTCGCAGGTTGGCGCCATGACTTTTTCCTCTTCCGCGCGGCATGTGGTTTTCGCGGTCGCGCCCGAACTCGTGCTGCTCGATGCCTGCGGCCCCGTCGAGGCGTTCTGGCGCGCCGAACTGGCGGTACGCGCGGCCTCGGCACGGCAATCGCCGACGCCTTCGCCTGGCGAAGCACACGCCTACCGCGTCACCGTCGCCTCGCTGGCGGGCGGCGTGCTGCCGACCTTCGCGGGCCTGCCCGTCGTCACCGAGCGGCTCGATACGATCGACCCTGCCACCCTCGACACGCTGATCGTCCCCGGCATTCCCATCGACGACACGACCGTGCCCGATCCCGCGCTGGTCGCGTGGATCGCGGCCGCCGCGCCGCGCGCGCGCCGGGTCGCTTCGGTCTGCACGGGCGCGTTCTATCTGGCCGCCGCCGGCCTGCTCGACGGCCGCCGCGCCACGACGCACTGGCGCAACGCGGCGCAACTCGCGCGCCGTTATCCGCAAATCGATGTCGATCCCGAGCCGATCTGGCTGCGCGACGAGCGTGACGGCCGCGCGGTCTGGACGTCGGCGGGCGTGACGGCGGGCATCGACCTGTCGCTCGCGCTGATCGAGGAGGACTACGGTCACGCGGTCGCGATGCAGGCGGCGCGCCGACTCGTCGTGTTCATGAAGCGTCCGGGCGGTCAGGCGCAGTTCAGCGAGACGCTCGAAGCGCAGAGCGCGGCGGGCGGTGCGTTCGAGGCGCTGCACGGCTGGATGGCTGCAAATCTGCATGTCGAGCTGAGCGTGGAGCGGCTCGCCGAGGAGGCGCGCATGAGCCCGCGCACGTTCGCGCGCCGCTACGTGGAAGCGGTGGGGCGCACGCCGGCGCGCACCGTCGCCGCGATGCGCATCGAAGCGGCGGCGCATGCGCTCGCGCAATCGCGTCGGCCTGTCAAACGTATTGCCGCCGACTGCGGTTTCGGCAGCGAGCAGAACCTGCGCCGCGCGTTCGAGCGGCGCTATGGCGTGCTTCCGGTCGACTATCGCGCGCGGTTTTCGGCGGCGTGAAGCGCGCGCTTCGACGTAAAATCCGCGAAAAATCCCCAAAATATCGCCGAAATTTCCGCACAAGCGCCGCGCTGGGTTTTCAACGAATCTGCAAAACATCCGTACCAAAAGCACGGCTGCGGATGCCTTATTGCGCTCGTATAATCGGTCGCTCCTATAAACGAATCGCTGCGACGATTCCACGCCGCGCAAGCGCAAAAACCCCACACGAGCGGAGCCGATATGAGTACGCCTTCCCAGCCGCTGGACCGTTCGGAAACGACGTTCCGCTTCCTTGCCGAACCGACCTCGGTGAATTTCGGCGGCAAAGTCCACGGCGGTGCGTTGATGAAATGGATCGACGAAACCGCCTACGCCTGCGCGGCCGTCTGGTCGGGCCGCTATTGCGTGACGGTGAGCGTGGGCAACATCCGCTTTCGCCGTCCGATCCTCGTCGGCAACATGGTCGAGCTGCGCGCGCGCGTGGTGGCCACGGGCCGCACGTCGATGCACATTCACATCACCGTGCACGCGGGCGATCCGAAGAGCGGCCAGTTGCGTCTGACGACCGATTGCCTGATCGTGTTCGTGGCCGTCGACGAAAACGGCAACCCGATTCCCGTCCCGACCTTCGTGCCGGAAACCGACGAGCAGAAACGCCTCGCGAAATACGCGCTCGACGTGAAGGAAGCGCTCGATGCGATCGTCGAACTGAAGCCGGAGGAAGTGGCGAAGGGCGAAGTCTGACACGCACGACGCCGGAATAAAAAACGGGCGGCGAGGTTCGATCCTCGCCGCCCGTTCTGCATTTCAGCCCTTGATTCAGGGCTGATTCTGCATGTGCGTCCGCGCTCAGCCCTTCAGGTTGCCGACCATCTCGCCGGGCTTCACCCACTCGTCGAACTGCTGCTCGGTCACGTGGCCGAGCGCGAGCGCGGCGGCCTTGAGCGTCGTGCCTTCCTTGTGCGCCTTCTTGGCGATCTGCGCGGCCTTGTCGTAGCCGATGTGCGGATTGAGCGCCGTCACCAGCATCAGCGACTCGTTGAGCAGCGTGTCGATGCGGTCGCGATTCGGCTCGATGCCCACCGCGCAATGATCGTTGAAGCTGAGCGCGCCGTCGGCGAGCAGGCGGATCGATTGCAGTACGTTGTGCGCGATCATCGGGCGGAACACGTTCAGTTCGAAGTTGCCGCTCGCGCCGCCGATGTTCACGGCCACGTCGTTGCCGAACACCTGGCAGCAGAGCATCGTCAGCGCTTCGGACTGCGTGGGGTTCACCTTGCCCGGCATGATCGAGCTGCCCGGCTCGTTCTCGGGGATCGACAGTTCGCCGAGACCGCAGCGCGGGCCGCTCGCGAGCCAGCGAACGTCGTTGGCGATCTTCATGAGGCTCGCGGCCACGGTCTTGAGCGCGCCGTGCGCGAACACGAGCGCGTCGGCGGCGGCCATCACCTCGAACTTGTTGGGCGCCGTGACGAAGGGCACGCCCGTGAGCTTCGCGATGGATTCGGCCACCTTGTGCGCGAACTGCGGATGCGCGTTCAGGCCGGTGCCGACCGCCGTGCCGCCCTGCGCGAGTTCGTAGAGATGCGGCAGCGTGGTTTCCACATGCTTGATGCCGTGATCGAGCTGCGCGACGTAGCCCGAGAACTCCTGGCCGAGCGTGAGCGGCGTGGCGTCCTGCAGGTGCGTGCGGCCGATCTTGACGATGTCGCCGAACTGCTTCGACTTGGCCGCGAGCGTGTCGCGCAGCGTCTTCAGCGCGGGCAGCAGATGTTTGACGATGCCGACGGCGGCCGCGACGTGCATGGCCGTCGGGAACACGTCGTTGGACGACTGGCCGCGATTGACGTCGTCGTTCGGATGCACCTTGCGCGCCTCGCCGCGCTCGCCGCCGAGAATCTCGCTCGCGCGGTTCGCGATCACCTCGTTGAGGTTCATGTTGGTCTGCGTGCCCGAGCCGGTCTGCCAGACGGCGAGCGGGAACTCGCCCGCATGCTTGCCTTCGATGATCTCGTCGGCGGCCTGCACGATCGCGCGCGCCTTGGACTCGTCGAGCACGCCGAGGCCGTGATTCACTTCGGCGGCCGCGCGCTTGATGGTCGCGAGCGCGGTGATCAGTTCCGGCGACTGCTTCTCGGTCGAGATGCGGAAGTTCTGCAGCGAGCGCTGCGTCTGCGCGCCCCACAGTTGCGCGGCGGGCACGGCGATTTCGCCGAACGTGTCGCGCTCCATGCGGACGTTGTCTTGAGATGCGGTCATGGGTGACTCCGGTGAATGACGCGGCGCTGCATCGAAGGCGCGCGCCGCTTTCGTGACGGGTTCGATCCGCGTGATGGCTGGGCGACGGCGTCGCAGCGCGTGGCTGCGCGGCGCGAGGCCGGTGCGGGCGGGCCGCGCCCCGGAGCATGCGAATCGCACATGCGGGGCGGGGCGACGCTCGCGGCTGGCTGTGATGGCGGACGTCGAGGCCTGGCCGACTCTCCCGCGCTGAAGATCAGACGCTGAGGATCAGAGCTGGTTGTCGACCGGCAACAGCAAGAATAGCCCGGTTAGCAGATTTCGGTAGAAACCCGCACCAGGATCGAGGTTGTAGGTGCGGATCGCGCCGTCTTCCTCGTCGGTCCAGACGAGCGGCGAGGAGATCGCGCTGCCGCGCATCGACGCCAGTTGCGCGGGCGTGGCGAGCGTGACGCGGTAGCTCGCCTTGGGCGAGCTGGCGAGCGCGAAATAGCCCGTGACCTCGTGCGCGACCGGCGCGCTGTCGATCGAGAGCGCGAGTTCCGTGTTCAGGTTCGCCGAGCGCGGATCGAGATTGAGCGAGCCGATTACGAGCGTGCTGTCGTCGATCACGTAGGCCTTCGCGTGCAGGCTCGCGCGCGATTGCGAACCGACGATGCCGAAGCGCCGCTGCGGCGATCCTGCGGGCTGCACGGGCTTGAACTCGTAAAGCTCGGCGCCGGCCTGCAACATCGGCACGCGATAGGGGCTGTAGCCGGCCTGCACGGCGATGGCGTCGGTGGCCGCGAGCGAGTTGGTGAGGATCGCCACGCGCACGCCACGCGCGGTCAGGTCGCGGATCGCCTGCACGCCCGCCTCGTGCGGCACGAAGTACGGCGAGAACACCAGCACGCTGCGGTTCGCCTGATGGATCTGGTCGAGCAGCGAACGCATCGCGTCGCCCATCTGGCCGTGTTGGTCGCCGTCGTGCGCGCCCGCGATCTTTTCCGGCGAATCGGCCACGAAATGCCATTTCGCCCAGACGAGGCCGAGTTCGCCGCGCGTGATCTGCTGCGCGAGCGGCGTGGCGTTGAGCGGCTTCGCGTTGTAGGGCTCGGCGGTGTCGCGCCAGTGCTGGCGCAGGTCGTCGCGCGCGGTGTCGAGGTCGTGCGCGTCGAACTTCTGATGATTGAGCACGGAGAGCGGATACGAGACCGCGCTGTTCCAGTAGGCGTCGAAGCTGTCGGAGACCGCGCGCGCCACCGGACCCGCGCCCAGTACGTCGAGATCGGTGAACTGCAGCGTCGGACTGGCACTGAAGTACTCGTCGCCGAGATTACGCCCGCCCACGATCACCAGTTCGTTGTCGACGATGGTCGCCTTGTTGTGCATGCGGCGCGTGAACTGGTCGACGTTCGTGAAGAAGTTGCGCGTGCGCGTGAACATCGACTCGCTGGTGCTGCCGTACGGATTGAACACGCGGATCTGGATGTTCGGATGGCTGTTGAGCGCGGCCATCAGGCGGTCGATGTCGTGGAAGTTCAGGTCGTCGACGAGCATGCGCACGCGCACGCCGCGGTCGGCCGCGTAGAGCGCGGAGCCGAGCAGCAGCTTGCCGGTGGTGTCCTCGTTGGCGATGTAGTACTGCATGTCGAGCGTTTTCGTCGCCGCGCGCGCGAGCGCGACGCGCATCTGCAACGAGTCGGTGCCGGTGGCCAGCAGGCGGAAGCCCGACTGGTCCGGATGCGCGGCTTCGGGCGCGGCCAGCGCGGCGCCGAGCGGCGTGGCGCGGGCGTCGGCGGTGGACATCGCGGCGGTGGACTGGCGCGGGTAGTCGCTGGCGGGCGGGCGTGTCGCGCAGCCGGCGGCGAGCGCGAGGCACAGGCACGCGGCGAGCAGGGCGAACGGGCGGGCGCGGCGGTGCACGCCGTTGGCGCGGGAAGCGGAGGAGGCGTAGGGCAGGGCTGGCGCGTTCAAGCGAAATCTCCTCGGGGTCTGCCGCCGGTGCCGGACGCGGACGGGCTGGTTCGCAGACATGTGTGTCTTTTCGTTTCGATTCTATCGGGAAGCGGTGCGGTGCGCGGGGGGAAACGGCGCGCGGCGAATCTCGCCTGAGCAAGATGCGCGCCTCGTTTCACGTCGGCTGGAAACGTCGGCGGGCGGGGGCGCGCGAGACTGCTCGCATCAGCAACGGCGGGAGATCGCGATGACGAGGGCAGTGAACGACGTAGGGCCGTGGGGCGAAGTGGTCGAGACGTTCGAGGTGCCGCGCGGCGCGTGCCGCCGCGTGCGTCGCGCGCAAGGCGGCGTGCTGGGCGTGCTCGAAGGGCGCGTGCTGATGACGGTCGAAGGCGACGCCCAGGACTTCTGGCTCGAACCCGGCGAGGCGCTGCCGTTCGCGCCGGGCGAGCGGGTCTGGATCGGCGGATGGGATGAGGCGGTGCGTTGCGAGGTGCTGACGGGCGTGAGCACGCCGGTGTCGGTCAGCGGAAACGGGGTGCTGATGCGATGGTGGGCGGCGGCGCGCTGGCTGGCGCGCCTGGGCGGGCTGCGTCCTGTGCGGCGGCCGCGCTTGGGTGCTCAGCGCGGGTGAAGTCGGCCCCGAAGGTCGCGTCGGTCGCGCGCCCGACCGCGAGCCCGATTGCGCGACGCCTTATCCGCGTCGCGCCGTATCAGCGCGTTGCGCCGCTATTTGCGCGATTGCGTGCCTCGTCGGCGTCGCGCTCGCTGCCGCGCGCCGGCTTGCCGGCCCAGTAGCCCGCGAGCAGCGAGCCCGAGAGGTTGTGCCATACCGAGAACAGC
Organism: Paraburkholderia sp. SIMBA_027; assembly: GCF_046535315.1. Taxonomy (NCBI): domain Bacteria; kingdom Pseudomonadati; phylum Pseudomonadota; class Betaproteobacteria; order Burkholderiales; family Burkholderiaceae; genus Paraburkholderia; species Paraburkholderia sp. SIMBA_027. Next base: position 51,872 of record NZ_JAWRWY010000008.1, read on the forward strand.
GCGCCCGGCAGGGCGGCGAGCGGCGAAAAGTAGAGCTTGCCGAGCGTCGCCGCGAGGCCGGAGTTCTGCATGCCCACTTCGATCGCGAGCGTGCGGCACACGGATTCGTCGAAGCCGAGCAGACGGCCGCCCCAATACCCGCCGAGCAGGCCGATGCCGTTGTGCAGCACCACGCCCAGCGCCACGACCGGACCGACCGTCGCGATGCTCGCGTGCGTGCCGCCCACCACGGCGGCGATGATCGCGAGGATCGAGACCATCGAGACGAGCGGCAGCACCGGTTCGACGCGGCGCACGAGGCCGCCCGCGAGCCGGTTGACGATCAGCCCGACGATGATCGGCAGACCGACGATCTGCAGGATGCTCATCAACATGCCGTGCACGTCGACGACGATCGACGCGTCCACGTAAAGGCGCGTCAGCAGCGGCGTCGCGAACACGCCGACGAGCGTCGAGAGCGCGCTGATCGTCACCGACAGCGCGACGTCGCCGCGCGCGAGATAGATCATCACGTTCGAGGCCGTGCCGCTCGCCACGCTGCCCACCAGCACCATGCCGGCGGTGAGGTCGGCGGGCATGTGCAGCGCTTTCGCGATCACCCACGCGGCAAGCGGCATCACGAGGTAGTGCAGCAGAATGCCGGCCGCCACGGGCGCGGGACGCGTGAACACGCGCTGGAAATCGGCGAACGAGAGCGTCACGCCCATCGCCAGCATGATGATCATCAGCAGCGTCGTGACGTGCGGCGCGATGGGCGCGACGACGCCCGGATTGAAATACGCGGCGAGCGACACGAGCACTGCCCAGAGCGGGAACAGTCGGGTAATCGGGGCGAGCATGGAAGCGTGGTCCGTGAGAGGGTTCGTTTTCTTGATGACGGCGCGTGATAGCGCGAGCGGCATGCCGGGGTGGCCGGCGCGGCGTCGCGGGTCCGGTCGTTTGGTCGTTCAGTCGTCCGGTCGTCCGGTCAATGCGCGCGGAATTTTCCTGCCCTCGTGGGACGGATGGCGGCGGGCGCCAGCCGCGTATTCTAACCGCTCGCGTCAGGCGGACCTGGGGGGCGTCTTTGTCCGTCGTTGTCCGTCAGGCGCGGGCGCGCGTCAGGCCGTCTGCGAGCGCGCCGCCTCGGTTTCCGCGCGCAGGCTCATGCGGTGAAAGCGCCACGTCATCAGCACGGCCACGCTCGCGAGACCGGCCGCGAGTCCCCACCAGAGGCCGAGCGCGCCATAGCCGAAATGGAACGCCAGCGCATAGCCGACCGGAAAACCGATGCCCCAGTAGCCGAGCGTCGCGGCCAGCATCGGGATGCGCGTGTCCTTGAGGCCGCGCAGGCAGCCGGAGCCGACCGTCTGCATGCCGTCGACGATCTGGAAGATCGCCGCCACGCCGAGCAGCGAGGTGGCGAGCGCGACGGTCTGCGCGTTGGCCGGATCGTCGAGATGCAGATAGAGCCCGACGATCCAGTGCGGCGCGAGCACCATCACGAGCGCCGACATCGACATGAAGCCCACGCCCAGCGCCAGCGCGACGAAGCCCGCATGACGCGCCGCGCGCGGCACGCCCGCGCCGATCCAGTAACCCACGCGCACGTTGCCCGCCTGGCCGATCGAGAGCGGCACCATGAACATCACCGAAGCGACGTTCAGCGCGATCTGGTGGGCGGCAAGCGGCATTGCGCCGAGGAGGCCCATCAGCAGGCCGGTCGCGAGGAACAGCGTTGCTTCGACCGCATAGGTGATCGCCACGGGCCAGCCGATGGAGAACAGCTCGCCCATCATCGGCGCGCTCGGACGGCGCGCGACCACGAAGTGCTGATGCGACGGGCGCAGATGCAGCAGCGCCATCAGCACGAGCGTGGTGAGCCAGATGGTGACGGCGGTCGCCGCCGCCGAGCCGAGAAAGCCGAGGCGCGGCAGGCCCCAGACGCCGTGGATCAGCCCGTAGTTCAGGAAGCCGTTGAAGAACACGCTCGCGATCGAAATCCAGAGCAGCCGCCGCGCCGCGCCGATGGCGGGCAGGAACGAGCGCATCAGCCCCACGCCGATCAGGCTCGCGGGCGCGCCCCAGCGCAGCACCGACGCGTATTCGCCGACCTGGCGCGCGAGCACGCCCGGCTCGCCGAGCGCGTGCAACAGCGGCTCCGCGAACGACAGCAGCGCGAACGCGGGCAGCGCGAGCACGAGCGAGAGCGCGAAACCGGTCCAGTAGATATGCGGCACACGATGCAGATCGTCGGCGCCGCGCGCCTGCGAGACGCTCACGCTCACCGAGGTCAGCACGCCCTGCAGCACCGTCACGACCACGAAGAACAGATTCGCGCCGAGTCCGCCCGCCGCGAGCGCGCCCGCGCCGAGCGAGCCGAGCAGCACGGTGTCGGTGACGCTCATCGCCATCTGCGACAACTGGGCGATGGCGAGCGGCGCGGCGAGACGTGCGGTGTCGGCGGCGTGACGTTTGAGCGTGGGCGGCGCGATGGCGCGGCTGGCGCGGTCGGTGCGCGCCGGTGAAGTCGTTCGGGTCATGAAAGGCAAGCGGCGCGAAGTATCGCGCCGCGTCGGAAAAACGCCTGGAGATCGAATCCGGAAGTGCAGGCGGGAACGGCTCAAGCGCCTTGAACGGCTGCGAGCCTACCCGCCGAGATTACCTGTCTTTCAGCCAAAAAGCACCTGCGTGGTGCATGTGCGATCGGCGCAGCCTGTTACTCCGGCTCGTGAATCGCGATGCGCGTGTCGCCGAGCAGCACCGACTGGCCCGCGCGGATTTTGCAGGTCTTGCGCAGTTCGACTTCGCCGTCGACCTTCACCGCGCCGGACGAGACGATCTGCTTGGCCGAGCCGCCGCTGTCGGCGAGTCCGGTGATCTTCAGGAGGTTGTGCAGTTCGACGTAGTCGCCGGTCAGCGTGAAATCGAGATTGGGCATGGCGCGTGGAAATCGGTGAAATTGGAACAAAGGCGCGGAACATTGGCGCGCGCCGTGGCGGCGCGGAGGGTGAGCATCATAAGCGATCGCGCGTGGCGCGGCCCGGGATGCTTGGCGATCGGGCGTAGTTACATGTCGGGGCCAGATGTTATGAATTCGTCAGCAAATGAAACGCTGCGTAACGTCGCGGGACGGCGCGCGGATCTTCAGATGAAAATGGGTTCACCGAAGCGAGACCGCCGGGCTCCACGGATTCACCCGACCACGGCGGCTCCATCGAGCGGAAACGGAGCGGGAAACGGCGGGCACGCCCGTTGCAGGACTGACCCACGCCAATTCCCGGAACTACTCAAGAGGATACGCCATGACCCAGATTCGCAAGCTGCTGACCGCTACCGCCATTGCCGCCACCGCCGCTGCCTTCGCGCAGGGCGCGTTCGCCCAGACCGCCACGCCGGCGGCGGGCGACGCGCCGACGATGGCCCCGGCTACCGCGCCGAGCCAGGCGCCGGCCGCCGCGGGCATCGCGCAACCGGCGCCCGCGCCGCAAAATCTGACCGCGCCGCAGCCGACCGATCCGCTGGTGCAAAAGCGCAACGCCAACGCGGCGGCCAGCGCCGAGTACCGCAGCGCCAAGAAGTCGGCGAACTCCGAGTACAAGGACGCGAAGAAGCAGGCCAAGACGCAGTACAAATCGGAGGTCAAGGACGCGAAGATCAACCGCAAGGCCGACCGTCAGGCCAACGATTCGGAAATGAAGGATCAGATGAGCGGTCAGTCGGCGCAGCAGCAGGGCGGCACGCAGCAGCCGTAATCCGCGTCAGCGCTAATCACGTGCAAGGCGGCGGCGTCCGGTAACGGATGCCGCCGTTTTTTATTGCGCCGGGAAGTTGACGCATAAATATCGCCAGATCGCGCCAGATCAGCCCACGATCGAGCGCTTGCGGGTGCGAGGTGTATGGATATACAGTATGCGTCGCCGCCTTTTACGGATTCTCCGCGCCCGCCGTGTCCACCGCCGTGTCCACTCCCGTTTCCAACGATTCCCTCGTCGATCCCGTCAGCGCTGTCGCTCAGGACGTTGCGGCCTATCTCGCCAAGCTCAACGAGGCGCAACGCGCCGCCGTCGAGCATGGCGGTCCGCAGGCCTTCGCTCCGGGTGCGACGCTGCCGGAACCGCTGCTCGTGATCGCTGGAGCGGGTTCGGGCAAGACCAACACGCTTGCGCATCGCGTCGCGCATCTGGTCGTGAACGGCGCCGATCCGCATCGTATCTTGCTGCTAACGTTCTCGCGTCGCGCGGCGCAGGAAATGACGCGGCGTGTCTCGCGCATCGCCGCCGGCGTGCCGGGCGCGGCCGCCGTGCTCGCGCAGGGGCTCACGTGGGCGGGCACGTTTCACGGCATCGGCGCGCGCCTGCTGCGCGAATACGCCGAGCAGATCGGTTTGTCGCCGGCCTTCACGATCAACGATCGCGAAGATTCCGCCGATCTCATGAACCTCGTGCGCCACGAGCTGGGATTGTCGGCGAAAGAGAAGCGATTTCCCGCTAAATCCACGTGTTTGGCGATTTACTCGCGCGTAGTCAACACCGGCGATTCGCTCGCCGACGTGCTCGCGCGCTCGTTCTCCTGGTGTCTCGAATGGGAGCCGCAACTGCGCGCGCTGTTTGCCGAGTACGTGGACGCGAAGCAGAAGCAGAACGTGCTCGATTACGACGATTTGCTGCTGTATTGGGCGCATATGGCGCAAGAACCCGTCATTGCCGCCGATCTCGCCACGCGCTTCGATCACATTCTCGTCGACGAATATCAGGACACGAATCGCCTCCAGGCGTCGATCCTGCTCGCGCTCAAGCCCGACGGACGCGGCCTGACCGTCGTCGGCGACGATGCGCAGGCAATTTACTCGTTTCGGGGCGCAACGGTACGCAACATCCTCGATTTCCCCGCACAGTTCGATCCGTCCGCACGTCAGGTGACGCTGGAACGCAACTACCGGTCAACCGAGCCGATCCTCGCTGCGTCCAACGCCGTGATGGACGCCGCCACCGAGCGCTACACGAAAAACCTCTGGACCGATCGCGCCTCGCAGCAGCGTCCGCGCCTCGTGACGGTCGCCGACGAGGCCACGCAGGCGCGCTACGTCGTCGAGCAGATTCTGGAGGCGCGCGAGGGCGGCATGAAGCTCAAGCAGCAGGCCGTGCTGTTTCGCGCCGCGCACCATAGCGCGACGCTCGAAATCGAGCTGGCGCGGCGCAATATCCCGTTCGTGAAATTCGGCGGCCTGCGTTTTCTCGACGCCGCGCACGTAAAAGACGTGCTGGCGGTGCTGCGCTGGGCCGAAAATCCGCTCGATCGCGTGGCCGGGTTTCGCGTGACGCAGTTGATGCCGGGCGTCGGGCCGGCTACCGCCGCGCGTCTGCTCGATCAGGTTGCGGCTTGCACGGGCGCGTATCGCGCTGCCGAAGCGCTCGCCGCATTCGCACCGCCGCCGCGTGCCGCCGAGGACTGGAGCGCGTTCACGGCGCTCATCGACAGCATCGGCGCGCGCGCCACGGCCTGGCCGGCCGAGTTCGAGCGCGTGCGGCGCTGGTACGAGCCGCATCTGGAGCGCAATCACGAAGACGCGCAGGTGCGCATGGCCGATCTGCTGCAGATGGAAAGCATCGCGAGCACGTACCCCTCGCGCGAGCGCTTCCTGACCGAACTCACGCTCGATCCGCCCGACGCGACCAGCGCCGAATCGGCCGATCCGCTGCTCGACGAGGACTATCTGATCCTCTCGACCATCCATTCGGCCAAGGGGCAGGAGTGGCGCAACGTGTTCGTGCTCAACGGCGTGGACGGCTGCATTCCGTCCGATCTGGGCGCGGGCAGCGACGAGGAACTGGAAGAGGAGCGCCGTCTGCTCTACGTGGCGATGACGCGTGCGAAGGAGGATCTGCACATCGTCGTGCCGCAGCGCTTTTATGTGCACAACCAGGCGGCGTCCGGCGATCGTCACGTGTGGGCGTCGCGCACGCGCTTCATCGCGCCGTCGATGCTGCCGCTGTTCGAGTCGCGCGCGTGGCCCGCGCCGCCCGTGGCGAGCGCGCCGAGTGCGGCGGGACTGGCCGCTGCGGCGCGCGCGAAGGTCGAGATCGGCGCGAAATTGAGGAAGATGTGGGACTAGGGCGCGCGCCGGGGGTATGAGCCTGATCGGTGCGGTGTCCCGCGGGCGGGACGGGCTAGCGAGGCTGATTCTTCGGCGGCGGCACGAAGAAGTTGCGCAGCCAGGCGGCGAGGCGCGTGAAGACGTCGTCGGGTTCTTCGACGAAAATTTCCGGCTTCAGCAGACGCAGATATTCCATGATCTGCTGCGCTTCCTGCTTCTGGAACGTGCCGTGCGCGATGCCCAGACGCAGCAGGCCGCGCAACTCCCCGAGCCGCTCGCGCGCGAGCGAACCCGTGGCCTGTTCGCAGCCGATCTTCGCTTCATAGACGCGCTGGCGCACCGATTCCGCGAGCCGCCATGCGGGCGTCTGCATGATTTCTTCGAGCGTCTGGATGTCCTGCACGCCCGACTTGATCTGCGCGGCGAGCGGGTCGATCTGCGCTTCCTCGCCCTGCGCTTCCTGCACGATCGCGGCCGCCCATTCGCGGCACTTCTTCGACAGCTCGTCGGGCGTCCACTCGGGACGCGACGCGACGCCGAAACCAAAATCGCCGGCCTGACGCAGCAGCATCGAGACGACTTCCGGAAACTCCTTGTCGAGCGTGCGCTTGGCCCACGCGTACTGGCCGCCCTGCAATAGCCGCTGCACCGCCTGCTCGGTGAGCGGCGTCATGTTGTCGAGCAGCTTCGCGCGCAGGAAGTCCTCGAACGACGGCGTGAGGAATTGCGGGTCGAGCTTCAGCGAGACGCGCAGGAACGCGTCGAAATCCTTGCGCAGCGACGCAAGTGTTTCTTCCTTGAGGTTAAGGGTGATATTCCCCATTCTGGTTGCCCCGATCTATTCCTGGCGTTGCCTGGTGATGGCCAGTCTTCGGCTGACCACTGCGCCAAGGCAGGCTTCGACGGTTTAACGGCGCGGCGCGGCGAAACTTGAGCGGCTGCGTGAAAGGTTCACGCGAGGTTCACGCGAGGTTCGCTCGAACGCGCGCCGTGAAAGGACCGTGGGTGGACGGGCGGCGGCCCGTCCGGGGGGATTCGAGGGCGCACTCCAATGCGTATTCAGATGCGCATTTCAGCGTGGATTCAGCGCAACACGACGCCTTGCCAGACGAAGAACACGCCGAGGCCCACGGCGATGGTCAGCAGCGGACGCTTCGTCAGCGCGCTCACGACGATCGCCGCCAGCGCGCCGACGAGTTGCGGATTGCGCCAGCTCAGTTCGGCGCCCTGGCCGTGCGGCGAGACGGCCATCGGCACGATGATCGCCGTGAGGACGGTTACGGGCACGAAACCGAGCGCCGTGCGCACGAGCGGCGGAAACACGAGTCGCTCGCCGAGCACGAAGACGGCGGTGCGCACGATCCAGGTGATCAGCGCCATGCCGAGGATCAGGACGACGTAGTTCATGGGCTGGTTCATCGGTTGCCTCCTGCGACGGCGTGCGCCTCGCGCGGATGCCGGTCCGGGCGGCGGTTGCCGGTCGGGTTCGATGAGTGCGACGGAGCGTCGGCGTCGGGTAGGGCGTCGGCATCGACATGAGATTGGCGCGGTTTGCGCGGCAACGACAGCGCCACGCCGACCACGACGCCCGCGAGCACCGCGCCGAGCAGCCCGAGCTTGTACGGCCACGCCTGCCAGTAGAACGCGAGCACGCCCGAGGTGACGGCGGCCGCCACAAAGCGCAGCGCCACCAGTTGCGGGACCACGATGGCGATGAAAGTGGCGACCATCGCGAAGTCGAGTCCGAGCGACTGCAGGCCCGGGAACGCCGCGCCGAACAGCAGGCCCGCGGCGGTCGAAATCTGCCAGTTCAGATACATCGAGACACCCGAGCCGAGGAAGTGCCACGGCGAGACGTCGTCGCCGGGATGATGGCGGCGGTAATGCGCCCAGGCGACGGCGAACACCTCGTCGGTGAGCACCGCGCCGAGCGCGAGGCGCCAGCGCATCGGCAGATGCGAGACATAGGGCGCGAGCGTGGCGCTGTAGAGCACGTGGCGCAGGTTGACGATCAGCGTGGTGGCCCAGATCACGGCGTAGCTCGCGTGCGAGGCGATCAGCCCGAGCGCGATGAACTGCGCCGAGCCAGCGAATACCGTGACCGACATGAACTGGCCGTGCCAGAGCGCGAGCGGCCCGGACGTGACGAGCGTGCCGAAAATCACGCCGAACGGCGCCGCGCCGATCATCATGGGGATCATGTCGCGCGCGCCGGCCGCGAATTCTTTGTAGCGATGGGGATGGTGGGTCAAGCTGTCTCTCCTGATTCGGAAAGCAGCATAGCGAGCGGCGCGGTGCGTGGCTTGTACGATCTTGCGGCGAGCTTTGTCGATCAGTGTGGCGAGGTTGCGTGGCGTTCCGGATGACGCGCAGTCAAGCGCGCAGTAAAGCGCGCAGTAAAGCGCGCAGTAAAGCGCGCAGTAAAGCGCTCAGGACGACTGCCAGCGTCCCGGCGGCACGCCGAACATGCGGCGGAAATGGCGCGTGAAATGGCTTTGATCGGCGAAACCGCTGGCGGCGGCCACGTCGGCGACCGACGCACCCGCGCGCAGCGGCCCGAGTGCGCGTTGCAGGCGCAGTTGCGTGCGCCATGCGTGCGGCGGCAGACCGGTCGCCTGGGTGAAGAGACGCGTGGCGTGGAACGGCGACAGGCCGACCGCCTGGGCGAGATCGGCGACGCGCAGCGGCGCGGGCAGGTCGGCGGCCAGCAGCGCCTTCATGGTCTCGACGCGCGGGTCGTTGACGTGCGGCCCGATCGGCGCTTCGCGGGTGCGGGCGTGGCGCGTGAGCAAGGTCGCGAGCGCGTCGAGCAACGCGTCTTCGACGGCGAGCGGGTCGGGCGCGGGCAGGGCGAGCGCGCTGGCGTTGCCGCCGGGCGCGGTTCGGGGCTCCGGATCGGCGCGCCGCGCATCGGCGTCGGCTTCGAGCAGACGATGCGCGTACGAGAGCCGCTGCGCGAGATCGGGATCGCGGATCACATCGGCGCCGAACCACGGCAGCGGCTGCTCGCGGCCCGCAATTTCCGCCGCGAGACCGTGCAGATAATCGACCGGCAGGTATATCACGCGATAGCGCCAGCCTTCGTCGACGGCGCGCGAACCGGTATGCACCTCGCCCGGATTGATGACCGGCACCGTGCCGGTTTCCGCCACATGATGCGCGCCGCGATAGCGGAAGCACTCCGCGCCGTCCTCGATCACGGGCACCGTGTACGCCTCGTGCCAGTGCGGCGAGAACGTGTGATCGTGATATTCGGCCGTCAGCAGATCCCCGCCGGGCAGCAGCGGCGAGCGCCAGTAACGGGCGGAATCGCGAAAACGGGGAAGGTTCATGGAGACGGCGGCCAGTCAGTCGGCTTTCAGGCGGCGTGGAAGACCAGTTTAGCGCACCGGAATGGTCGTGCCGGCGGGCATCGGCACGGCGGTGACGCTGTTCTTCGCGCTGCCGCTCACGACGCGGTCGCTATAGGTCAGGTAGACGAGCGCGTTGCGCTTGGTATCGACCACGCGCACCACATGCAGCGTCTTGAAGAGAAACGACATGCGCTCGTTGAACACGTCGGCTTGTTGCTTGAGCGGCGCGCCGAAGCTGATCGGGCCGACCTGGCGGCAGGCGATCGATGCTTCGGTGGGATCTTCGGCGATGCCGAGCGTGCCCTTCACGCCGCCGGTGCGCGCGCGCGACACGTAGCAGGTGACGCCGCTCACGGCGGGGTCGTCGTAGGCCTCGACGACGACCTTGTCGGAGCCGGTCATGCGGAAGTTGGTGTTCACGCTGCCGATCTGTTCGGCGTGCGCGATGCCCGATGCGCAGGCGAGCGCCGCGGTGAATGCGGCAGTGAACGCGGCGGACAGCGTCGGGGCAAGGCGGATGGATTTCATGCGGATTCCCGGGAGTGACGAGGTGTCATTATCGGGCAGGGCGGCGCTAGTAACCGAGTTCTCGTTGATGGCGGAAGGCCAGGACATAGAGGGTGTCGTCGCCGGGAGGGGGCAGATAGAGCGCGACGTAGTCCGTATCGCCGAATGGAATGACCAGTTCGCGAAGTCCGGGTGTGGCCTCGATTGGTCGGCCAATCGCTGGCGTGGCTTCAAGCGCCCGGAAATGTTGATCGATGACTTGTGCTGCGCGCCGCGAGGCTTCGGGTGTTTTTCGAGACAGAAACCGCCGACAGCGCTCCAATCCTTCAATGGCGCGCTGAGTGACGATCAGTCGTGGCATTCCGGCGCGGGGAGTTCGTCATCCGTGCCCCAGTCGCCCAGCCACGCGCGCACCTCGTCGCCATTCAGGTGACGGCCGGATTGCTGATAGTGCTGCCATGACGCGAGCGCTTCCTGCGTGAACCGCTCGCGCGCTTCTTCGCGCTCGGCGTATTGCGCGATGGCTTCGCGCATCACGGCGTGCGGCGTGCGATGCTGAAGGCCCGCGATATGCTGGATGCGGTCCTTGAGTTCGTCGTCGAGCTTGATGGAAATGGACATGAGGCGTGCCCCGTTAGCGGGTATTACCTGTCGATACTACACCAGTTGACTGGCTGCCATCGCGGTCAGTCGGGCGAGTGTTTGATGTCGCAAAAGGGAGAGGGCGCGCCATGCGTCAGTCACGCACGCCCAAAAGAAAAAAGCCGTTGCGCAAAAACGCAACGGCTTTATATTTTGGCTCCCCGACCTGGGCTCGAACCAGGGACCTACGGATTAACAGTCCGGCGCTCTACCGACTGAGCTATCGGGGAACAGCAGTACAACTACAACTTTTTAACTTCATGAAAAAGCCCGTTATGCGCGGTGTTCAACACGAACGGGCTTTTGCGAATCTTGGCTCCCCGACCTGGGCTCGAACCAGGGACCTACGGATTAACAGTCCGGCGCTCTACCGACTGAGCTATCGGGGATCAACAAAAGCAGAGAACGAGATTCTATGGGGCCTGGCGGAGTCTGTCAACACCTTGTCGCCATCTTTTTAAAACAATCCTCCTTCAAAAGGATTGTTCGACGGATTGTCCGTCCTCGGGTGACGTGGTGACGTGGTGACAAACGGACGCGGCGGCGCGGCCCCAACCGCCGCGGAACGCGGCTTAGCGCTCGAGCAGCGCGAGCTTGTCCTTGATGTCCTTGAATTCCTCGGCTTCCGGCAGGGCAGCCTTGGTTTTCGTGATGCTCGGCCAGTTCTTGGCGAGATCGGCGTTCAGCGCGATGAAATCCTGCTGGTCGCCAGGCACATCTTCTTCGGCGTAAATGGCGTTCACCGGGCACTCAGCCACGCACACGGCGCAGTCGATGCACTCGTCCGGGTCGATCGCGAGGAAGTTGGGACCTTCGCGAAAGCAGTCCACCGGGCACACATCGACGCAGTCGGTATAGCGGCACTTGATGCAGCTTTCGGTCACAACGTGGGTCATTCAGGCAGCTCCTGCAAGCTTTTGTATTGGGGATGGCGCTGGATTGACGCGCGCCAAAAGCGGTATTGTAACTGAATGGGAATTTCCCTATCCACACCGCCGGCGCGCCTTTTATATCGTTTCGTGATTAGTTTATGCGGTGCCGCCTTGGCCCGCGCAAATGCGAAAGGCGCGCAAGTGGCGGCCGATTTTTTGCGCAATATCCCTGCGCGCGCCACGGACGTGCATGCAAGCCCGCGTCCGAATGCCGCATTCGGGTAACATGAGCGCACCGCTGATGCCCGCCTTCCGACGGCGTCGCCGCGAGCCCCGGAAGGCGCGTGGCGGTTCGGAAAACGAGGCATGCATCCTCCGATTGCAGTCCGGCTAGTCAATCATGGTCATTACTTCGCTGCTCGATACCGATCTGTACAAATTCACGATGATGCAGGTGGTGCTGCATCATTTCCCCGCGGCCAACGTCGAATATCGCTTCCGCTGCCGCACGCCGGATGTCGACCTCGTGCCGTACGTCGACGAAATCCGCAGTGAAATTTCCAAGCTCTGCCGTCTGCGTTTCGCCGAGCCCGAACTTGAGTATCTGCGCAAGATGCGCTTCGTGAAGGGCGATTTCGTCGACTTCCTCGCGCTGTTCCATCTGAACGAAAAGTACATCTCCGTCACGCCGTCGCCGAAGAACAACGGCGAAATCGACATCGAGATCAAGGGGCCGTGGCTGCACACGATCCTCTTCGAGATTCCGGTGCTCGCGATCGTCAACGAGGTGTATTTCCGCAACACGCAGCATCATCCGCAATACGAAGAGGGCCGCGAGCGCCTGCGCCGCAAGATCGAGCTGCTCGGCGCGAAGCCCGAGTTCGCCGACTGCAAGATCGCCGATTACGGCACGCGCCGCCGCTTCTCGAAGCGCTGGCACGAAGAGGTGATCCTCACGCTCAAGGAAGATCTCGGCGAGCAGTTCACGGGCACGAGCAACGTCTACTACGCGATGAAGCACAACCTCACGCCGCTCGGCACGATGGCGCACGAGTATCTGCAGGCGTGCCAGGCGCTCGGACCGCGTCTGCGCGATTCGCAGATCTACGGCTTCGAGATGTGGGCGAAGGAGTATCGCGGCGACCTCGGCATCGCCTTGTCGGACGTGTATGGCATGCAGGCGTTCCTGCGCGACTTCGACATGTACTTCTGCAAGCTCTTCGACGGCGCGCGCCACGATTCGGGCGATCCGTTCGAGTGGGGCGAGCGTCTGCTCAAGCACTACGAGGAGAACCGCGTCGACGCCCGTACGAAGACCATGATCTTCTCGGACGCGCTCGACATTCCCAAGGTGCTGCGTCTGTACGAGCGCTTCAAGGACCGTTGCCGTCTCGCGTTCGGCGTGGGCACGAACCTCACCAACGACCTCGGCTATCAGCCGCTGCAGATCGTCATCAAGATGGTCCGCTGCAATGGTCAGCCGGTCGCCAAACTGTCCGATTCGCCGGGCAAGAACATGTGCGACGACAAGGCCTATCTCGCGTATCTGCGTCAGGTGTTCGGCATCGAGCAGCCGACCGAAGTGGAGTGCGCGGGCAAGTAAGTTCGCGCACGCAGCACGTAAGCGACACGCGGGCGGCACGCGCTTCATGCGCGGGATAGCGCGCCGGAATACGAGCGACGCGCCGGTATAATCGGCGCGTCGCTTTTCTTCTTTTGACGAGGACGCACATGGACACCACGGCCGCCCGCCGCAGCATGCTCGCGCGCATCCGCGCCGCTCAGGGTCGCGATGCAACACCCGCCGCGCACGAACGGGAAGCCGTGGCCGACTATCTCGCGCGGCATCCGCAAGGGCCGCGTCCGCCGATGGAAGGCGACCTCGTCGCGCGTTTCGTCGTCGAGGCGAAGAAGATGGCATCCACGGTCGAGGAGGTCGCGCAGCTCGCCGACGTGCCCGCCGCCGCGGCGCGCTATCTCGCCTCGCTCCAGTTGCCCACGCAGGCCGTCGCCTGGGAGACGCTCGAATCGTTCGACTGGACTTCGGCGGGGCTCACGGTCGCGTTTCGCAAGCCCGAAGATCGCGATCTCGTCGGCCTCACGGGCTGTTTCTGCGCCACTGCCGAGACCGGCACGCTGGTGCTGCTGTCGGGTCCGCAAACCTGGGCCTCGGGCGCGCTGCTGCCCGAAACGCACATCGCCGTCGTGCCGGCCTCGCGCATCGTCGCGGGTCACGAGGACGCCTTCGCGCTCATGCGCGCCGAACGCGGCGAACTGCCGCGCGCGGTCAATTTCGTCTCGGGGCCGTCGCGCACCGGCGACATCGAACAGACCATCGTGCTCGGGGCTCACGGGCCGTATCGCGTGCACGTGATCGTCGTGCAGGGAGCGTGACGCGTTGACGGATAGCCGCGCGGCACGCAACACGAAGCGGATCCTTGCGCAGTCGCTCGCGGCGCTGCTCGCCTGCGGCGCCAGCACGGCGCACGCATCGAGTGGCGTCGACGGCGCGACACTCTCCGCGACCTGGGGCTTGCCGTTCGCCTGCATGCTGCTCTCGATCGCACTGTTCCCGATGTTCGCGGCCACGTTCTGGCATCGCCATTTCGGCAAGATTTCGGCGGCGTGGGCGCTCGCGTTTCTCGTGCCGTTCGCGGCGTCGCACGGCGTTGGCGTCACGGTTCCGCTCTTTCTGCACGCGCTCGTCGACGAATACGTGCCGTTCATCGTACTGCTCGGCGCGCTCTATACGATCGCGGGCGGCATCTGCGTGTACGGCAATCTGCACGGCTCGCCGCGCACCAATACCGCGATCCTCGCGCTCGGCACCGTGCTCGCGAGCGTGATGGGCACGACCGGCGCGGCCATGCTGCTGATCCGCCCGCTGCTGCGCGCCAACGACAATCGCCGCCACAACACGCACGTGGTCGTGTTCTTCATCTTCCTCGTGGCGAACGCGGGCGGTTCGCTCACGCCGCTCGGCGATCCGCCGCTGTTCCTCGGTTTTCTCAACGGCGTCGGCTTTTTCTGGACCGCGCAACATCTCGCGCTGCCGATGCTGTTCGTCTGCGGCGTGCTGCTCGTCGCGTTCTTTCTGCTCGATACGTGGCGGTTCCGAAGCGCCGGCGAAGCGCGCGCGCCGTTCCTCGATCCGACGCCCGACACCGGACGGCTCGGCATCGGCGGCAAGGCCAACTTCGCGCTGCTCGCGGGCGTGATCGCGCTCGTGCTCATGAGCGGGCTCTGGAAGCCGGGCATCGGCGTCGAGCTGGCGGGTGCGCGCATCGAACTGCAAAACGCCGTGCGCGATGCCGGACTGATCGTGCTGGCAGTCGTGTCGTACGTGTTCACGTCGCGGCAGGCGCGTGCCGACAACGGTTTCGACTGGGCGCCGATTGCCGAAGTGGCGAAGCTGTTCGCAGGCATCTTCGTGACGATCACGCCGGTGATCGCGATGCTGCGCGCGGGCGAGGCGGGCGCGTTCGCCTCGCTGATCGCCTTCGTGAACGATGCGCCGGGCCGCCCGAACGACGCGCTGTATTTCTGGGCGACGGGGCTGCTGTCCTCGTTTCTCGACAACGCGCCCACCTATCTCGTGTTCTTCAATCTCGCGGGCGGCGACGCGCAGGCGCTCATGACGGGCGGCGCGAAAACGCTCGCCGCGATCTCGGCGGGCGCCGTGTGGATGGGCGCGGTGACCTATATCGGCAACGCGCCGAACTTCATGGTGAAGGCGATCGCGCAGCAACGCGGCGTGCGCATGCCGGGCTTCTTCGGCTATCTTGGCTGGTCGTGCGTGGTGCTCACGCCCGTGTTCGCGGCCGCGACCTGGCTCTTTTTCGCCTGATTCGTCTGATACCTGATACGCGCGCGGATCTGGCGGATTAGCCATTCGGCCGACTATGCCGATGCGCGGCCGCGCGGGACAATGCGGAACAATAACGCCCAGGCCGCCCCCGGCGGGCTTCCGGATCAACCTCAGTAGTGTGGAGAGTAACGATGCAAAAGATTCTCGTGGCGCGCCCGATCTTTCCGGACGTGATCGACCGTCTCAAGCAGTATTTCGACGTCGACTGGAACAACGGCGAAACGCTGTCCGCCGAAGCGCTCAAGGCGCGACTCGCCGACAAGGACGGCGCGATCACGATGGGCGACCCTGTCGACGCCTCGACCTTCGCCGCCGCGCCGCGTCTGCGCGTGGTCTCGAACATGGCCGTGGGCTACAACAATTTCGACATGGCCGCGTTCAACGCCGCGAACGTGCTCGGCACCAACACGCCCGACGTGCTGAACGAAACCACCGCCGACTTCGGCTGGGCCCTGATGATGGCCGCCGCGCGCCGCGTGACCGAATCGGAGCATTACCTGCGCGCGGGCAAGTGGCAGAAGTGGTCGTTCGACATGTTTCTCGGCGCGGACATCCACGGCGCGACGCTCGGCGTGATCGGCATGGGCCGGATCGGCCAGGCGCTCGCGCGCCGCGCGCGCGGCTTCAACATGCGCGTGATCTATCACAACCGTTCGCGCGTCGCGCCCGAGATCGAGCGCGAGCTGAACGCGGAATACCGCGCGAAGGAAGATCTGCTCAAAGAGGCCGATCACGTCGTGCTGGTGCTGCCGTACACGCCGGAAAACCATCACACGATCGGCGCGGCCGAACTCGCGCTCATGAAGCCCACGGCCACGCTGACCAACATCGCGCGTGGCGGCATCGTCGACGACGCGGCGCTGGCGCAGGCGCTGCGCGAGCGCCGCATCGCATCCGCGGGTCTCGACGTGTTCGAGGGCGAGCCGAGCGTGCATCCGGCGCTGCTCGAAGTCGATAACGTCGTGCTCACGCCGCACATCGCGAGCGCGAGCGAGGCCACGCGCCGCGCGATGGCCAATCTCGCCGCCGACAATCTGATCGCCGGACTGGGTCAAGGTCCGCGCGCGGGTGAGCCGCCCAATGCGATCAATCCGGCCGTGATCGGGAAAGCGCGCGCATGAGTGCTGAGTCGTTGATGGCGCTGGCGCTGGCGGTGCTCGCCGTGCTGGCGGTCGTGCTTGCGTTCGCCGTGATCGTGCTGCTGCGCGCGCGCGGCGGCGCGCATGACGAAGCCGCGCTCGACGCGCTCGATCAACTGAGCGACCGTCTCGCGGCATCGACCGACACGCAGGCGCGCGCGGCCGAACGCATCGAGCGCGAGTTGCGCAACGAGATCGCGCGCACGGCGCAGGCTTCGCGCAGCGAATTCGGTGGTGGTTTCGCGCAGGTGCAACAGGCGCTCGCGGCGCATCTCACGAGCATCGCGACCGTGCAGAACGGCCAGATCGACGGCTTCGCGCAGCAGCTCGTCAAGCTCACCGAGAGCAACGCCCAGCAGCTCGACGCCGTGCGCCAGAGTCTGCACGTGCAGGCGCAGCAGGCGCGCGAGGAGCAGTCCACGGCGCTGCGGCACTTCGGCACCGTGCTCGGTCAGCAGCTCGCGCAACTGACTGAAGCGAACGACCGGCGTTTCGCCGAAGTGCGCGCGACGCTCGAACAGCGTCTCAAGGACATCGAGGCGAACAATGCGGCGAAGCTCGAAGAAATGCGCCGCACCGTCGACGAAAAGCTGCACGCCACGCTCGAACAGCGTCTCGGCGAATCGTTCAAGCTGGTCTCGGACCGGCTGGAGCAGGTGCATCGCGGCCTCGGCGAAATGCAGACGCTGGCTGCGGGCGTGGGCGATCTGAAGAAGGTGCTCACGAACGTGAAAACGCGCGGCACGTGGGGCGAGGTGCAGCTCGAAGCGCTCCTGGAGCAGATGCTCACGCCCGACCAGTTCGCGAAGAACGTAGCGACCGTGCCGGGCAGCAACGAGCGCGTGGAGTTTGCGATTCGTCTGCCGGGCAAGGGCATCAAGCCGGGTGCGCCGGACAGCGCGCCGGTCTGGCTGCCCGTCGACGCGAAGTTTCCGCGCGAGGACTACGAGCGCCTCATCGACGCCCAGGAGCGCGCCGATCTCGCTGGCATCGAGGAAGCGGGGCGCGCGCTCGAAACGCGCGTGCGCGCCGAAGCTCGCACCATCGCCGAGAAATACGTCGCGCCGCCACACACGACCGACTTCGCGCTGCTGTTTTTGCCGACCGAAGGGCTGTACGCCGAAATCCTGCGTCGCCCCGGTTTGACCGATGTGCTGCAGCGCGACTTCCGCGTGACTGTCGCCGGGCCGACGACGCTCACGGCGCTGCTCAACAGTCTGCAGATGGGCTTTCGCACGCTCGCTATCGAGCAACGGTCGAGCGAGGTGTGGCAGGTGCTGGGTGCGGTGAAGACCGAGTTCGGCAAGTTCGGCGACGTGCTTGCGCGCACGAAGACGCAACTGGAAACGGTCACGCGCTCGATCGAGGCCGCCGAAGTGCGCACGCGCGCGATGAATCGCAAGCTGCGCGACGTGGAGGCGTTGCCGGGCGAAGAGGCGTCGAATCTGCTCGGCGACGCGCTGCCTGGCGTGGAAGAGTAGGACCCGCAGCACGCCCATGCCCCTATGAAAAAACGGGCCGTCCGCAGCGTTGCGGACGGCCCGTTTTTTCATGTGACTTGCGTCGTGAGACGCGTGCTTTAGCCCGGCACGGCGAGCTTGTCGAGCGCGTCGCCCGTCACGCGCACCACGCGCCAGTCGGGGAAGACCGTCGCGCCCATCTTCTCGTAGAAGCGGATGGCCGGCTCGTTCCAGTCGAGCACGCTCCACTCGAAGCGCGCGCACTGGCGCTCCACGGCGATGGCCGCAAGCTTGCGCAGCATCGCGGTGCCCAGACCCGTGCCGCGCTGCGTCGGCTCGATATAGAGGTCTTCGAGATAGAGACCGCGGCGCCCCAGAAACGTCGAATAGTTGTGGAAGAACAGCGCGTAGCCGACGATCTTGCCGGCGTCGTCGGCGACCAGGGCTTCGGCGGCCGGATGTGCGCCGAACAGCGCGTCGGCCAGCAGTTCCGGCGTGCCGGTGAACAGGTGCGTGAGCTTCTCGAATTCCGCGAGCTGGTACATGAGCGCGTGCATGTCGCTCACGTCGCTGGCCGTGGCCGCGCGGATCGTGGCCGCCATTACGCTTCCTCGGGTACGTCGGAGAGATGGATCTCGATGCCGCCGAAGCGCGAAGCCACCCAGTTGTAGAGATGGCAGGCGATCCACAGCAGCACGAAGCCGACGATCGCATTGAGGATCAGCGCGCTGAACACGGTGCCGAGTTCGAAGGTGCCGTAGCGGAAGAAGGCGACCACCGCGACGAGCAGCACGATCGGCACGCTGAACGTGAGGTAGACGAGGATGAGCGCTTTGGCGGTTTGCCCCGCGGCGATGAACGAGATCTGTTTTTTCATGGAAGTCGGTCCGTAGGTCGAATGGACGTAGCGTGTACAGGATGGCTGGAGTGGGGCGCGCGCGCTAGACGAGCCCGTCAAAGAGCATGACGTCGACGGCGTCGCCGGCGTCGAGATCGGCGGATTCGTGCGCGAGCACGATGAAGCAGTTGGCTTCGCTCATCGTGCTGAGCGCGCCGGAGCTTTGCGAGCCGGTGGGCGTCACGCGCCACTGGCCGCGCGCGTCGCGTTCGGCGACGCCGCGCTGGAATTCGGTGCGGCCGGCGCGCTTTTTGATCGGCGCTTCGCAGCGCGCGGGAATCAGCGGCACGGGCTGCGGCGTCGCGCCCGACATGGCGATCAGGGCGGGGCGCACGATCTGGTAGAAGCTGACCATGGTCGCGACCGGGTTGCCGGGCAGGCCGAACAGCAGCGCCGGGCGACCCGCGCCCGGATGGCCGCCGGACCAGATGCGGCCGAACGCGAGCGGGCGGCCGGGGCGCATGGCGAGGCCCCAGAACGTGACGTCGCCGAGCGTTTGCAGTTGGGTGCGCGTGAAATCGGCTTCGCCGACCGAGACGCCGCCCGAGGTGAGCACGACGTCGGCGCTCGCGGCGGCCTGTTTGAGCGTGGCGGCGAGTGCGTCGGGCTCGTCGCGCACCATGCCGAGATCGATGGCCTCGACATTCAGGCGGCGCAGCATCGCGCCGAGCGTGTAGCGGTTGCTGTCGTAGATGCAGCCGGCATCGAGCGGCTCGCCGGGCGAGCGCAGTTCGTCGCCGGTCGAAAAGAAGGCCACGCGCAGGCGTCGTTTCACTTCGACTTCGACGAGACCCAGCGAGGCGAGCAAGCCGATGTCGGAGGCGCGCAGATCGCGGCCCGCGCGCAGCGCCACGCCGCCACGCGCGAGGTCCTCGCCCCGGCGGCGGCGGTTCGCGCCGGGTGCGCTGTCGCGCACGCTGAAGCGGATCGACGCGGATTCGCCGGACTGATCGAACTGCACGCGTTCTTGTGGCACGACGGTGTCGCAGCCGGCGGGCATCGGCGCGCCGGTCATGATGCGCACGCATGCGCCGCGCGCCACGTCGCCCAGGTAGGGATGGCCCGCGAACGCCTTGCCGGCGATCGTCAGTGTGAGCGCGCCGTCTTGTGCGGACTCCGCGAGCGCCGCGCCGTCGAACGCGTAACCGTCCATCGCCGAATTGTCGTGCGCGGGCACGTCGATCGGCGAGACCACGTCCACGGCCAGCACGCGCGCGAGCGCTTCGCGCAGCGGCACGCGTTCGCTCCCGGCCAGCGGCGTCACCCACTGCAGCACGATGGCTTGAGCGGCGCTGACGGGCAAGGCTTGAGGATCGAACTGGCTGAGGCTCGCGGCGCTACCGGAGAAAGTGTTAAGCGTGGTCATCGAGTGGAGAAGCGTCGCATCCGCACAATGGGTGCGGCGATCGTCCTGGGAGGCGGGCCAGGTGGGCCGGCGGCTGGCGGCGCGCGGCGGATGTCCGGTTGCGCACGTCAGGCACGGTCGAGGTCGGCGAGTTCCTGAAAGGAATTGATATTGTAAAACGCACGCTCGTCGGCAAAGGCGACTTCGGCCGCCCTGTGGCGCGCGTACCACGCACGCACCTTGCGCTCGCCCGCCTCCAGAAAGGCCGCGAGGTCGTCGGCGAGCGAGATGTGCACGAGCGCGAAGACGGGATGCAGCGAGACTTCGCCCGCGGCGTCGGTCGTGGTCGCGGTGGCGATCGGCACGCCTTGCGCACGCGCGGCATCGGCGAGACGCACGGCGAGGTCGGCGGGCAGCCACGGCGAATCGCACGGCGCGCTCAGCAGCCATTCGGTCGTGGCTTCAGTGTCCACCGCGTTTTGCGACACGGCGCGCAGTCCCGCGAGCAAACCCGCGAGCGGACCCGGAAAATCGGCGAGCGTATCGGCGATCACGCGTGCCTGCCACGGCGCGCCCAGTTCGGCGTAAGTATCGCGGTTGCGATTGGCGCTGATCATGAGCGTGCCGACCTGCGGCGCGAGGCGCGCGAGCACGTGCGCGGCGAGCGGCTGGCCGTGCAGCATCTGCAGGCCTTTGTCGGCGCCGCCCATGCGCTGGCCGCGGCCGCCCGCGAGCACGAGGCCGGTGATCGACGAAACGGGAAGGGGAGCGTTCATGCGCGGCTCAGCCGCCGATGTAGGACATTTCAATGCGGCGTTCTTCGCTGGGTGCGGGGGCGTCGGCGCTGCCGCGCAGTTGCGAGTAGCGGTCGCCGCGCTGCCGCCAGACCTGGGCGATCGCCGCGGCAATGCCGATATCGCTCGCGTCGCTGCGCAACAAGGCGCGCAGGTCGTAGCCCATCGACGCGAACAGGCACAGGTACAGCTTGCCTTCGGTCGAGAGGCGCGCGCGCGTGCAGTCGCCGCAGAACGCGCGCGTGACGCTGGAAATCGTGCCGATCTCGCCCGCGCCGTCGGCGTAACCCCAGCGCTGGGCGGTTTCGGCGACGCTGTGCGCGTCGAGCGGCACGAGCGGGAAGTGTTCGGCAATGCGCGCGACCACGTCGGCGGACGGCAGCACTTCGGCCATGTTCCAGCCGTTCGTGGCGCCGACGTCCATGTATTCGATGAAGCGCAGCGTCACGCCCGAGCCGCGGAAGTGGCGCGCGAGCGGGACGATTTCGCTGTCGTTGGTGCCGCGCTTGACGACCATGTTCACTTTGATCGGCGCGAGCCCGACGGCCTGCGCGGCCTCGATGCCGCCCAGCACGTCGGCGACCGAGAAATCGGCGTCGTTCATGCGGCGAAACAGGGTGTCGTCGAGCGCGTCGAGACTCACGGTCACACGCGTGAGACCCGCGTCGCGCAGCGCGCGCGCCTTGCGGGCCAGCAGCGAGCCGTTGGTCGTGAGCGTGAGGTCGAGCGGCGTGCCGTCGACCGTGCGCAGCGCCGCGAGCCGCTCGATCAGGAATTCGATGTTCTTGCGCAGCAGCGGCTCGCCGCCCGTGAGACGAATCTTGGTGACGCCCTGCGCGACGAATAGCCGCGCCAGGCGTTCGATTTCCTCGAGCGTGAGCAGGGCCGAGTGCGGCAGGAACGGGTAGTCCTTGTCGAACACCGCGCGCGGCATGCAGTAGACGCAGCGGAAGTTGCAGCGGTCCGTCACCGAGATGCGCAGGTCGCGCAGCGGCCGCGCCAGCGCGTCGACCACCTCGCCCGTCGGCGCGCGCACGGCGTCCGCTGCCAGCCGGGGCGGCAGCGATCGGGCGTCGGCTACGGGGATGATGCGTCGGGACATGTTGGTTTCGAACTCGCTGATTTCGCACTCGCGATAGTTCGATTTTAGCCGAAGCGCACTTTGCGCATGGACGAGGGAGAACGCTGATATATCAAAAAAAAGCCCGCCGATATGTGGCGGGCTTTTTGCTGCACTGCGATAGCCGTGCAGAGAGGAGTGTGAGGAGTGTCGAGCAGGCCGGGCGGATCTCGCGAGAAACTCGTGCGATCCGCCTGGCGCTGCTCGCCGCCTTACTGCTGGCGGCCGGTTTCCACTTGCTGCATCGGCGTGCTGTCGACCGGCGGCAGCGCCTTGCGCTCGCGCGGCGCGCGCGCGGGCTTGGTCACTTGCGCGGCGGCGTCTTGCGAGGCGCGCAGCTTGTCGGCGTCGGTGTTCACCCAGACGAGGCCGGCGCTGGCCAGCATCGTGTCGAGCGATCCGGTCGCGGCGGCGCTGGCCGTCGTCACCTGAACCGGACGCTGAGCAACGGGCTCGGCGACCGGCGCGGTTTCGACCGGCGCGGCCTGAACCGGCGCTTCGACGGGGGCCTGAACCGGCGTCACGGCTGCCGGTGCGGCTTCGACCGGCGCGACGCGCGTTTCGACCGGTTCGGGCTGTGCAACGGCCGCAGCCGGCGCAACTTCCTCGGACGTCGGCGCTTCGACGCGGTCTTCACGCGGTGCCGGGACCTCGGCGGCGACGGCCGGTGCCTGAACCGGCGTTTCTGCCGGAGCGGCCACGACGACCGGAGCCGGCGCTTCAACCGGCGCGACCGGTGCTGCGGGTTCGACGGCGACCGGAGCGATCGGAGCAACGGGAGCGACGTGCTCGACAGGCGCTGCGGGCGCGACCGGTGCGGTCGTTTCCACGGCTGCCGGTGCGACGGTTTCAACCGGCGCGGGAGCGGCTTGCGGCGCTTCCTGTGCGGCTTCCACGGCCTTCGTTTCGACAGCTTCGACAGCAGCGACAGCCGCAGCGGCGACCGGCAGGGCGGTCACGACCGACGCTTCCGTCGTCACGGTCTGCACCGTCGTTTCCGTCTTGATCGACTCGACGGCAGCCTGCTCGGCGACCGGAGCGTCGAAACCTGCATCAACGCCTTCTTCGCCCGATGCGCCGTCTTCCGACGCGCCTTCGTTCGCTACCGAGCCATCCGCATCACGCTCGCGACGACCGCCACGGCGGCCGCGACGACGGCGGCGGCGCTCTTCACCTTGCGGCGATGCGCCATCTTCGTCGGCACCCGACTGGCTCACGCCGTCGGTGAGTGCGGCTTGAGCGGCTTCTGCGGTTTCGCTGTCAGCGCCTGCACCTGCGGCGTCGAGACGGGCTTCCTGCGCCTCGGCGGCTTCGTTCTGCTGCGAGCGGCGGCGTTCGCCACGCTCGCCGCGTTCACGGCGCTCGCCGCGTGCCGGCGTTTCGCCGGATTCGCTGCGGTCCTGACCACGTTCGACGCGTTCGATGCGCTCGCCACGGGCTTCACGCGGTTCGCGTTGCTCGCGCGGCTCACGTTGTTCGCGCGGCTCACGTGCCTCGCGCGGTTCGCGTGCTTCACGCGGCTCGCGCGGTTCACGATTGCCACGGGCTTCGCGTGCCTCGCGCGGCTCGCGTTGTTCACGCGGCTCACGGGCTTCGCGTGCCTCACGCGGCTCGCGGCCTTCGCGTTGTTCGCGGCCTTCGCGCGGTTCGCGTTCCTCGCGACGGCCCGACGGTTGACCGCCGCGCGTGCCTTCGCCACGGCCTGCTGCGTCGCGGCCACCGGTGCGGCGGTTACGGTTGCGATCGCCCGAAGCGGCCTTGTCGCCACGCTCAGGACGGCCTTCGCGTGCCGGACGTGCGGCCTTTTCCTGCGTCTGGACCGGCGCCGGTGCGGGAGCCGCAGCCGGTGCGCCGCCGAACAGGCGCTTGATGAAGCCGAAGAAACCGCCGCCGGCCGGTGCGGCCGCAACGGGCGCGGTCGCCGGAATGGCTTCCACCGTCTTCACGGGCGCGGACGGCGCCGGACGATCCGGCGTGATGCCCTTGACCGCGGCTTCCTGCTTCGGCTTGGCTTCGGCGTTGCGCTTGCTGTAGCCGGTTTCCGATTCGAGCTCGCGAGCCGCTTCCTCGGCCAGCTTCCACGAGGCGCGCGGGTCGTCCAGACGCGTATCGTCGTGACGCAGACGCTCGAGCTTGTAGTGCGGCGTTTCGAGGTGCTTGTTCGGGATCAGCACGACGCCGACCTTGAAGCGCGACTCGATCTTGTTGATTTCCGAACGTTTTTCGTTCAGCAGGAAGGCGGTCACTTCGACCGGCACCTGGCAGTGGATCGCCGCAGTGTTTTCCTTCATCGCTTCTTCCTGGATGATGCGCAGGACCTGAAGCGCCGACGATTCCGTATCGCGGATATGACCCGTGCCGTTACAGCGCGGGCAGGTGACGTGGCTGCCTTCCGAGAGGGCCGGGCGCAGACGCTGGCGCGACAGCTCCATCAGGCCGAAGCGCGAGATCTTGCCCATCTGCACGCGTGCGCGGTCGTGGCGCAGCGCGTCTTTCAGGCGCTGCTCGACTTCACGCTGGCTCTTGGCCGACTCCATGTCGATGAAGTCGATCACGATCAGGCCGCCCAGATCGCGCAGACGCAGCTGGCGCGCGACTTCGTCGGCGGCTTCGAGGTTGGTGCGCGCGGCGGTTTCCTCGATGTCGGCGCCTTTGGTGGCGCGGGCCGAGTTCACGTCGATGGCGACCAGCGCTTCGGTGTGGTCGATCACGATCGCGCCGCCCGAGGGCAGCGGCACCGTGCGCGAGTACGCCGTTTCGATCTGGTGTTCGATCTGGAAGCGCGAGAAAAGCGGCACGTCGTCGTGATACCGCTTCACCTTGCTGACATTGTCCGGCATCACGATATCCATGAAGGCGCGCGCCTGGTCATAGATTTCCGTGGTGTCGATGAGGATTTCGCCGATGTCGGGCTGGAAGTAGTCGCGGATCGCGCGGATCACGAGGCTCGATTCCAGATAGATCAGCATGGGCTGACCGGTCGTGCCCGCCTGCGACGCCGCTTCGATGGCGCGCCACAGTTGCAGCAGGTAGTTCAGGTCCCACTGGAGTTCTTCGGCGGAGCGGCCGATGCCGGCCGTGCGCGCGATGATGCTCATGCCTTCCGGCAGTTGCAGCTGCGCCATGGTTTCGCGCAGTTCCTGACGGTCGTCGCCCTCGATGCGGCGCGAGACGCCGCCGCCGCGCGGGTTGTTCGGCATGAGGACCAGATAGCGGCCGGCGAGCGAGATGAACGTGGTCAGGGCCGCGCCCTTGTTGCCGCGCTCTTCCTTCTCGACCTGGACGATCAGTTCCTGGCCTTCCTTGAGGGCGTCCTGGATGCGCGCACCGCGCATGTCCACGCCTTCGCGGAAGTACTGGCGGGCGACTTCCTTGAACGGCAGGAAGCCGTGGCGGTCTTCGCCGTAGTTCACGAAACACGCTTCGAGCGAGGGCTCGATGCGGGTCACGATGCCCTTGTAGATGTTGCCTTTGCGCTGTTCGCGCCCGGCGGTTTCGATGTCGATGTCGATGAGCTTCTGTCCATCGACGATGGCGACACGCAGTTCTTCCTGCTGTGTCGCATTAAACAGCATGCGTTTCATTGAACGGCTCCAGTGCGGCTTTGCGCGCGGCCTGCGGGCGCCCGACGCTTCGACGGGCAGAACGCAAGCCGGCAGCGGCAAGCCGCGCCTTATTGTGTTGTCACAAGCACGCTGGAGCAGGAACGTTGGGGGGGAGAATTGCCTTGTGTGGGCCCGGTCCGGCGTTGTGTTGCCATGGACGGGCCGCGTGGGCACATGCGAAATACGTCTTCAACAAGCGGCCAGACATGCCGTGGAAGTGCGACGGCACGGATTTCCTGCGCTTCCGATCCGACTGCTGCGCGCGGCGGCGGCATACTGCGCCTTGCACGATCGCAACAGAAGACAAACCGCAGCGGCGAACCGCGCGCGCTTGCGGCTGGATCAGCTTCGCGGCCTGGATATCAAAGCAGGACCGCGTATGGGAAGCCTTCAGGAACGCCCGTCTTCCCCCTCGGGGTGTCTCGCCACCTTTGACGTCGCCATGTCCCGCACATTGCCGGGACGCTTCGGGCGCTCGCCGTATTTTCGCCACCGTGGCGTGGCGTCGCGGTCACTTCGACCACGCGGCGCCGCGCCACGGATGAATTCTTTATACCAATGTTCCGTTACCGTCGGAGGCCGCGCCGACCGAACGTGCCTGTGGGCGCCGTCCCTGCCGTGCGGATTTCCGTGCGTGCAACTCGTTGCATCTCTTCTTTCGGGGTGAGCAACCCGCCCCGGGCGCAAGTAAAATAACCGTTTATCGCTTGCTGCCTGCGCGTGCAGCGCGGTTCAGGTCCGGTCGAACCTCCTTGGGTATCCATCGGATGGTTCTGGAACTTTTAGGCCGTTTGGCCTACCGTCGCGTCAGCGCTGGGCAAATTATATTCAGAATGAAAGGGTTAGGCAAAACATCCCAGAATCAGGTCGCAGCCGACCAGGTTTCGATCGTCGAAATCGACGATGGCGCCGCGGGTCAGCGGATCGATAATTTTCTTTTGCGCGTCTGCAAAGGCGTGCCGAAAAGCCACATCTATCGCATTTTGCGCAGCGGGGAAGTGCGCGTGAATAAGGGCCGGGTCGATGCGCAGTACCGGCTCGAACTCGGCGACCTCGTGCGGGTGCCGCCGATCCGCATCGCCGAAAAACCGGCGCAGGCGTCGGCGCCCGTGCCGCCCGGCCAGTTCCCGATCCTGTTCGAGGACGACGCCATGCTCGTCATCGACAAGCCGGCGGGCGTCGCCGTGCACGGCGGCAGCGGCGTGGCGTTCGGCGTGATCGAACAGTTGCGCGAGGCGCGCCCGCACAGCAAATTCCTCGAACTCGTGCACCGGCTCGACCGCGAAACGTCCGGCGTGCTGATGCTGGCCAAGAAGCGCGCGGCGCTGGTCGGCCTGCACGAGCAGATGCGCGACAACAAGACCGACAAGCGTTACTACGCCTGCGTCCACGGCGACTGGGCGAGCGACTGGGGCCGCCGCCGCGCGGTCAAGGAGCCGCTGCATAAATATCTGACCCCGGAAGGCGAGCGCCGCGTGCGCGTGCAGGCCGACGGCATGCCGTCGCACACGGTTTTCAATCTGGTCGAGCGCTGGCCGCACTACGCGCTGCTCGAGGCGGAACTGAAGACCGGTCGCACGCATCAGATCCGCGTGCACCTTGCGCATCTGGGCCTGCCGATCCTCGGCGACGCCAAGTACGGCGACTTCGCGCTCAACAAGGCGCTGGCGCGCACCGGCGCGAAGCCGGGCCTCAAGCGCATGTTCCTGCATGCGCACCGGCTCAAGCTCGCGCATCCGATCACGGGCGAGACGTTGCAGTTCGAAGCGCCGCTGCCGCCGGAGCTGCGCAGTTTCGTCGACGGACTGCGCGCGCAGCGCGAAGGCGCGGACGGCGAGAGCCAGGCCGCCGCGCAGCCGGAATGACGCGGGGGCGCGAAGCCGCGCCACCCGGAAGCGGAACGAAGCCGGAGAACAAGCCGGACGAAAAAACAACAGTGTTTGGAGAAGGACCGTATGGCTCGACAGCAATTTGACCTGATTGTGTTCGACTGGGACGGCACGTTGATGGATTCGACGGCCCACATTACGCGCAGCATCCAGGCGGCCTGCCGCGACCTCGGCTTGCCTGTGCCCGGCGACGAGGCGGCCAGCTACGTGATCGGCCTCGGCCTGCGCGAAGCGTTGCAGATCGCCGCGCCCACGCTGGCGCCCGCCGACTATCCGCGCCTCGTGGAGCGGTATCGCGTGCACTATCTGCTCAAGGATCAGGAGACGGAGCTGTTCGCGGGCGTGCGCGAGATGCTCACGGAACTGCGCGACACCGGCTATCTGCTCGCGGTGGCCACCGGCAAGAGCCGCGTGGGCCTGAACCGCGCGCTCGCCGAGGCGCGCCTCACGAGCCTGTTCGACGGCACGCGCTGCGCCGACGAAACGTTCTCGAAGCCGCATCCGGCCATGCTTCAGGAACTGACGCGCGAACTGGGGCAGGATCTCGGTCGCACGGTCATGATCGGCGACACCACGCACGACCTGCAGATGGCGGCCAACGCCGGCGCGGCGGGCGTGGGCGTGGCGTATGGCGCGCACGCGTCGACCTCGCTCGAAGCGCTCGCGCCCCAATACATCGCCGCCGACGTTCCGGCGCTTGCGACGTGGCTGCGGGAGCACGCATGAGCCTGCCTGAGAACGAGGCGGGGCTCGCGGCGGTACGCGTGTGCGCGGCCGGTGAACTCGCCGACGGCGGCGCCGGCAAGCGCCTCGACGCGACCTACGCGGGCGGTCCGGCCGTCGTGTTCTTCGTGCGCTTCGGCGGCGAGGTCTACGGCTACCTGAACCGCTGCGCGCACGTGCCGATGGAGCTGGACTGGGTCGAAGGGCAGTTTTTCGAGTCGTCGGGGCTCTATCTGATGTGCGCCACGCACGGCGCGATCTACGAACCCGAGACGGGCAAGTGCGTCGGCGGGCCGTGCCGCGGCGGGCGGCTGCGCCCGGTTCGCGTCGAGGAACGCGACACGCCCGAAGGCCGTGCGGTATTCTGGCTGCCGGACGCCGACCTGAGTCCGACCCCTTTGTGATCCTTCGCTGATTCTCACCGCACGCATGTCAGATAATCCGACCCCTGATCAGAACGAGCCGGAGCGCCCGATGCACTCCGGCAAATCCGAAGCCGCCAAGACCGGCTGGGAGCGTGACGCGCTCGAACGCATCGCCATGGCCGCGATCGTGGAGCAGCGCGCGGCGCGGCGCTGGAAAATCTTCTTCCGCTTCGCGTTTCTGGCGGTCTTCCTGCTGATCGCCTGGGCACTGCTCGACTTCTCGGGCGCGCGCGTGGAGGGCGGCGGCAAGCACACCGCGCTCGTTTCGCTGGACGGCGAGATCTCGTCCGATACCGCCGCGAACGCCGAAGATATCAACAATGCGCTCGACAGCGCCTTTGACGACGACGGCACGGCCGGCGTGATCCTGCACATCGACAGCCCGGGCGGCTCGCCCGTGCAGGCGGGCATCATCAACGACGAAATCCACCGTTTGCGCGCCAAATATCCGGCTATTCCGCTTTACGTGGTGGTCGGCGACATGTGCGCATCGGGCGGCTATTACGTCGCGGCGGCCGCTGACAAGATTTACGTGAACAAGGCGAGTATCGTCGGCTCGATCGGCGTGCTGATGGACGGCTTCGGCTTCACGGGCCTGATGGACAAGCTCGGCGTCGAGCGCCGTCTGCGTACTTCGGGCGAGAACAAGGGCTTTTTCGATCCGTTCTCGCCGGATACGCCGAAGATGGACGCGCACGCGCAAGCGATGCTCGACCAGATCCACCAGCAGTTCATCGACGCCGTGAAGGCAGGGCGCGGTTCGCGTCTGAAAGACACGCCGGACATCTTCTCGGGCCTGTTCTGGACCGGCCAGAAGAGCGTGGAACTCGGTCTCGCGGACGGTTATGGCGACACCGACTACGTGGCGCGCGAGGTCATCAAGGCGCCCGACGTGGTCGACTACACGGTCAAGCAGAGCATTTCCGACCGCGTGGCGAAGCGCTTTGGCGCGAGCGTCGGTTCGTCGGCGATGCAGTCGCTGATTTCGGGCGCGAAGATGTCCTTGCGTTAAGCGCTCGGCGCAGTTCGCAAAAAACGGCCGCTGGCGATTGCGCAGCGGCCGTTTTCTTTTGGGGCGCTATGACGCGATGACGCACCCGGATCAGTTCGCCAGCATCAGAAAGATCGCGGGACGCTTGTGCAGATCGGGCGTCGGCGGCTTTTTCCAGTCGGAGATCGTGCGGCTCAGGATCGTCTCGGTCGGCAGCGTGAGGTCGGCGGCCACGCACACGAGCGTCGAGGGCGCGCAGGTCGCGACCAGTGCGTCGAGCAGCGTCTTGTTGCGATAGGGCGTCTCGATGAAGATCTGCGTCTGCTTCGCCTTGCGCGAGGTCTGTTCGAGTTCGCGCAGCTTCTTGATGCGCTCGTTGGCGTCCACCGGCAGATAGCCGTGGAACGCGAAGCTCTGGCCGTTCAGCCCGGACGCCATCAGCGCGAGCAGGATCGAGCTCGGGCCGACCAGCGGCACGACCTTGATGCCGCGCTCGTGCGCGCGGCGCACCAGCAGCGCGCCCGGATCGGCCACGGCGGGCACGCCCGCTTCGGACACGAGCCCCGTGTCGATGCCTTTCAGCAGCGGCGCGAGCAGCTTGTCGACTTCGCCCGCGGGCGTGTTCACGTTCAGTTCGCGGATCTCGATCTCCTGGATCGGTCGCGTGGTGCCGACGCGCTTCAGGAACGCGCGCGTGCTCTTGGCGTTTTCGCCGATGTAGCTCGCGAGCGTGCCGGCGCGCTCGCGCACGGGCGCGGGCAGCACGTAGGCGAGCGCGGCTTCGTCGCCGTCGCCGAGCGTGTTGGGGATCAAATACAGCGTGCCTTTCGAGGTGCCTTGCGCGGTCATGCCTGGGTCTCCAGCAGCGGATAGCCCGCGGCCAGCAGCATGCGCGTGAGCGCGATGAGCGGCAGGCCGATCAGGGCGGTAGGGTCGTCGGATTCGATGGCTTCGAGCAGCGCGATGCCGAGGCCTTCGGATTTGGCGCTGCCTGCGCAGTCGTAGGGCTGTTCGGCGCGCAGATAGGCGTCGAGCGCGGCGTCCGGCAGGTCGCGAAAGCGCACCTTCGTCACGATATCGACGCTATCCGTTTGGCCAGTAGCGGTATCGAGCAGACTGAGCGCACTATGGAACAACACTTCGCGGCCGCGCATGCTGCGCAGCTGGTCGAGTGCGCGCTCATGCGTGCCGGGCTTGCCGATCTGGCTACCGTCGAAGGTCGCCACCTGGTCGGAGCCGATCACGAGCGCGCGGCCCGTGATCGCGGGCAGGGCGGCGGCCACGGCGCGCGCCTTGGCTTCGGCGAGGCGCAGCGCGGTCGCTTGGGGCGTTTCGCCGGGCTGCGGCGTTTCGTCCAGATTGGGCACGGCGGTGTCGAACGGAATGCGCAGGCGTTCGAGCAGCTCGCGGCGGTAGCGCGAGCTGGAGGCGAGGATCAGCGCGGGGCGGCCCGAGGGGCGGCCCGTCTGCGGCGCGGGCGAGATAGGTGGCTGCATGATCGGTCGTCGGTATCAAAAAGAGTGGCGGCTTGCGCGGGGCGGCTGAAAAACGAGGGGCGGATGACCGCTCGCCGTCGAAAAACGCTGGCCGCACAGAGGCTTGCGGACGTGAGCCTAACTGTTTGACTCACAAAGATAAAGGCGTTATGATTTTGGGCTTTTCATCGGTACGCTCTAATCTATACGTCCGCGTGTGGGCCTTTCCGTGGGGCGCAAATCAGTAGCGGCGCAGTAGCAGATTGAGCGCCAAATGAGCGCCAAAGCCCTTAGGGCTGTACCGAACACAAGAATATTTGAAATTGAAATACGCAGGCCGGCAGCGTCTGCTTCTTTGCATCGCTTGCAGGTCGCATGTCTGAAGCAGGAGAGCGCACATGACCGAACAATCTGGTAAGCCTGCCGGCGCGGAATCGAGCAAGAGCGGCGCGCTCAATCCGCGCGACCTCGATATCTTCGAATTCGCGCGTAGCGGTCGCGAAGCTGCAGGCGTGGTGCGCCTGTCGCAGCTCCCGCGCATGCTCAACGAAGTCCCGGCCGAGGCGCCCGATCGCGACAGCGCGTTCACGTGGCAAGCCGCCGGCTTCACGCAGCAGGAATTGCAGGACGACGGCACTGAAGGGCCGCAACCTTATCTGCGGCTCGCGGTCCACGGCAGTGGGTGGCTCACGTGCCAGCGTTGCCTCGCTCCCTATGAGCAGGCATTCGATGCAGATGCGATCTTCCGTATCGTCCAGACGGAAGAGGAGGCGGACGAGTTCCCGCTCGACGACGATGAAGTCGAAGTGATCGTAGGCTCACGCCAGTTCGATCTCGTCGACTTGATCGAAGAGGAGTTGTTGCTCTCGCTGCCGCTCGTGCCGAAGCACGAAGTCTGTCCGGAAATTCACGAAAGTCTCGCCTCGGGTGCCGACGGCGCGGACGGTGTGGACTCCGTCGACGACGTGCCGGAGCAGGAAATCGAGACGGAAGAGCGCGTCAACCCGTTTGCGGCGCTCGAATCGCTCAAGAAGGACGGTCCCGGCAGCAAGCATTGAGCTGAGCCGCCGGTGGCGTGCAGTATTGCGCAGTTAAATTCGTGGGCCCAGTCCCGGAGTCCGGCCATCCCCCAGGGTGGCGGCGGCCGGATCGGGCTGTGTTAGAATTCGGAAAATTTTCAGGAGTTTCATCATGGCAGTTCAACAAAACAAGAAGTCGCCGTCGAAGCGCGGCATGCACCGCTCGCACGATTTCCTCACGGGCGCGCCGCTGGCTGTCGAGCCGAGCACGGGTGAAGTGCATCTGCGTCACCACATCAGCCCGAACGGCTACTACCGCGGCAAGAAAGTCGTCAAGACCAAGAACGACTAATCGTTCCAGCGTGCGGCGCTGCGGTCCTCACGGGCTGCATGTTGCGCCGCACATGGCGATTCCGTTCGCTTGACATTTTCTCGGCACGGCATAAAAAGGCGGCATTCAACTGCCGCTTTTTTATGCCCGAAAATCCGTCGCATTCCATGACTGTTACGCTCACGATAGATTGCATGGGAGGCGACCACGGCCCGTCCGTGACGGTGCCCGCCGCTGTCCATTTCGTCCGCTCGCATCCCGATGTGCATCTGCAGCTCGTCGGTCTCGAGACGGCGATCCGCGCCCAGCTCAAGAAGCTGAAGGCGCTGGACCTCCCTGCGCTTTCCGTCGTTCCCGCCACCGAGGTCGTCGAAATGGACGATCCGGTCGAAGTCGCGCTTCGCAAGAAGAAAGACTCGTCGATGCGCGTCGCGCTCAATCGCGTGAAAGAGGGCGAGGCGCAGGCTTGTGTCTCGGCTGGCAATACCGGCGCGCTGATGGCCGTGTCTCGCTACGTGCTCAAGACGCTGCCCGGCATCGAACGTCCGGCCATCGCCTTCGCGCTGCCCAATCCGCGCGGTTACACGATGATGCTCGACCTTGGCGCGAACGTCGACTGCGAGCCGCAGCATCTGCTGCAGTTCGCCGAAATGGGTCACGCGCTCGTGGCCGCGCTCGAAGGGAAGGACCGTCCGACCATCGGGCTCCTGAACATCGGCGAAGAGGTCATCAAGGGCAACGAGACCATCAAGCGCGCCGGCGAACTGCTGCGCGCGAGCACGCTGAACTTCCGCGGCAATGTGGAGGGCAACGACATTTACAAGGGCACCGTCGACGTCATCGTCTGTGACGGTTTCGTTGGTAATGTCGCGCTCAAAACGTCGGAGGGCCTCGCGCAGATGCTCAACGACATGATCAAGGAAGAGTTCGGCCGCTCGTGGCTCACGAAGCTCATGGCGATCGCCGCGCTGCCGGTGCTCATGCGCTTCAAAAAGCGCGTCGATCACCGCCAGTACAACGGCGCCGCCTTGCTGGGCTTGAAGAGCCTCGTCATCAAAAGCCACGGTTCCGCCGATACCTACGCGTTTGAGCAGGCGATCAAACGCGGGTATGATGCCGTCAAAAATGGCGTGCTGGAGCGCCTCGCGCACGCCATGGAAGAAAACGCCGGTTCGTTCGAACAGGCCGCTGGTGCTGCCGGAACGGCAGCGGGCGGGCAGAACGACGGCGTGGCAGGGGCCCCGGAAGGCCCGTCGGCGGGTTCGTCGGCAGGTGATTCCGGTCTGGCCGCGGGTGGAGTTCCGCCCGCCGCATCATCCTCGAAGGCATAATGGCTCAATCGACTCTTTATTCCCGCGTGCTCGGCACGGGCAGCTACCTTCCGCCTGAGCGCGTCACCAACCAGGAACTGGCCGAGCGCCTCGCCGCCAAAGGCGTCGAGACGAGCGACGAGTGGATCGTCGCCCGCACCGGCATTCACGCCCGACACTTCGCCGCTCCCGACGTCACCACCAGCGATCTCGCGCTGGCCGCTTCGCAGCGCGCCATCGCCGCGGCCGACGTCGATCCGCAAAGTATCGACCTCATCATCGTCGCGACCTCGACGCCCGATTTCGTGTTTCCGAGTACCGCCTGCCTGCTGCAGAACAAGCTCGGCATCCGCAATCACGGCGCGGCGTTCGACGTGCAGGCCGTCTGCTCGGGCTTCGCGTACGCCGTTTCGGTGGCCGACAGCCTGATCCGCAGCGGCCAGCACCGCACGGCCCTCGTGGTCGGCGCGGAAACCTTCTCGCGCATTCTCGACTTCAACGACCGCACGACCTGCGTGCTGTTCGGCGACGGCGCGGGCGCGATCGTGATGCAGGCTTCGAACGAACCGGGCGTGCTCGCGAGCGCGCTGCACGCCGACGGCAGCTACGCGCACATCCTGTGCACGCCGGGCAACGTGAACGGCGGCGTGATCGCGGGCAACGCGTTCCTGCACATGGACGGCCAGGCGGTGTTCAAGCTCGCCGTCAACGTGCTCGAAAAGGTCGCGATCGAAGCGCTCGACAAGGCGCAACTGCGCGCCGATCAGATCGACTGGCTGATTCCGCACCAGGCCAATATCCGCATCATGCAGGGCACCTGCCGCAAGCTCGGCCTGCCTGCCGAACGCATGGTCGTGACCGTGGGCGAACACGGCAATACTTCGGCGGCGTCCATTCCGCTCGCGTTCGACGTCGCGGTGCGCGACGGCCGCATCAAGCGCGGCCAGAACGTGCTGATCGAAGGGGTGGGCGGCGGCTTCACCTGGGGCGCCTCCGTCATCCGCTTCTGACTTTCGCGAGTGGGCTTTCGCGCTCCCGCACCCGGCCGCACGCACCACGCGTGCGGTCCGTCGCGGTACATCCGAGCGCATCGCCTCTCCGTTTTGACCGAATTTTGAGGATCTCATGAAATTCGCATTCGTTTTTCCGGGTCAAGGTTCGCAGGCCGTCGGCATGCTCGACGCCTTCGCCGATAGCGCCGTCGTGCGCGAAACGCTGCAGGAAGCCTCCGACGCGCTCAACCAGGACATCGGCAAGCTGATTGCCGAAGGCCCGGCAGAAGAACTCAACCTCACCACCAACACGCAGCCGGTCATGCTCACCGCCGCCTACGCCGTCTATCGCGCGTGGCAACAGGCGGGCGGCCCGGCGCCGGCGATCGTCGCGGGCCACAGCCTTGGCGAATACACGGCGCTCGTCGCCGCCGGCGTGCTGGCGTTCCGCGACGCTGTGCCGCTCGTGCGCTTTCGCGCGCAGGCGATGCAAAACGCCGTGCCGGTGGGCGAGGGCGGCATGGCCGCCGTGCTCGGTCTCGACGACGACACCGTGCGCGCCGTTTGCACCGAAGCCGCAGCCGCGAGCGGCGGCGTGGTCGAAGCCGTGAATTTCAACGCGCCGGCGCAAGTCGTGATCGCGGGCCACAAGGCCGCAGTCGAAAAGGCCTGCGAAATCGCCAAGGCGAAGGGCGCCAAGCGCGCGCTGTCGCTGCCGGTGTCGGCGCCGTTTCACTCGTCGCTGCTCAAGCCCGCTTCGGACCAGCTGCGCGACTACCTCGCGAGCGTCACGCTGAACGCGCCGCTGATTCCGGTGGTGAACAACATCGACGTGGCTTTCGAAACCGATCCGGCGAAGATCCGCGACGCGCTGGTGCGTCAGGCCGCCGGTCCGGTGCGCTGGGTCGAATGCGTCAAGGCGATCGGCGCGCAGGGCGCCACGCACGTGATCGAATGCGGTCCGGGCAAGGTGCTCGCGGGCCTCACGAAGCGGATCGACGGCGAACTGGTCGGCGCCTCGGTGGCCGATCCGAAGTCGCTCGAAGAAACGCTCGCGCTCGTCAAGGGCTGATCCGCCTGACCGGGCGACTCAACGCAATCAGTAACGGATTCGAACGATGGAAAAGACTCTCGACAATCAGGCCGCAATCGTGACCGGCGCCTCGCGCGGCATCGGCCGGGCGATTGCGCTCGAACTGGCGCGCCAGGGCGCGACGGTGATCGGCACGGCGACCAGCGAAAGCGGCGCGCAGGCGATCACGGCGGCATTCGCGGAAGCGGGCCTGAAGGGCCGCGGCGCGGTGCTCAACGTCAACGACCAGGCTGCGGCCGAAGCGCTCATCGACGCCACCGTGAAGGAATTTGGCGGTCTCGCGATCCTCGTCAACAATGCAGGCATCACGCAGGACAACCTCGCGATGCGCATGAAAGACGACGAGTGGGATTCGGTGATCGACACGAACCTGAAGGCCGTGTTCCGCCTCTCGCGCGCCGTGCTGCGCCCGATGATGAAGGCGCGCACGGGCCGTATCATCAATATCACGTCGGTGGTCGGCTCGTCGGGCAACCCGGGTCAGGCCAACTACGCGGCGGCCAAGGCCGGCGTCGCGGGCATGACCCGTGCGCTCGCGCGCGAAATCGGCAGCCGCGGCATCACGGTCAACTGCGTGGCGCCGGGCTTCATCGATACTGACATGACCAAGGATCTGCCGGCCGAGCAGCAAGCCGCGCTCAAGCAGCAGATTCCGCTGGGCCGTCTGGGCAGCCCGGAAGACATCGCGCACGCGGTCGTTTTCCTGGCGTCGCCGCAGGCGGGCTACGTGACGGGCACGACGCTGCACGTCAACGGCGGCATGTATATGTCTTAACCGGATTCAGGTACTATCCGCGCCTTGATGCGTCCGGCGAGATCACCCGTTCGGACACCGTCGCGGATAGCCGTTCCCGGAACCTTGAGCGCCGCTTTTCTGCCAGGTCAAACCTGATAAAATGCGCGCACTCGCATTCATGAGCTAACTTTTTTCCCTTGGAGGGGTAATGGACAACATCGAACAGCGCGTCAAGAAGATCGTCGCCGAGCAACTGGGCGTCGCCGAAGCTGAAATCAAGAACGAAGCTTCGTTCGTGAACGATCTGGGCGCCGACTCGCTCGACACCGTCGAGCTCGTGATGGCCCTCGAAGACGAATTCGGCATGGAAATCCCGGATGAGGAAGCCGAGAAGATCACGACGGTTCAGCAAGCGATCGACTACGCTCGCGCGAACGTCAAGGCCTAAGGCGCTTTTCGTTTCCGGACCGGGCGCGCCCGGTCCGCGAGGACGCACGCCCGTGAAACCGCGTACGCCCGCCGCACTCGTTGCGGGGCATCTGCCGGTCAACTAGCCACAGGGCTCACAGGAGCATTTCCTGTGGCCTCTGTGGCTTTTGTTTTTGTCATCTATGGAAAAGGGGTTACCGTGAGCCGCCGTCGAGTTGTTGTTACAGGCCTGGGGCTGATTTCGCCTGTTGGCAATAATGTTGCCGACGGCTGGGCCAATCTGGTCGCCGGGAAGTCCGGCATCGCCAACATCACGAAGTTCGACGCAACGAACTTCTCGACCCGCTTTGCCGGCGAGGTGAAGGACTTCAACGTCGAAGACTACATGCCGGCGAAAGAAGCGCGCCATATGGATACGTTCATCCATTTCGGCATCGCTGCGGGCATGCAGGCGCTCAAGGACAGTGGCCTCGAAGTCACCGAAGCGAACGCGGAGCGCATTGGCGTGAACGTCGGTTCGGGTATCGGCGGTCTGCCGATGATCGAAGTCACGCAAACCGAATTGCTCAACCGCGGCCCGCGCCGCATTTCGCCGTTCTTCGTGCCGGCCTCGATCATCAACATGATCTCCGGCCATCTGTCGATCAAGTTCGGCCTGAAGGGCCCGAACCTCGCGATGGTGACGGCCTGCACGACCGGTCTGCACTGCATCGGCGAAGCATCGCGTCTGATCGAATACGGCGACTGCGACGTGATGATCGCGGGCGGCGCGGAATCGACCGTTTCGCCGCTCGGTATCGGCGGTTTCGCGGCGGCGCGTGCGCTTTCGCAGCGCAACGACGATCCGGCGACGGCCAGCCGTCCGTGGGACAAGGACCGCGACGGTTTCGTGCTGGGCGAAGGCGCCGGCGTGATGGTGCTCGAAGAGTACGAACATGCGAAGGCACGCGGCGCGAAGATCTACGCGGAAATCGGCGGCTACGGCATGAGCGGTGATGCTTATCACATGACCGCTCCGCTGGAAGACGGCGACGGCGCACGCCGCTGCATGCTGGCGGCGATGAAGAACGCGGGTGTGAACGCCAACGAAGTGAACTGGCTCAGCGCTCACGGCACCTCGACGCCGCTCGGCGACCTCGCGGAAACCACCGCGATCAAGCGCGCATTCGGCGACCACGCGAAGAACATCGTCGTGAACTCGACGAAGTCGATGACCGGCCACTTGCTGGGCGGCGCGGGCGGTCTCGAGTCGGTGTTCACGGTGCTCGCCGTGCACAACCAGATCTCGCCGCCGACGATCAACATCTTCAACCAGGATCCTGCCTGCGACCTGGACTACTGCGCGAACACCGCGCGGGACATGAAGATCGACGTCGCGCTGAAGAACTCGTTCGGGTTCGGCGGCACGAACGGCACGCTGGTGTTCAAGCGCCACGTCTGACCGGCGCCTGATACACCTTTGAGCCAGCCCCGGCTGAGACTCATATGATCGCCTCGCGCGACTCCGCGGCCGCTCCGGTTCATCCGGGCGGCCGCGTTCACATTTCTGCGGCGCGGCGCGTTGCGACGCCGCGTCTTGCCGTGCGCGCGTCCTGGACGATGCGTGCGGCGCTGCTGCTCGGATTGCTCGTTGCGTGCGCAGCGTTTCATACGGCGCTGGCGCCGTGGCTCGGCGCGTGGCGCGCAGTGCCGGCCATATTGGCGCTGGGCGCGGCGGGCGGACTCGGCTTCGTGGCGTGGTGCCGCGCACAACCGGCTTTCATCGAAATCGGGACGGATCGATTCGCGGCGTTCGCGCGTTCCGGCGCGTGTCTCGCGGATGGCCGCCTGATCGGCGCCTCGCAATGGGGTGCGGCGCTGCTGGTGCTGGTGGTGGAGAAGGGCGCGCGCCGCAAGACGCTCCTGATCGCCGCCGATTCCGTGGATGCCGAGACTTTCCGCGTGCTCGCCGTGACCGCGCGCAGCGCCGCGGGCCGCTAGACCGCCAGGGTCCACCAAGGGCTCCGATCAAGCCGCCAAGCGGGATTCGGCGCCCGCCGGTTCATGATTCGCGCTTTCTTTTCGCGCCTTCTCTTGCCGTTTGCCGCGGCGTCCCCATTTGTTTCTGTTCTGCCTCTGCGTGCGGTCAGCCAGAGCGCTGTAACGACTGTAACCGCTGTAACGCGCGTAACGTGGCGCCGTGGCGGTGACGCTACAATGGTGCCCCCGCGTCCACTTCATGAGCTAACGGATTTTTCAGGTGAGCGAAAAAGAAATTGACCAGGTGCTGGTCGAGCGCGTGCAGAAAGGCGACAAGGCCGCGTTCGAACTGCTGGTCTCCAAGTACCATCGCAAGATCATCCGCCTGATCTCGCGCCTCGTGCGGGACCCCGCGGAGGTCGAGGACGTGGCCCAGGACGCCTTTATCAAGGCGTACCGGGCATTGCCGCAATTTCGTGGCGAATCCGCTTTCTATACGTGGTTGTACCGTATTGCCGTCAATACGGCGAAGAACTACCTTGCGACCCAGGGACGACGCGCCCCCACTTCCACCGAAGCTGATGCTGAAGAAGCTGAAACTTTCTCGGACGCCGATCAACTAAGGGATATCAACACGCCCGAATCGATGTTGATGAGCAAGCAGATCGCCCAGACGGTCAATGCTGCCATGGCGGTTTTACCGGAAGAGCTGCGCACCGCCATTACGCTTCGGGAAATAGAAGGTTTGAGCTACGAGGAAATTTCCGAAATGATGGGTTGCCCGATCGGAACCGTCAGATCGAGAATTTTCCGCGCTCGCGAA
Source organism: Paraburkholderia sp. SIMBA_027 (assembly GCF_046535315.1). Taxonomy (NCBI): domain Bacteria; kingdom Pseudomonadati; phylum Pseudomonadota; class Betaproteobacteria; order Burkholderiales; family Burkholderiaceae; genus Paraburkholderia; species Paraburkholderia sp. SIMBA_027. Next base: position 91,746 of record NZ_JAWRWY010000008.1, read on the forward strand.
GCCATTGCGGCAAAATTGCGTCCGTTGCTGGACACACCGGAAGGCAAGCGCTGGTAAGCCAGTCTCGCGCCGGGCACGGACGTAATTCACTAGAGTGGGTGTGTCACTACGGGGCTCTGTAAGGAAATGGGGAGCATCATGGGGTCGGTTTCGATGCAATCGGTGTCGGGCTCGCGCGGCGAGCAACTGTCCGCTTTCGCCGACGGCGAATTGGCGGGTGACGCGCATCTGAACGCTATTTTTTCCGGATTCGACGACGAGGACCGCAAGGCCTGGTCGGCGTATCACCTGATCGGCGACGCGCTGCGCTCCGACGACCTGGCGATGAGCCAGGCCGCGAGCCAGTCCTTCATGGCGGGCTTCGCGGCCCGCTTCGAGGCCGAGCCGCACGTGCTCGCGCCCGCGGCGTTGCCCGCATCGTCGTCCGCGCGGGCTTCGCATGACGGCCGCGTCGCGCGCATTCTGGCGTTGCGCCACCGCGTCGTGCCGTCACTGGCCGTGGCGGCTGCGGCTGCTACGCTCACCTGGATCGTCGTGCCGCAAATGCGTGGCGCTGGCATGGCCGGCGGTCCGCAGATCGCGGCCATGCAGCCGGTCGGCGACAACGTGCAGCGTGTGGCGATGAACGCGGTGCCGGTGCAAACCGCTGCCGTGCAGGACGGCAACATCATCCGCGACGCGCGCCTCGACGCTTATCTCGAAGCGCACCAGCAGTTCGCGCAGCAGCCGGTCATGTCGGATTCCATGCCGCTGATCCGCTCTGCGGCCCTTACCACGCAAGGCCAGTGAGTCTGATGCAGACAGTGCGGTTGAATAACAATACATTCTGGGGGCGGTTGCCGGCATACCTGTGCTGCGCGGCCGTGATGTTCACCGCTCTGTCTGTCGCCCCGCGCGCGCACGCGCAGGGTGCGTCGGCCGCCGCCGCGGTCGACCCGGCCACGCGCCAGAGCGCGGCGCAGTGGCTCGACCGCATTCAGCAGGCTGCGCAGCAGCAGAATTACGTCGGCACCTTCGTGTATCAGCGCGGCAATTTCGTGCAGTCGTCGCGCGTCACGCATTACGCCACGAAGAGCGACGGCGAGTTCGAGCAGCTCGAAAGCCTCGACGGCAAGCCGCGCAAGATGCTGCGCCACAACGACGACCTCTACACGTTCGTGCCTGAGCGCAAGCTCTGCGTCGTCGAAAAACGCCAGAACAAGGACGCCTTCCCGGCGCTGCTCGCCACGAGCGGCAGCGAAGTGCTGTCCGTCTACGACCCGAAGATGCTCGGCACCGACCGCGTGGCCGGCATCGACAGCCAGGTCATCGAACTCGATCCGAAAGACGGCTATCGCTACGCCTACAAGCTGTGGGCCGATGCGAAAACCGGTCTGCTGCTGCGTTCGCAGATGCTCGACCCGTCGAACGGCCAGGTGCTCCAGCAGCTGTCGTTTACGCAGGTGAGTATCGGCGTGCCGGTCGACAAGGCGCCGATTGCGAACGGCATGCGCAATCTCGCGGGCTGGACCGTGGTGCGCCCGCCGCTGCAAAGCGTCGATATGGAAGCGCAAGGCTGGAATTTCGGGCAGAACGTGCCGGGCTTCCGCAAGATCCGCGAACTGCGCCGTCCAATGGCCGCGCGCGACGCGAACGATCCGCCGATCCCGGTCGATCAGGCCGTGTTCTCGGACGGCCTTTCGGCGGTCTCGATCTTCGTCGAGCCGGTCGAACACAACAGCCGCAAGGAAGGCGCGGGTAGCACGGGCGCAACGCACGTGCTCGTGAAGCGCGACGGCGATTACTGGATTACGTTGCTCGGCGAAGTGCCCCAGGCCACGTTGCAGCAGTTCGCATCTGCCATAGAATACAAGGCTTCCAAGTAAATCCTGCGGCTGACTACGGGCTGACTACGATATGACGATCTTCCCGCTGCGCAAATTCTTCGCGGCCGCGGTGGTGGTGGCGTGCCTGCCGCTTGCCCCGCACATGGCATCGGCGGCGCCCGCCGCCAATCTGCCCGACTTCACCGACCTCGTGGACAAGGTGGGGCCTTCCGTCGTCAACATTCGCACGACCACGCACGTGACGCTGTCGCAGCGTGGCGGTCTGCCGCCGGGCATGGATAACGGCGACATGTCGGAATTCTTCCGCCGCTTCTTCGGCATTCCGTTGCCGCAAGGTCCGCAGGGCGGGCAAGGCGGTCAAGGCGGCAGCCCGTCGCCGCGCGGCGGCGATCAAGACTCCGGTCCCGACGGCGGCAACGACTCCGAACAGAGCAGCGGCGTGGGCTCGGGCTTCATCATGACGAACGACGGTTACGTCATGACCAACGCGCACGTGGTGGACGACGCGGACAGCATCTACGTCACGCTTACCGACAAGCGCGAATTCAAGGCCAAGCTGATCGGCGTGGACGACCGCACCGACGTGGCCGTCGTGAAGATCCAGGCGACCAACCTGCCGGCCGTGACGGTCGGCGACTCGAACAAGGTGCGCGTGGGCGAATGGGTCGTGGCGATCGGCTCGCCGTTCGGCCTCGAAAACACCGTGACCGCGGGCATCGTGAGCGCAAAGGGCCGCGATACCGGCGACTACCTGCCGTTCATCCAGACCGACGTGGCCGTGAATCCCGGCAACTCGGGCGGTCCGCTGATCAACATGCAGGGCGAGGTGATCGGCATCAACTCGCAGATCTACAGCCGTACGGGCGGCTTCATGGGCATTTCGTTCGCGATTCCGATCGACGAGGCGATGCGCGTGGCCGATCAGCTCAAGACCAGCGGCAAGGTCACGCGCGGCCGTATCGCCGTGGCGATCGGCGAAGTGACGAAGGACGTGGCCGATTCGCTTGGTCTGCCGAAGGCGCAGGGCGCGCTCGTGTCGAGCGTCGAACCGGGCGGGCCGGCCGACAAGGCGGGCATTCAGCCGGGCGACATCATCCTGAAGTTCAACGGCGTGAATGTCGAAACCGCGACGGATCTGCCGCGCATGGTCGGCGACACCAAGCCGGGCGCGAAGGCGACCGTCACGATCTGGCGCAAGGGCGCGACGCGCGATCTGCCGATCACGATCGCCGAAATGCAGGCGGACAAGGGCGCGAAGGCTGACCCGAAGAAGGCGCCGGAGCCGAAGCCGCGTCCGTCGAATGCGCTGGGGATGTCGGTCACCGACATCCCCGCCGACCAGCTCGCCCAGCTCAAGATCAAGGGCGGCGTGGTCGTGGATACGGTCGACGGCCCGGCCGCGCGCGCCGGTCTGCAAAAGGGCGACATCATCCTGCGCGTGGGCGATACAGATATCGTCAACGCGAAGCAGTTCCAGGACGCGACTTCGCACCTCGATCCGCAAAAGATGGTGGCGATTCTCGTGCGACGCGGCGACAACACGCAGTTCGTGCCGCTGCGCCCGCGCAATCCGGGGCAAAAGTAAGCTCCGCCGCGTCCGCACGGATCGATGCCCAAGCACGCCGCGCCGCCCACGTCGCCCATGTTGTCCCCGCAGGACGACCCGGCCGCGCGGGCGCGCGCGTATCTCGTGCTGTACAGCCGTGCATGGTGTCATCTGTGCGAGGACATGCGCGTGGCGCTCGAACCGCTGGTCGCGGCGGCGGGGGCGCGCCTCGATGTTGTCGATGTCGATTCCGACCCCGCGCTGGTGGCGCGCTACGACGAACTCGTGCCGGTGCTGGTCTGCGACGGCATCGAGTTGTGCCACTACCGGCTCGACGAAGCGCGCGTGCGCGCCATGCTGGGACTGGGCTCGACGTTCGCGCCGCAGTCCGCGACACCCGCGCAATGAGGCTGCGATCCGCTTGGGATCGGGGCCGCGCGGCATAAACTATCCGTTACTTCTCAGCACCGTTCGCCTGCCGACACCTATTTCGGCTAAAATAGTTCGGTTTTTCATCTGTTTACGAGGCGTGCCCAGCTATCGTTGGGGCGCGCCTTTTTCGCTTGATCGGCACTGAATGGATCATATTCGTAACTTCTCGATCATTGCGCACATCGACCATGGCAAGTCGACGCTCGCCGATCGCATCATCCAGCTGTGCGGCGGCTTGTCCGACCGCGAAATGGAAGCGCAGGTGCTCGACTCGATGGATCTCGAGCGCGAGCGCGGCATCACGATCAAGGCGCAGACCGCGGCCCTCACGTACAAGGCACGTGACGGCAAGGTCTACAACCTGAACCTGATCGACACTCCGGGGCACGTCGACTTCTCCTACGAGGTCAGCCGCTCGCTGTCCGCGTGCGAAGGCGCGCTGCTCGTGGTGGATGCGAGCCAGGGCGTCGAGGCGCAGACCGTGGCCAACTGCTACACGGCCATCGAGCTCGGCGTGGAAGTCGTGCCCGTGCTCAACAAGATCGACCTGCCCGCCGCCAACCCCGAAAACGCCATCGAGGAAATCGAGGACGTGATCGGCATCGACGCGACCGACGCCACGCGCTGCAGCGCGAAGACCGGCCTCGGCGTGGAAGACGTGCTCGAATCGATCATCGCCAAGGTGCCTCCCCCCAAGGGCGACCCTGAGGCACCGCTGCAGGCGCTGATCATCGACTCGTGGTTCGACAACTATGTCGGCGTGGTCATGCTCGTGCGTATCGTCAACGGCACGCTGCGTCCGAAGGACAAGATCAAGCTGATGGCCACGGGCGCGCAGTATCCGGTCGAGCACGTCGGCGTGTTCGCGCCGAAGTCGCGCAACCTGGAATCGCTGTCGGCGGGGCAGGTGGGCTTCATCATCGCGGGCATCAAGGAACTCGCCGCCACCAAGGTGGGCGATACCGTCACGCTCGTGAACCGTCCCGCGCCGGAACCGCTGCCGGGCTTCAAGGAAGTGAAGCCGCAGGTGTTCGCGGGTCTCTATCCGGTCGAGGCGAACCAGTACGACGCGCTGCGCGAATCGCTCGAAAAGCTCAAGCTCAACGACGCCTCGCTGCAATACGAGCCGGAAGTGTCGCAGGCGCTGGGCTTCGGCTTCCGCTGCGGCTTCCTGGGTCTGCTGCACATGGAAATCGTGCAGGAGCGTCTCGAGCGCGAGTTCGACATGGACCTCATCACCACGGCTCCGACCGTGGTCTACGAAGTGGTCCAGGGCGACGGCTCGCTGATCAAGGTCGAGAATCCGGCGAAGATGCCGGAGCCGTCGAGGATCGCCGAAATCCGCGAGCCGATCGTCACGGTCAACCTGTACATGCCGCAGGACTATGTGGGCTCGGTCATCACGCTCTGTACGCAGAAGCGCGGCAACCAGGTCAACATGCAGTACCACGGCCGCCAGGTGCAGCTCACCTACGAAATTCCGATGGCGGAAATCGTGCTGGACTTCTTCGACCGTCTGAAGTCGGTGTCGCGCGGTTACGCGTCGATGGACTACGAGTTCAAGGAATACCGCAGCTCGGACGTCGTGAAGGTCGACATGCTGATCAACGGCGACAAGGTCGATGCGCTGTCCATCATCGTGCACCGTTCGCAGTCGCAGTATCGCGGCCGCGAAGTGGCGGCGAAGATGCGCGAGATCATCCCGCGCCAGATGTACGACGTGGCGATTCAGGCGGCCATCGGCGCGCACATCATCGCGCGCGAGAACATCAAGGCGCTGCGCAAGAACGTGCTGGCCAAGTGCTACGGCGGCGACATCTCGCGTAAGAAAAAGCTGCTCGAAAAGCAGAAAGAAGGCAAGAAGCGGATGAAGCAGGTCGGTTCCGTGGAAATTCCGCAGGAGGCTTTCCTTGCGATTCTGCGCGTCGAAGACAAATAAGCCAGAACAACGGACCTTTACATGAATTTTGCGCTGATCCTTTTTGTGCTCGTCGTTTTGACGGGTATCGCGTGGGTTGCAGACAAGCTGGTTTTCATGCCGCGCCGGCGCCTCGCCGCCGATGCGGCCGTGGCGGAATTCGATCGTCAGCAGGAGCGTGTGGGCGAGCGTTTCGCCGACGAGAACGCGCCGCAAACGCGTCAGAACCTGCGTAACGAAAAGCTGCGCCAGCCGTGGTGGCTCGAATACACGGCGAGCTTCTTTCCCGTGATCCTGATCGTGTTCCTCGTGCGCTCGTTCGTCGTGGAGCCGTTCAAGATTCCGTCGGGCTCGATGGTGCCGACGCTGCTGGTGGGCGACTTCATCCTCGTGAACAAGTTCGACTACGGTATCCGTCTGCCGATCACCAACACGAAGATCACGCAGGGCCGCGGCCTCGAGCGCGGCGACGTGGTGGTGTTCCGCTATCCGAAAGACGAGTCGGTCGACTACATCAAGCGTGTGATCGGTCTGCCCGGCGACGTGGTCGCGTATCAGGACAAGCAGCTCACGATCAACGGCAAGCCGGTGCCTGAAACGCCGCAAGCCGATTACTTCGACGAAGAGCGCATCGGTTACGCGAAGCAGTTCACGGAAGATCTCGGCAACGGCCGCAAGAACAACATCCTGAACAATCCGGCTGTGCCGCCGTTCATCGTGGGCGCCGAAGATTATCCGTATCGCGACAACTGCCAGTACAACGCACGCGGCGTGATCTGCAAGGTGCCGGCCGGCCATTACTTCATGATGGGCGATAACCGCGACAACAGTGCGGACAGCCGTTACTGGGGTTTCGTGCCCGACGCGAACATCGTCGGCCGCGCGTTCTTCATCTGGATGAACTTCAGCAGTCTGAAGCGCATCGGTTCGTTCGAGTAACGGGCGCGTGTTGCTTCTCGACGAAGCAACGCGTTCAGCCTGCATCGAGCGCGCGAACGAGTCGTCCCGCCTCTTCGCGCGCTACTTGAAGAACCCGCGGTAAGGTCGCTTCATCATGGTTTTTCGCCCGCCGCCCCGCGTTTTCGCCGGGGGCGGCGGGCGCGTTATACTCTCCCCATGCCCCAATCTCCGTTGGAAAGCCGGCTGCGCTACGAATTTCGCAATGCGGAATTGTTGCGCCAGGCTCTCACCCACCGCAGTCACAGTGCCACGCATAACGAACGCCTGGAATTCCTCGGCGATTCGGTCCTGAATTGCGCGGTGGCGGCCCTATTGTTCCAACGTTTTGGCAAGCTGGACGAAGGCGACCTCTCGCGCGTACGCGCGAACCTGGTCAAGCAGCAGTCGCTTTACGAAATTGCTCAGGCCCTGAATATCGCCGACGGTCTGCGTCTTGGCGAAGGCGAGTTGCGCAGCGGCGGATTCCGCCGCCCGTCGATCCTCGCGGATGCGCTCGAAGCTATCTTTGGCGCGATCTTCCTCGACGGCGGCTTCGACGCCGCGCAGACGGTCATCAAGCGTCTTTACGTGCCGATTCTCGATCACATCGACCCGCGCACGCTCGGCAAGGATGCCAAGACGCTGCTGCAGGAATACCTGCAAGGTCACAAGATCGCGCTGCCCACCTATACCGTGGTCGCCACGCATGGTGCGGCGCACAATCAGCAATTCGAAGTCGAATGCACGGTGCCCAAGCTCGACGTGAAGGTGTCGGGCTCGGGCGCGAGCCGCCGCGCGGCCGAACAGGCCGCCGCGAAGAAAGCGCTCGACGAAGTCATGGCTGCCGCGCCCGCGCTGGTGACCAAGCCGCGTCGCTCGAAGGGCGCCCGCGCACCCAAGCCCGAACCCGAGGTCGTCCCCGGTGTGACGGGCGTGCAGGGCGCGCTCGATCTGCGCTCGCCGGAACGCCGCGCGCGCGGCGACCGCCCGATTCTCGGCGTGCCTGCCGCGGCAGGCGAGGCGGGCGAACGTGCGCCGGTGTCGCTGGCCGCGCCGCTTGCCGTCATTCGCGCCGCGCATGTGCAGGAAAAAGGCGCCGAAAAACCGGCGGAAAAATCTGCGGAAAAGCCCGCCGACAAAGCCATTGAAGGCGTGCCGTCGGCCGGCTCGATCGCGCCGCGCGCCACGCGCGGCCGGGAAGCGCACAATGGCGCTTCGGGCGACGCCGGCGCGTCGAATGGCGCGTCGAATGGCACCTCCGCCACCTCGTCCGGCTCCGTCGAGACGAGCGCCGAGGTCGGCGCTGCGCTGCCCGTGCGCGCCGCCGACGCCGGCCACTGAACCTGTCGAGCGCGCGCGTCGTTGGCGCGCGCCGCCTCTGTTGCATCCAATCTGTCGCATCCATTCTCCGATCCGATCATGAACGCTCCCACCACTACTCCTGCCGGTTTTCGCTGCGGCATGGTCGCGATCGTCGGCCGTCCGAACGTTGGCAAATCCACGCTGATGAACGCCCTTGTCGGCCAGAAGATCAGCATCACGTCGCGCAAAGCGCAGACCACGCGCCACCGCATCACCGGCATCAACACGACCGACGACGCGCAGTACATCTTCGTCGACACGCCGGGTTTCCAGACGCGCCATAGCACCGCGCTGAACCGCTCGCTGAACCGCGCGGTCACTTCAACGCTCAGTTCGGTCGACGCCGTGCTGTTCGTGATCGAAGCGGGCAAGTTCGGTCCCGACGACCAGAAGGTGCTCGACCTGATTCCGCCGAACGCGCCCACGATCCTGATCGCCAACAAGATCGATTGCGTGAAGGACAAGGCCACGCTTTATCCGTTTATCGAAGGCGTGCAGAAGCTGCGCGAATTCCGCGAGATCGTGCCGCTGTCGGCGAAGAACGCGGACGACATCAAGCGCCTGCTCGATGTGCTCAAGCCGTATCTGCCCGAAGGCGAGCCGATCTACGGCGAAGACGACCTGACCGATCGCAGCGAGCGCTTCCTCGCCGCCGAAATCCTGCGCGAAAAAGTGTTCCGCTGGACCGGCGACGAACTGCCGTACACGAGCACGGTGGTCATCGAAAAGTTCGAGCAGGAAGGCCGCCTGCGCCGTATTTTCGCGACGATTCTCGTCGAGCGCGACACGCAGAAAGCCATGGTGATCGGCCAGAAGGGCAGCAAGCTCAAGCAGATCAGCACCGAGGCGCGCCTCGACATGGAAAAGCTCTTCGACGGTCCGGTCTATCTGGAAACGTTCGTGAAGGTGAAGAGCGGCTGGGCCGACAACGAAGCCGGTCTGCGCGCCTACGGTTACGAGTGATCCGCTGATCCGCGACGAGTGACAGGAAGAGCGACAGGAAGAGCGACGGGATGAGCGACGGCGAAGCCGGAACCCTGAACGACGATTGGTCCGCGCCCGACGCGGGCCCGGCCGCCGACGACGACTTCGAGTCGTCGTCCGGCGCGCGCGCACGCACGGCGCCCGCGCGCAGCCGGGGCGCGAAATCCGCGCCGAGGTCTCCTTCAAAGCCTGCATCTTCCTCGTCGCGCGACGATCTGGGCGAAGGCGCCGACGCCACGCTCGAACGCCGCGCCGAACCGCGCGCGCCCCGCAAGACCACCGCGCGCTCGCAATTGCCGCGCACGCCGCGCAGCACGGCCTCCGATTATCGCGTCGCCGAGCAGCCGGCCTTCGTGCTGCACAGCTATCCCTATCGAGAAACCAGCCTGATCATCGACGTGCTGTCGCGCGATCACGGCCGCGTCGCGCTCGTCGCGAAGGGCGCGAAGCGGCCGCATTCGGCGCTGCGCGGCGTGCTGCAAACCTTCCAGCCACTCACGCTGAACTGGACCGGCAAAGGCGAAGTGCGCACGCTCACGGGCGCCGAATGGGTCGGCGGCATGTTGCCGCTGACCGGCGACGCGCTGCTGTGCGGCTTTTACGTCAACGAGTTGCTGGTGAAGTTTCTCGCGCGCGAGGACCCGCATCCCGCGCTCTTCAATCATTACGTCGTCACGCTCACGCGCCTCGCGCACGATCTGCCGCCCGTGCAGGTGCTGCGCTCGTTCGAGCGCGTGCTGCTGCGCGACACCGGCTACGCGCTCGCGCTCAACCGCACCGTGAACCGCAAGACCGTGCTGGCCGAAGGGCGCTACGTGTTCGATCCCGAGCGCGGCGTGCGCGAAGCCTCCGACGAGTGGCCCGCGCAATGGCCGGTGCTTTCGGGCCAGACGTTGCTCGATATGGAAGAGGACGATTACCATCGTCCCCAGACCGTCGCGCAGAGCAAGGCGCTGATGCGTTTCCTGCTGAATACTTACCTTGGCGGCACGCCGCTCGCGACGCGCCAGATCCTGATCGACCTGCAGAACCTATGAGCTTCTTTCTGACTTCGCCCAACGTGATCGACCTCGGCGTCAACATCGACCACGTCGCCACGCTGCGCAACGCGCGCGGCACCGCTTATCCCGATCCGATCCGCGCGGCGCTGCTTGCCGAAGAGGCGGGCGCCGATGCGATCACGCTGCATCTGCGCGAGGACCGCCGGCATATCGTCGATGCCGACGTGCGCACGCTGCGTCCGCTGCTCAAGACGCGCATGAATCTCGAATGCGCGGTGACGGCCGAAATGCTCGACATCGCCTGCGAGATCCAGCCGCACGACGTCTGCCTCGTGCCCGAGAAGCGCGCGGAACTTACGACCGAAGGCGGCCTCGACGTCGCCGGCCAGTTCGAGGCCGTGGCCGCCGCCTGTCGTCAGCTCGCCGCGGCGGGTTGCCGTGTGTCGCTCTTCATCGATCCGGACGAAACGCAGATCCGCGCCGCCCAGGCCGCGGGCGCGCCCGTGATCGAACTGCACACGGGTCGCTACGCCGAAGCGCACGAAGCCGCCGAACAGCAGCGCGAGTACGAGCGCGTGGTGGCGGGCGTGAACTGCGGCATGGGCCTCGGCCTGAAGGTGAATGCGGGCCACGGTCTGCACTACACGAACGTGCAGCCGATCGCCGCCATCGAAGGTATTCACGAACTCAACATCGGCCACGCGATCGTCGGGCATGCGGTGTTCGTGGGCTGGGAAAACGCGGTGCGCGAGATGAAGGCGATCATGGTGTCGTCGCGTCTCGCCGCGCAGAACGCGTAACAGCGCCGCGCCGCGCGCGTCGCGTGTTGTGCCGCGCGCGCCACGACCATCCGTTCATCACGAGGAATACATGGCGATTTACGGCATCGGCACGGACATCATCCAGGTGAGCCGTGTGCAGGCAGTGATGGAGCGCACCGGCGGCCGCTTCGCGCAGCGCGTGCTCGGCCCCGAGGAACTCGCGGTCTACGAGGCGCGCAAGGCGCGCTCGGCCACGCGCGGGCTCGCGTATCTGTGCACGCGCTTTTCGGCGAAGGAAGCCTTTTCGAAGGCGATCGGCCTCGGCATGCACATGCCGATGACCTGGCGCGCCGTGCAGACGCTCAACGCGCCCGGCGGCAAGCCGTACATGGTCGCCAATGGCGACCTCGTGCAATGGCTCGAGGCGCGCGGCATCACGACCCATGTGACGATCACCGACGAACGCGATTACGCCGTCTCGTTCGTGGTCGCCGAAACCGACCGGCCGCCGGTTCAGACGCCCGTTCGCTGATCCCTTCCATCCGCTCGCGCCGCGTCGCGTGGCGCGGCCTTCAACGCCCCAACGATCGATGAAACTCATTCCCGGACCGGTCATGCTCGACGTGGTCGGCACGTCGCTCAACGATGACGACGTGCGCCGCCTCGCGCATCCCTCCACCGGCGGCGTGATCCTGTTCGCGCGCCACTACGAGAACCGCGCGCAGCTCGTCGCGCTGACCGATGCGATCCGCGCCGTGCGCGACGACCTGCTGATCGCCGTCGATCACGAAGGCGGCCGCGTGCAGCGCTTTCGCACCGACGGCTTCACGGTGCTGCCCGCGATGGGCCGCATCGGCGCGCTGTGGGACAAGGACGTGCTGCTCGCGACCAAGCTGGCGACGTCGGTCGGCTACATTCTCGCGAGCGAGCTGCGCGCCTGCGGCATCGACCTGAGCTTCACGCCGGTGCTCGATCTGGGCTACGGCCAGTCGAAGGTGGTCGGCGACCGCGCGTTCCACCGCGATCCGCGCGTGGTCACGCTGCTCGCCAAGAGCCTGAATCACGGCCTCGCGCTCGCGGGCATGGCGAACTGCGGCAAGCACTTTCCGGGGCACGGTTTCGCGACCGCCGATTCGCATGTCGCGGTGCCGGTGGACGAGCGTCCGCTCGAATCGATTCTCGGCGAGGACGCGCTGCCGTACGACTGGCTCGGCCTGTCGCTCGCGGCGATCATGCCGGGTCACGTGATCTATCCGAAGGTCGACGAGAAGCCGGCCGGTTTCTCGCACGTGTGGGTCAAGGAGATCCTGCGCGACCGTCTGCGTTTTCCGGGCGCGATCTTCAGCGACGATCTGTCGATGGAAGCGGCGCGCCAGGGCGGCACGCTCGCGCAAGGCGCGCGCGCCGCGCTCGACGCGGGTTGCGACATGGTGCTGATCTGCAACCAGCCGCACGAGGCCGAAAAGGTGCTCGAGGAGTTGCGTATGGACGAGCCGTCGCGCGAGCGCAAGGCGTCGTCGAAGCGCATCCGCCGTCTGATGCCGCGCGGTAAGGCGCTGCGCTGGGACAAGCTGGTGGCCGATCCCGCGTATCTCTCCGCGCAGGCGCTGCTGCGCAGCGTGCTGCCTTGAGCTGAGCGCCACACGGCAAAACGGCGGTCCTTCTGCAGAGAAGGGCCGCCGTTTTTTCGTGCGCGAACGTGTCGCGCGGATCAGTTCAGGCGCATGCGCTGCAGCTTGTTGTAGAGCGTCTTCGGGCTGATGCCGAGCAGCGACGCCGCGCGATGGCGCGTGCCGCCCACGGCGTCGAGCGTGGCGCGGATCAGCATTTCCTCGACGTCGGCGAGCGGCGTGCCGACCGTCACCTGCACGCGGTTGCCGTTGCCGTCGCGCGTGCCGCTGCCGTTGCTTTCCTCGGCCTGCAGCGTTTCCAGCACTTCGCCGGACGCGTGCCACGCGCGCTGCACGCGCTCGTGCAATTCGCGCACGTTGCCCGGCCAGTCGTAGCCCAGACATTCGCGGATAAAGGCCGGCGACACGAGCCGCGTCGTGCCGGTCAGACCGCGCGAGTGCGCCTCGATATTGAGCGCGTCGACGCAGGCGACGGCGAGGAGGGCGGCGTCTTCGTCGCGCTCGCGCAGCGGCGGCAGTTGCAGCGCGGCGGCGTCCAGACGCAGCCACAGATCCTCGTGCAGCATGCCTTGCTGCACCGCATCGCGCGGCACCGTGCGCGTGGCGGCGATGAGGCGGAAATCGGTGCCCACTTCGCTGCTGCCGCCGACGCGCATGAAGGTCTGCGAGTCGAGCGCGCGCAGCAGCGCTTCCTGCTGGGCGCGCGGCAGATCGGTGAGTTCGTCGATGAAGAGCGTGCCGCCCGACGCCTGATCGACGAGACCGGGCTCGCGCTGCTCCGCGCCGTTGAACGCGCCGCGCTCGTGGCCGAACAGAATGCTCGCGAGCGGCCGTCCGCCCGCGGCCTCGGCGGCCAGCGCGCGCACGTCGCAGACCACGAACGGCCCTTTGCGGCGTCGGCTCAGCTGATGCAGCGTGCGCGCGGCGACTTCCTTGCCCGTGCCGGGCTCGCCCTGCACGAGAATCGCCGATTCGGTGGGCGCGAACTGTTCGATCGCGTCGTAGACGTGCTGGATCGCGTTGCTGCGGCCGAGCATCGGGCCGAAGCGGCCGAGTTCGCGCAGCGACGCGCGCAACGTGCGCACTTCCTCGCTGAGTTCGTACGGACGCGGAATGCGCGCGAGCAGACTGCGCAGGCGCGGGATGTTGACCGGCTTGAGCAGATAGTCCCAGATGCCGTGGCGCAGGCCTTCGATCGCGCTTTCGACCGTGGCGTTGCCGGTCATCACGATCACGGGCAGTGCGCCGCCGGGCGGCTGGGCGGGCAGATGCGGGAGCAGTTCGAGGCCGCTGCCGTCGGGCAGGTTCAGGTCGACGAGCACGACGTCGGGGATGAAGCGTCCGAGTGCGGCGCGCGCGTCGGCGAGCGTGGCGGCGGTATCGACCGAGAAACCATCGGCGGCCAGGATGGCGGAGAGGCCGGACAGGCTATTGGGATCGTCTTCGACAATCAGGGCGTGTGGCATGGCGCAAGGGCTGACGGATGAGCGCAGACACGCCCGACACGCGCGCAGACGCGCGCGTCGGACCAGCCCGACGCGGCGTCGCGGCACGCACGGGCGCGGCGCGATACGGAAGAGTTCAACGGGATCACCGCAGTGTCCCGAGGCAGGTTATTCAGTTCCGATCCTCCCAGATTGGCGCTCGCTTCCAGCGGTCGTGCTGCGTCTGTCCGCTTTTTCGTTTCGCGGACCCGCGGTGCATCTCGCGGATCCGACAGCCGATTCGCCGCGCGCTGCGCCGGCCCTGAGCGCCGCGAGATGCCGCGCCGGGCCGTTTTTTTACCCCCAACACCGGCCGCCGTTATCGGGCAGCCGGCTTGAACCTGCGTAATTCCTGCTTGTTCCTGCTTGTACCCGCTCTGCTTGTACCAAGGTCCGGGCAACTATCCGCAAATCGGCGCGCAAACCGGCGTGCAAACCAACGCTGACATCAGTCGAACGGCCGATGCGCGTCGAACCAGCGCCGCACTTCCAGTTCCGCCTCGTCACGCGTCTTGCCGTAACGTTCCTGGATCAAACCGGCGAGGCGATCGGCGTGTCCTTCCGCCTTGGCCAGCTCATCGTCCGTGAGCTCGCCCCAGGCGGCCTTCGCCTTGCCAATCAGCTGCTTCCACTTGCCTTCTGCGATGTCGTTGTTCATCGAGTTCTCCTGGTTCCGGGAAGAGGGTGCGTTAGCCGCGATAAAAAGTGGCTATCCCAGAAATAAACCAGCAGAAACCATGCCAAGACCGCCTTGCCTTGCTGCGCCGATATTGCTCACGTTTTGCGCACCGGCAAAACCGGTAAGGTTTTCCCATGGCACTCACAAACATACACGTTCGGCAAAAAAAGAAAAAGCGCCCCGAGGGGCGCTTTCGCGATTGCATCCGCGATGCATCGATGCGGACGCGTTCGCCTTGCCGTTTGCCTCGTGAAGCTTAGGCGCGGCTGCGGTACTCGTTCGTACGCGTGTCGATTTCGATCTTGTCGCCGATGTTGCAGAACAGCGGCACTTGCAGTTCGAAGCCCGTGGTCAGCTTGGCCGTCTTCAGCACCTTGCCCGACGACGTGTCGCCCTTGACAGCCGGTTCCGTGTAGATGATTTCGCGCACGAGCACGGTCGGCAGTTCGACCGAGATGGCCTTCTCGTTGTAGAACACGACTTCGCAAGCCATGCCGTCTTCGAGGTAGTTGAGGGCGTCGGCCATCATCTCGCCTTCGACTTCGTACTGGTTGTAGTCGGCGTCCATGAACACGTACATCGGGTCGGCGAAGTACGAGTACGTCACTTCCTTGCGGTCGAGCACGACGACGTCGAACTTGTCGTCCGCCTTGTACACGGTTTCCATGCCCGCGCCGGTCAGCAGGTTCTTGAACTTCATCTTCACGACGGCGGCATTACGGCCCGATTTGTTGTATTCGGCCTTCTGCACGACCATGGCGTCGTTACCGATCATCACGACGTTGCCGACGCGGAGTTCCTGTGCGGTCTTCATAAAAAACTGTCCTGTCCAGATTAGATAGCTTTGGGTGTGCGCGACGGCAAACGTCGCAAGCGTTCGTTGTGGCCCCCTGCCGGAACGCGTAGCGCTTCGAACGGCGTGTTCGTTTGCGTATTCGCGTAAAACCTGCAAGGCGTGCGGAAATCGAGGTCGCTTGAGACGGCTGCCGCCGGATAACCGCTTATTTTAACTGAGTTTTTGCGAATTCGGCCAGATTTCCAGCGAGATCGCCGGTCAGGGCCAGTTCGGCTGCCCAGCCGTGCGCGCGCGCTTTCAGGGCGGGCAGGTGGCGGGCGAGGTCGGCCCAATCCGGCGCACGATCCGGCGCACGATCCGGTGCCATTTGCGCGGTGCCTGGCGCGATTTCAGGCGCGGTCTCAGGCGTGGCTTTATCCGCTGCCGCGTTCGTCCCGCTCGCGCCACCGTCGTGCGCGCCAGCCGCGTGCCCGGCGTTGCCGTTCCACGCGTGCCAGAAGCGTTCGAGCGCCTCGCGCGGCGCGGCGTCGAGCGGGCGCGTGTAGTGCTCCAGGGCGGCGTCGAGCTTGGGCAGATGCGCGTCGTCGGCTTGCGGATAGATGTGCCAGACGAACGGCCGCGCCGCCCACTGGGCGCGCACGAACGAATCCTCGCCGCGCACGAAGTTCAGGTCGCTCGCCCACAGGAGCGCGTCGTAGCCGCGCTGCTCGGTGAAGGCGAGGCTGTGCGCCGTGAGCGATCCGCGTTCGCCGCGCGTGCCCGCGTCGAAAGACGGGACGCCGAAGAAGCGTGCGAGCGCGCCCGAAATGCGCCCTTGCGGCACGAGCAGCACGATCGGCGTCGGATTGTCGCGCCACTGTTCGAGCAGCGTGTCGATGGCGGG
The DNA here is from genome assembly GCF_046535315.1 of Paraburkholderia sp. SIMBA_027. Taxonomy (NCBI): domain Bacteria; kingdom Pseudomonadati; phylum Pseudomonadota; class Betaproteobacteria; order Burkholderiales; family Burkholderiaceae; genus Paraburkholderia; species Paraburkholderia sp. SIMBA_027. Next base: position 107,988 of record NZ_JAWRWY010000008.1, read on the forward strand.
ATTCTCATAGGCGAACAGCGAGATCACCGTGGCTTCCGGACCCGGCGGCGGGCCCCCGGTCGCGCGTTGCCACCACGCCGCGCGCGCTTCGGGCGAGCTTTCGAACGCGGCGCGCGCCGCATCGAGATCGCGTTCCTTGAGCACGCCGCCGGTTCCCGCGCCGAGGCCCGGAAAGAAAAAGTGCTTGAGCAGCCCGTAACGCGGATGCGGCGACGGACGCAGATGGAAATCGGCGACCCAGTCCTCGGCGCTCAGATATTCGAGATTGAGCCACACGGGCGTGGGCGTGCGTTCGGCCATCGCCGCGATGTACGCCGACTGCAGTTCGCAGGCGAACGCTTCGATCACCACGTCGGCGATTCGCAGCGTTTCGCCCACGTGATCGGTCTCGTGCCAGTGCTCGACGACCACGCCTTCGACCGTCTGCGACGCGCGCGACGCGTCGAGCGTCGGGCAGAGCTTTTCGAACGCGTGCAGATCGTCGACGAACAGGCGCACCTCCCAGCCGTGCTCGCGTGCGAGCTGACGCGCGAGACGCCAGCAGACGCCGATGTCGCCGAAGTTGTCGATCACGGCGCAGAAGATGTCGCAGGCGAGGGGCGCGGCGGCGTCGTGCGGACGGACGGCGTCGGGCGCGGGGCCGGTGGTGGAGCGGGGAGCGTGGGACATGACGTGGGCTGGCGAGTAGGGCTGGCGGCGGGCCGGCGGCTTCGAGCCGGCTCGTGGGCGCGGCTTTGGGCGCGGCTTTGGGCGGCTTCCAGGTTGCATCCCGGGTTGCAACCGGGGTGCTTCTGGCCCGCGCGGAATGATCTAAACTTGCGATTCTAGGGCAGCCGCATGACCGCGTCGCGTCGCGTGCGCGGATGGTCTGCGCCGCACACCCGCAAGCCTGCCCCGACCCGACGCAACTCGACGCTCACAGACGTCCCCAGACTGGATGACCGATTCTCACGATCCCGCCGACTCCCACGGTCCCGCCGCCGACGCCGACATTCCCGCAGACGCGCCCGAAACCGCTGCCGAAGCCGTCGCCGAAGCGTTCGACCCGAAGGAAGTGCTGACGCAACTGCCGCATCTGCCCGGCGTCTACCGCTACTACGATGCGCGCGACGCGGTGCTCTACGTGGGCAAGGCGCGCGACCTGAAGAAGCGCGTATCGAGCTATTTCAACAAGACGCAGCTCTCGCCGCGCATCGCCATGATGGTGACGCGCATCGCGCGTATCGAGACCACGGTCACGCGCTCGGAAGCCGAAGCGCTGCTGCTCGAAAACAACCTGATCAAGGCGCTCGCGCCGCGCTACAACATTCTCTTTCGCGACGACAAGTCGTATCCGTTCCTCAAGCTCACGGGCCACAAGTTTCCGCGTATGGCGTATTACCGCGGCGCGGTCGATCGCAATAACCAGTACTTCGGACCGTTTCCGAGCGCCTACGCGGTGCGCGAAAGCATCCAGATCCTGCAGCGCGTGTTTCAGCTGCGCACCTGCGAGGATTCGGTGTTCAACAACCGCACGCGGCCGTGTCTGCTGCATCAGATCGCGCGCTGCACGGCGCCGTGCGTCGGCGCGATCAGCCAGGACGATTACGCGCGCGATGTGAGCAACGCCTCGCGTTTTCTGCTCGGCCGTCAGAACGAGGTGATGAAGGAGCTGGAGACGAAGATGCACGCGTTCGCCGCCGAGCTGAAGTTCGAGCAGGCCGCGTCGGTGCGCAACCAGATGAGTTCGCTGTCGACCGTGCTGCATCAGCAGGCGATTGAGACAGGCAGCGAGAGCGACGTCGATATTCTGGCCGTGGTCGCGCTGGGCGGACGCGTCTGCGTGAATCTCGCGATGGTGCGCGGCGGCCGCCATCTGGGCGACAAGGCGTACTTCCCGGCGCACGTCGAGCGCGCGCTGACCGACGAAGAGGGCGGCGTGGCGGAAACCATCGGCGAGGAAACGGTGGTCGCGGCGACGGCGCTGAAGTCGCTGCCGTCGCTCGCGCGCAAGGCGCTGGTGGCGAGCGCGGGCGCGGCGGCGCAGGCGGAAGACGAAGAGAACGCGGCTGATGAAGCAGGCGCGGACGCAAGTGAAAGCGTAAGCGGAGACGTGAGCGAAGACGTAAGCGAAGACGCAGGCGAGCAGCCCGATCCGCTGGCGATCGCGGCAGACCTCGGCAGCGAAACCGAAGCGTCCGACGCCGCTGACAGCCTCGACGAAGCCTCCGCCGCGAAGCCGAAGTCGTCGAAACGCGCGGCTCGCGCAAACGGCATCGAATCCGAAGTGCTCGACGCTTTCATCGCGCAGCATTACTTCGGCAATCGCGTGCCGCCGGTGCTGGTGGTGAGCCATCCGCCGGCGAACCGCGAGCTCGTCGACGTGCTGTCCGAACAGGCCGGCCACAAGGTCGCGGTGCTGCGCCAGCCGCAAGGCCAGAAGCGCGCGTGGCTCGCGATGGCCGAGCAGAACGCGCGTCTCGCGCTCGCGCGGCTGCTCTCGGAACAGGGCTCGCAACAGGCGCGCACGCGCACGCTCGCGCAACTGCTCGGCCTCGAACTCGACGATCTCGCGCATCTGCGCATCGAGTGTTTCGACATCAGCCACACGATGGGCGAGGCGACGCAGGCGTCCTGCGTCGTCTATCACCATCACAAGATGCAGTCGAGCGAGTACCGGCGCTACAACATCACGGGCATCACGGGCGGCGACGATTACGCGGCCATGCGCCAGGTGCTCACGCGCCGTTACGAGAAGATGGTCGCGCAATCGGCGCGCAACGAAACCGACGAGGCGCAGGCGCTGCAAAGCACCGATCCCGCCGATCCGAGCGCGTCGCCGGACGGCGCGGAACCGGTCGCGACGGGCGGCACCTTGCCCAACATCGTCCTGATCGACGGCGGCAAGGGGCAGGTGGAGATTGCGCGCCAGGTGTTCGACGAACTCGGACTCGACCCTGCGATACTTGTGGGCGTTGCCAAGGGCGAAGGGCGCAAGGTCGGCCTCGAAACGCTGGTGTTCGCCGACGGCCGCGCGCCGCTCGAACTCGGCAAGGAGAGCGCGGCGCTGATGCTGGTCGCGCAGGTCCGCGACGAGGCGCACCGTTTTGCGATCACGGGCATGCGCGCCAAACGCGGCAAGACGCGCCAGACGTCGCGGCTCGAAGAACTGGAAGGCGTCGGCGCGAAACGGCGCCAGCGTCTGCTCGCGCGTTTCGGCGGTCTGCGCGGCGTGATGGCGGCGAGCGTCGAGGATCTGGCGAGCGTCGAAGGCATCTCGCATGCGCTGGCGGAACAGATCTATCAGCAGCTTCATTGAGGCCGCGCCCGCGCACGGGAATCGACGGCGCGCGGGCGTCAACCTTACGCTTGCTTGTGGCGGCCCCGGTGACGCGGCACAATTGCATCTCCCATAATTGCAACTCCCCCTGACAGACTGCGCGCGCCAATGCCGTTCAATATCCCGATTCTCCTGACGTGGCTGCGGATCGTGGCGATTCCGCTCGTAGTGGGCGTGTTCTATCTGCCGCAGTCGGTGCTGAGCCCGATGCATCAGAATGTCGCAGCCATGTGGATCTTCATCCTCGCGGCGCTGACCGACTGGTTCGACGGCTATCTCGCCCGCAAGTGGAACCAGACCTCGTCGTTCGGCGCGTTCCTCGATCCGGTCGCCGACAAGCTGATGGTCACGGCCGCGCTGCTCGTGCTCGTGCACCTGCAGCGTCTCGACGCGGTGATCGCGCTGGTGATCGTGGGCCGCGAGATTGCGATTTCGGCGCTGCGCGAGTGGATGGCGCAGATCGGCGCTTCGAAGAGCGTGGCGGTGAATCAGCTCGGCAAGTTCAAGACGGCGTGCCAGATGGTCGCGATTCCGATGCTGCTGTTCTACGCGCCGCTCACGCTCGACGGCAAGACGCTGTTCGATTCGCGCGTGTGGGGCACGTGGCTCATCTACGTGGCAGCGGTGCTGACGATCTGGTCGATGCTCTATTACATGAAGCTCGCATGGCCGCAGATCCGCGAGCGCGGAAGCCTCTAAGCAAGGGAGATTCGCGCGGTCGATCGATCCTGTGATCGACCGCCATCGACACGAATCGACCCCGGCGCGAATCTTTTTCCAAAAAGATCACACGAAGGGGTTGACACGATTCAGCGGGTTATACATAATCTCACTTCTCCGCTGCACGACAAGCAGCAAACGAAGCAGATGCGGTGGAGATAGCAGGAAATAGCCGAAGATAAGCAGTCAATCAGCGGCGAAGGTAGTAAGGCAGCAAATACGCGGGAGTAGCTCAGTTGGTAGAGCGCAACCTTGCCAAGGTTGAGGTCGCGAGTTCGAGACTCGTCTCCCGCTCCAGATTCTGGATGCGGCGTTTTGCTAAACTGTGAAACGAAGTATCGGCAGCAAAGAGTAGTGAAGCAGTAAATATGCGGGAGTAGCTCAGTTGGTAGAGCGCAACCTTGCCAAGGTTGAGGTCGCGAGTTCGAGACTCGTCTCCCGCTCCAGATTCTCGGGGAAGCAGCGCTTCCCCTTTTGTTTGGTGGGCCGCAAGGCCATCGCAAAAATCTGTCGGTAGTTGTGAGCGCAAGCAGTTTTCTGCGCCCCAGACATCGAACAGTCCGCTTTTGGCGCGATAGCAAAGCGGTTATGCAGCGGCCTGCAAAGCCGTGTAGGCCGGTTCGACTCCGGCTCGCGCCTCCAAGTAGTTCAAGAAAAAGCCACCTTCGGGTGGCTTTTTCTTTTTCTGCTTTCCGTTCGCCGCTTTTCTTCTTCGCGGATGCGCCATCGATCGCCGCGCGCGCGTCGTCATCGCGCGTGCACAATAGCGGATCGCTTCCCACGGATCTCCGCCATGTCCATCGAACTTCCCGACGAAGAGCGCACGCTCGCAATCGCGTCGATCCAGCGTTACTTCGAAGCCAACATGGAGGAACCGATCGGCAATATCGCCGCGGGCGGTCTGCTGGGTTTTTTTCTCGAAGAGATTGCGCCGGCCATCTACAACCGCGCGATCGCCGACGCCCAGGAGCGCATGCAGGCGCGCATCGTCGAACTCGATATCGATCTGCACGAACAGCCGTTTCAATACTGGCGCAAGTACGAGACGCCGCGCCGCCGCAAGTAGTGTTTCGCTCGCGCCGCAAGGCATAATCGGCCTTTCAGCAAGCTTCGATGGAATTCTTATGACCGCGCAGTCCCCCGCATTGCCGACCGTTCAACTCGACTGGCAATGGCAAGCTTTCGATGCGCTCAGCGCGCGTGACGTGTACGCCATGCTCAAGCTGCGCTCCGACGTGTTCGTGGTCGAGCAGAACTGCGTCTACGGCGACATCGACGGCGAGGACGACACGGCTTGGCATCTGTTCGCCTGGGGCGAGCGCGACGGCAAGCGGGCGCTGGCGGGCTATCTGCGCGTGCTGGTGCCCAGCGCCGACGATCCCGACGTGCGGATTGGCCGCGTGGTGACGTCGCCGGCATTTCGCGGCATCAAGCTCGGCAACGGGCTGCTCGAACGCGCGATCGCGCACAGCGCGCGTCAATGGCCGGGCGTGCCCATGCGACTGCATGCGCAGGCGCATCTGCAGAAGTTCTACGGTGCATTCGGCTTCACGCCGGTTTCGGAGATTCACGACGAAGACGGCATCCCGCACGTGTGGATGCGTTCGGCCTGATGGTTTGACGCCCGAATCGCTCAGGTGCGCAGCGGCTTGTCTTGCTGCTGTTCCTGCTGCGCGGCGCGTGCCCGGCCACGCTTCGGCTGCGTACGCTGCAGACGCCCGCGCGCGGAAAGGCGCATCCAGTGGCGCAACGCAAGCAGCGCGCCGATCACGCTCATCATCGAGCCCGGAATCCACAGCAACAGGCCGCCGATCTGCTGATCGCGCATCGGCGAAAGCCAGGTGAACGCGCGTCCGCAGATCGAGTAAATCGGATAAAGCTCGTGCGACGTGAAGAAGATGAACGCGCCGAGCACGATCTGCGGCGGAATCGCGGCGATTACCACCAGCACGCGTTTGCCTGGCGCGAGGCGCGCGGGCGGCGCGGGCCGCGGGTCGAGCACGAGCCACCAGAACAGCAGCCCGTCGATCACCATGCTCCAGTTCATGACGCGATAAAGCCGCCAGTCGAGCATCGCGACGAAGTGAATCGGCGAGAGCAGCCAGAAATAGATCAGTCCGACGAACAGCGTCACGGCGACGACGGGATGCATCACCACGTCGAGCGCGATGCGCACGGGCCGCGCGGCGAGCGCGGGCCGCACGAAGCGCTGACGCCACGCGAACGGAATGCCCGCGCGCAGCGCCGCGCCGGGGTACGAGAGGGCGATGAAGAATGGCCCGAGATGATGCAGCACGAGATGCTGCGCGCGATGCATGAAGAACTCGTGCTCGAAGAAGTAATCGAGCCGCGTATGCAGCGCGATGTAGAGCGCGCCGAGTCCGAACCAGAACGAAAGCCGGCGCGCGAGCGTGACGCGCGCCTTGTGCTGCCCGCGCACGAATAGCAGCGCCGCCACGCCGATCGCGATCACGACGGTCGGCGAGGGTTCCCAGGGATCGAGCCAGTAGAGCGGGTTCATCGCGGGATTCTGCTCGGGTTCATCGCGGGATTCTGCTCGGGTTCATCGCGAGGCGCTGAGTGGAGGCGCTTTGAAGCGTCCGCGACGCGTTACTGCTGCGACGGCGGCTTCACCGCGAACGGCGTGTCGAGCGTCGCGCCATCCGAGAACTTCAGTTTGAGGTGCACCGTGTCGCCCGGCGCGACCTTGTGCTTCGCATGCTCGAGCATCAGGTGATAGCCGCCCGGTGTGATGTCGAGCGTGCCGTGCGCGGGCACCGTCGCCTTGTGAACCATCACCATTTTCTGTGTCGATCCGTTCGACACGGTCTGATGCAGCATCACCATGCCGTAGTCGTCGCTCGATACACCGACGAGATCGATGGGCTTCTCGCCATCATTCTTGAGCGTGACATAGCCCGCCGCCGGCAGATCGTTCGGCAGCCAGCGCACCCATGCGTTCTGCGCGCTGATCGCCACGTCGGCGGCGTGCGCTGCGGGCGCGAACGCGCTGAACGAGCAGGCAAGCGCGAAGCCGAACGTTGCGGTGAGGGACTTGAGTTTCATCGTCATGGCAGTTCCTGTTGCGGGTGGTGCGGGAAATCGGTTCATGTTGCGCGCGGCACGTAGCTAGCCGTCCTTAGCCGTCATTCGCCGTCATGCGGGCGTGTCGATGATGCGGCGCACGTCCTGCGCGATTGCGGCCGCTGTGTCCCGGTCGGTGGCGAGCAGGCGCGCGTGGCCCTGCGCGTCGAACACATAGACGGCCGAGCTGTGCGTGACTTCGTAGCTGCCGTCCGGGTCGCGCTTCTCCATCTGATACGCGACGCGATAGCGTTTCGCGAGCGCTTCCACCTGCGCGTCGCTGCCCGTGAGGCCGAGCGCGTGCTGCGCATCGAAAGCGCCTACGTAGGCGTGCAAGCCGCCCGGCGTGTCGCGCGCGGGATCGACGGAGATGAAGAGTATCCGCACGTGCTGCGCGTCGGGTCCGAGATTCGCTATGACCTGCATCAGCCGCGCCATCGTTTCCGGACACACGTCCGGACAATGCGTGTAGCCGAAGTAGACGAGCGCGGTCTGGCCGCGCAGGTCGCGGGCCGTCATCGGCTGGCCGTTGTCGGCGGTGAGCGTGAAGGCGAGGTCGGGCAGATGGCCCTGGACGTCGGTCAACTGCCACGGTTCGGCCGGATGCGAGCAGGCGCCGAGTAGCGCAGCAGCGGTTAATGCGGCGCCCCATGAAGCGATCGTCGCGACGAACCGCTGCGCGGCGCGCGCTGTTCGGCGAGCGTGGCGCGAGGGAGGGGAGTCGGCGAACGGGCGGATCAAAGGCTGTCTCGGGAAAGCGTTGCTTTGAGGAGGTCGACCGGCGCGGACGGACCGTGAAGCCCGGCTGGGCGTAGCGGTCGGCCCTGCGTCATGCCGGTGGACTGTAGCAAAATTGCGGCCTCGCTGCCGCGCGTGCTTCGTCCGGGCGGCGTGCCGCTGCCGAAACGGGGACAAAATGCCACATCGGCGGGCGCTCAGGCGTCGCCAGCCAGGCGATGCGTCCAGGCCACTTTTTGTGCAAGAAAGTGTGTCAAAACGCGTCCGCAGGGCCGTTTTCTCGATAATTAAAGGCAGTCGCGGTAAGATTCGCACACTTTCCCAGGCAGGCGCACGCGTCTGCCGAACCGATATCCGGCGCACGCGCCGAGGGGTGAAAAGGCCGTAATGCACGCAATTCCGCAAGCACTTCCCGCAGCACTGCCGTTCGACAAGACGGCATTTTTCTTCGATTTCGACGGCACGCTCGTCGAACTCGCGCCCACGCCCGACGGCGTGCTCGTGCATCCCGACATGCTGGCGCAACTCGCCGAACTGCGCCGCGCGACGAGCGGAGCGGTGGCGATCGTCTCCGGGCGCGGCATCGACAGCATCGACGACTTTCTCGCCATGCCCGACCTGCCGATCGCGGGCCTGCATGGCGCCGAGCGACGCGACGCGAATGGCGACACGCAGCGCGTCGGTTTTCACGACGCGCGCCTGCTGCACATGGAGCAGGTGCTCGCGGAAGTCGTGCGCATGCATCCGGGCACGCTGCTGGAGATCAAGGGCGCGGCGCTCGCGCTCCATTACCGCAACGCGCCGGAGCACGGCAACGCGGCGCGCGTGGCCACGGAGGCGCTCGCCGCCGAATTCGCCGACGCCTACGTGCTCCAGCCCGGCAAGATGGTCTACGAAATCAAGCCCAAGGACGTCGACAAGGGCCGCGCGCTGCGTGCGTTCCTCGACGAACCGCCGTTCGCGGGCCGCACGCCGGTGTTCGCCGGCGACGATCTGACCGACGAGAAGGGCTTCGCCGTGGTCAACGAATTCGGCGGTCTGTCGATCAAGGTCGGCGGCGGCGACACGATCGCCAGCACGCGCGTCGACTCGGTCGAGGCGCTGCTCGCCTGGCTCACCGCACTGGTCGCTGCGGCGCGCGGCGCCTGATGGCGTTGCGCGCGTTGTCTCTCTCGCTTCTCGCGCCGGCTGGTCCGGCGCATCTGTTTCACTCCCAGCACGGAACCTGCATCTCATGAGCCGACTGATCATCGTGTCGAACCGGGTCGCGCCGATTTCCGAAGGCGGCCCGGCCGCCGGCGGTCTCGCGGTCGGCGTGTACGACGCACTCAAGGAAACCGGCGGCATGTGGTTTGGCTGGAGCGGCGACGTGCTGTCGTCCGGCCAGCCGGGCATCCAGCTCGAAGAACGCGGCCCCGTCACGTTCGCGACCATCGGCCTGCTGCGCCGCGACTACGACCAGTACTATCGCGGCTTCTCGAACGCCACGCTGTGGCCCGCGTTTCACTATCGCGCCGATCTGGTCCAGTACGACCGCCACGACTACGAAGGCTATTGCCGCGTGAATGCGTGGCTCGCGCAACAGCTCGTGCCGCTGCTGCACGACGACGACGTCATCTGGGTTCACGACTATCACCTGATCCCGTTCGCGCAGGCGCTGCGCGCGGCGGGCGTGAAGAACCGCATCGGCTTCTTCCTGCACATTCCGTTTCCGGCGTCGCAGGTGCTGCTGGCGGTGCCGCCGCATCGCGAACTGGTCGAGGCGCTGTGCTCGTTCGATCTGCTCGGGTTTCAGACGAAGCCCGATCTGCGCGCGTTCTGCGATTACATCGTCAACGAGGCGGACGGCTCGGTCGAAAAGCGCGCCGACGGTCTCACGCAGATCACGGCCTTCGGCAAGACGCTGGCCGCGAACGATTACCCGATCGGCGTCTATCCCGACGAAGTGGCCGAACTCGCCAAAGCCGGCGAGCGCGGCAAGCCGGTGCGCACGCTGAAGGCGGCGCTGCATGGCCGCAAGGTCATCATGAGCGTCGACCGCCTCGATTACTCGAAGGGGCTCGTCGAGCGTTTTCGCGCCTTCGAACGGCTGCTCGAAAGTGCGCCGGCGCAGCGCAACAAGGTGTCGTTCGTGCAGATCGCGCCGCCCACGCGCGCCGACCTGCACGCGTATCAGGACATCCGTCTGCGGCTCGAAGCGGAGTCGGGGCGCATCAACGGACGCTTCGCCGAACTGGACTGGACGCCGATCTGGTACATCCATCGTCAATACGAACGCGCCGTGCTCGCCGCGCTGTTCCGCGCCTCGCACGTGGGCTACGTCACGCCGCTGCGCGACGGCATGAACCTCGTGGCGAAGGAATACGTGTCCGCGCAGGATCCCGAAAATCCGGGCGTGCTGGTGCTGTCGCGTTTCGCGGGCGCGGCGCAGGAGCTGGGCGGCGCGCTGATCGTGAATCCGCTCGACATCGACGGCATGGCCGACGCGCTCGGCAAGGCGCTGGCGATGCCGCTCGCCGAGCGCCTCGCGCGCTACAACGACATGATGGTGCAACTGCGCGAGAACAACGTCTCGGTGTGGCGCGACCGCTTCATGCGCGATCTCACGGACGTGCCCAAACGCTCGGTCGCTTGAGCGTCCGGCGCGTGGTGCGGGCGAGGGCGCTACATTCGCGGTAACGTACCCGCCAAAGAAAAAAGCCGCTTCTTTCGAAGCGGCTTTTTTTGCGTCTGAATCTCGCGAGTGAAATTCGCGAGCGATAGACGCGAATGACGTTTGCAAGCAACTCAGGCGACGTGTTTTTCGTCGGCCTTCTTGTTGCCGAGATGCAGCGTCGAGCCCTTGCCGTACTGCTTCGCGAGCAGTTCGCGATAGAGGCCCGGACGGTTGCGCAACTCATCGGGATTACCGTCGTCGATCACCTTGCCCGCGCTCATCACGATGATGCGGTCGAAGTTCTGCAGCGTCGACAGACGGTGCGCGATGGCGATCACGGTGCGGCCCACCATCAGACGGTCGAGCGCCTGCTGGATCGCTTCTTCCGACGCGCTGTCGAGTGCCGAAGTGGCTTCGTCGAGCAGCAGGATCGGCGCGTTCTTGAGGATCGCGCGCGCGATGGCGATGCGCTGGCGCTGGCCGCCCGAGAGCTTCACGCCGCGGTCGCCCACGATCGTGTCGTAGCCTTCGGGCATCGCCTCGATGAAGTCGGCGCAGCGCGCCTCGCGGGCGGCGGCGAGCACTTCCTCGCGGCTCGCCTCGGGGCGCCCATAGGCGATGTTTTCGTAGATCGAGCGGTGCAGCAGCGAGATGTCCTGCGGCACCAGCGCGATGGCGTGGCGCAGGCTGTCCTGCGTCACGTGCGCGATATTCTGGCCGTCGATCTTGATCGCGCCGCCCTGGGTCTCGTAGAAATGCTGGAGCAGGGCGAGCACCGTGGTCTTGCCCGCGCCCGACTTGCCGATCAGGCCCACGCGCTGGCCCGCCTGAATCTGCAGATCGAAGTGATCGAGAATCGGCTTGCGGTGCGGATAGGCGAAGGTCACGCCTTCGAAGTCCACGCGGCCGCCTTGCGCGACGAGCTCGCTCGCGTCGTCGCGGTCGGGCATGCCGTGCGGCTCCAGCAGCGTCTGCACGGCTTCAGCGAGACGCGCCACGTGCTGCGTCACGTCGACGAGCGCCACGGCCAGGTCGCGCGTGCCGTGCAGGATCGTGAAGCCCAGCGAGCTCACGAGCACGATGTCGCCCGACGTGGCCTTGCCCTGATCCCAGAGCCACAGCGCCCAGCCGAGCAGGCCGGCCGAGAGCATGGCCGTGATCACGGCGTGCAGCAGACGCAGCTTTTCGAGGTAGAGCAGGCTCTGGCGGCGCGCGTCCAGTTCGGCCTTGACGGTCGAACCGAAGCGCTTCTGCTCGCGAAACGTCATGCCGAAGGCGCGCACGAGCGCCATGTTGCCGATCACGTCGACGAGCTCGCCGTCCACGGCGGCCGCGCGGGAGGCGAACGCATGGTGGCGCGCCGAGCCGCGACCGGCCAGCTTGAACAGGATCACCGAGAGGATCGCCGAGCAGAGCAACAGACCGGCCGCCATCAGCGGATTCACGGCGATGATCATGACGATCGCGCCCGCCACCGCGATGCACGGCGGCAGCACGTTCCAGGCGGTGGTGTTCTCGGCCGTATAGACGGCGTTCGAGGTGGCGGTGATCCGGCTGGCGAGCGTACCGGGCTGTTTCTCCGAGTAATAAGTGGGCGAGTGGCCGCTCAGATACTGGAACAGGTCGCGCCTGAGGTCGCCGGTGACGGCGACGAACGTGTGCGCGGCGAACCAGCCGCCGACCCGCCAGAGCAGGTTGTCGGCGGCGATCAGGCCCACGAGGATCGCGAACGCGGTCCACAGCGGACCAGGATGGTGACGGCCGGTACCGAGCACGTCGATCAGATGCTTGATCGCGTACTGCGAAGCGAGCGCGCACCCGACAGCCGCGAACACGCTGGCGAGCACGACGGCGTGGGCGAACGGATGGCGCTTGATGTAGCGGAAAAGGAACGCGAGCGGCCGCCGCGCATAGCTCGCGAGCTTTGCGTTGTGGGCGTTACGCTGGGCGATGGTCAGATGTTCCAATTGATCGGTGGTCGGTCTGACGGAGCTTCGTCCGTACGAGGTGGAAAAAAGAAATAGGAAGGCGCTGCGGCAAACCTGACGGAATATCCGCATTGTAAACATCCATTACGCGGGGCGCATGCCCCGTGCCTGATGCGCGCGCATCTTATCGCGACTACGCGGCAACCGGTGTGCCTTCCTGCAAGGTGTCGTGGCCAAGGTTCAGCAGGTTTTCCCGGCCTTTTTAGAGATACAATTATGAATTGCGTTCGGCATTCTTCGATGCGCTGTCGCATCGCGTTATCCGAACAGTCTGCAAACAGTTTGTGAACATCGCGCGAACGGTTCGCGAACGGTCTGCGTCAGTGTCCCACAGTGGACCAGGATTCACGCGTGCGATTCGTAAGATGTCGCATGCGTCACGCGCCAGACGGCGTGTGACGGCCCGGTTCCGGTTGCCAGCGCCACGCGCCGGCCGGAAGCGCTCCCTTAATCTATAACTGTCTTTAAAAACAGGGGGTTGCGGAGTGTTTCCAGTTTGTAACAACGTAAAGACTTTGAAATGTTCTAGCCGGCTATGGGTGCAAACCCCGATAATGCCGACTCGAACGGCGTAGGGAAATTGACAGCTTTTGTGTCAACGACAGCGACCCCTGCGCGTTTACCGCCTGAGCCGCCGCGCGTGACGATCCGTCACGAGACAACTGCGTCGGTCTGTGTGCCGGGCATCCGGCGCGGTTAGCGGTACGGAACGCCTGGCAGGGCGAGCGGCAAACACGCCGCGGCTCGCGAGGTCGATTGTCAAACTTGCAGTACTTTGCCCGATTTATTACGAGGAAGGAGTTCACCACTATGCGAATCGCTCAAATCGCTCCGTTGCACGAGGCGGTTCCTCCCAAGCTGTACGGCGGCACGGAACGGGTGGTCTCCTACCTGACCGAAGCGCTGGTCGAACAGGGTCACGATGTTACGCTGTTCGCGAGCGGCGATTCGATTACCTCGGCGAAGCTCGAAGCTTTCTGGCCGCAGGCGCTGCGCCTCGACCCCACGATTCGCGACGTGATGGCTCCGCACATGCTGCTGCTCGAAGAAGTGCGCCGCCGCGCGCATGAATTCGACGTGCTGCATTTCCACATCGACTACTACCCGTTCTCGCTGTTCCAGCGTCAGGAAGTGCCTTTCGTCACGACGATGCACGGCCGCCTGGACCTGCCGGAACTGCAACCGATCTTCAACGCGTTCAGCGACGTGCCGGTCGTCTCGATCTCGGACAACCAGCGCCTGCCGCTGCAGCAAGCCAACTGGCAACAGACCGTCTACCACGGCCTGCCGGAAGACGTGCTGCGTCCGATCGAAAACGTCGAACCGGGCTATCTCGCCTTCCTCGGCCGCGTTTCGCCGGAGAAGGGTCTGGACAAGGCGATCCGCATCGCTGGTCAGGCCGGCATGAAGCTCAAGGTCGCCGCCAAGATCGACAAGGCCGACCGCGCCTACTACGAAGAAGTCATCAAGCCGCTGATGGCGCAGTCGCACGTCGAGTACATCGGCGAAATCGGCGAGCACGAAAAGCGTGAATTCCTCGGCAACGCGCACGCGCTGGTGTTCCCGATCGACTGGCCGGAGCCCTTCGGTCTGGTCATGATCGAAGCCATGGCTTGCGGCACGCCGGTCATCGCGTTCAAGCGCGGTTCGGTGCCGGAAGTCATCGACAACGGCGTGTCGGGTTTCGTCGTCGAAGACGAAATCAGCGCGGTCGCGGCGGTCAAGCGCCTGTCCACGCTGTCGCGCGAGAAGGTGCGCGGCGCGTTCGAATCGCGTTTCTCGTCGAAGGTCATGGCGAAGAACTACGTCGCCGTGTACGAAGAAATGCTGCGCCAGAAGCGCCGCACCGTGCTGCGCGAGGTCAACGCCAGCTAAGCGCGCGGTTCGGGCCGTCGTCTGACGGCTCGCGCGAGTTTTCACAACGCCTCAGTGCCTTGCACTGGGGCGTTGTTACATTTACGCCGCACGTAACGGTTCTCACCGGCTGCGAGCGTGAGGGGCGGCGGCAATGTCCCTATAATGGCCGTTCCGCGAAATTGGCGGCCTTTTTTTACGACAGCGACATCAGGAGAAGTGCCTTGGCAAGAACCCGACCGACGCGCGCCGTCACCGTTCCCGGTGCCGGCACGATGTTCGCGTTGCGCGCGATCGGTCTCGTGATCCTTGCGCGCTGGCTCCATTCGATGGCGCAGATGAATTTCATCGCGGCGCTCGAGGGAATGGCCTCGTCGCCGGTCGCGTGTCTGAATCTCGTCTTCCTGTTTCTGCTGATCGTGTTGCCGGGCGCGAAGGCGCGCGTGGAGCGTCCGTTCCATCCGCTGCCGCAATGGCTGCGTCAGGCGCTGCGCTTCTTCGGCGTTTTCGGTTGTCTGTTCGCGCTCTGGTCGATCGGCGCCTTCGTCTGGATGGCGGGCTGGCGTCGCGCCGTGCACGCCGCCGCCGAGACCAACGGCTGGCTCGTGGTGCTGCCCGCGCTGTACGCGGCCGTTGTGTGGATCTGCCGTCCGCGGGCGCTGTGGCGGTCGAACTTCGCGGCGCGGCGTTTTGCGATCGGACGCTATGCGGTCTCGATCGATGTCGCGACGCGCACGACGGTGGTCTGGCTCGAAAGCCGCAAGCTCGGCCAGTATGACGCGCGCGAGTTGTCGGTGCGCTGGCCCGGCGGCGCGCGGGTGCGGGATGGATCGAATCCTGGGCGGGCGGGTGAGCCGGGCGGCGTGGGCGCCGCGCCGGTCAGCGAACCGGTCGGCGAGCCGGTGATACCGGCGCACGCACCGCTCGATGCCGAGACCACGCTGGCGGCGTCGGCTGAGTCGGCTGCGCCCGTGGTTCCGGCTGCACCGGCCACGGCACCCACGCCAAGTACGCAGATCGCGCTGATCGCGCCGGTTCAGACGGCTGCGTCGTCGCACGACCGCCGTCCGAAAATCGCATTGATGTGGGACTCGCCGGCCGCGGCGGGGCACAACCGTCAGACCGTGTTCCGCATCCGTCTTATGACCGAGGGCGACCGCGTGGCCGCCCGCGCGCTGGATGCCGCGCTGAAACAGGCTTGATGCGCGAGCGCGGTTCGCCGCGTCGCGGGTTGCCGCCTGGTTTCTCGCGTTTCTGCTATTCCTTCTGCTTGTCTCTGCTTCGATCGTCTTTACGATTTCCGCCGTCACCGCGGAGCGCGCTCCGCCCCAGCTTGCCGATCCATCGCCGCTTCGAAGGAGTCGCCATGCTAGTCCGCTGGTTGCTTGCCGCCATTCATCTGCTGGCCTTCGGTTTCGCGCTCGCCTCGATCGTGCGGCGCTCGCGCGGTCTGCGCCGCTGCACCTCGACAGAAGGGCTGCCCGCCATCTTCAGCGCCGATAACGGCTGGGGCGGCTCGGCGCTGGTGCTGATCGTCACGGGCGCGATGCGTGCGTTCGGCGGCTTCGAGAAGGGCGCGGACTACTACCTGCACGAACCGCTCTTTCACGTGAAGATGGGCGCGCTCGTGCTGATCCTTCTGCTCGAAATCGCTCCGATGATGGCGCTCCTGCGCTGGCGCAACGCCGTCAAAAACGGCGACGTGCCCGATCTCACGCACGCGCCGAAATACGCACGCATCGGCAGGTGGCAGACGCTGTTGCTCGTGGTGATGGTGTTTGCCGCGACCGGCATGGCGCGCGGTATCGGGCTGGCGGGAATGGGCGCGGACGGCGCGTCGTAACGGGACGCCCGCGCGGAAGTGCCCCGGACGCCATTCATCAGCAATCCGAACCGATGGCCGCAAATGAAAAAAGCCCCGTTGCTTGCGCAACGGGGCTTTTTATCTTCGGTGCTTGTCTTTACCAACACCAGAATCCTGGTGGGTAGTACTGGGATCGAACCAGTGACCCCTGCCGTGTGAAGGCAGTGCTCTACCGCTGAGCTAACCACCCGAAGAGATTCAGATTATGCCGGGCATTTTCAGTCTTGTAAAGCCCTTTTTTAAGTATTTTGCACAGTACCCGAATTTTCTTCGACGACGGGCTGTGTGCGCCAGACCGAGGTGCCTTTGAGCGCCTTGTCGAGGCCGTCGAGCAGGGCGTCGTGCTCGCTGATCTCGTCGGCGCTCGCGGCGATCACGGGCAGCGCGAGCGTCTCGAAGCGCACGCGCGGCGCGGCGCCGGCATCGTTCGCGTCGTGCGCGCTCGACATGTCGATCACGAGGCTTTCCTGGCCGCGCGTCATCGCCAGATAGACTTCGGCGAGCAGTTCCGAGTCGAGCAGTGCGCCGTGCAGCGTGCGGTGCGCGTTGCTGATGCCGAAGCGGTCGCACAGCGCATCGAGCGAATTGCGTTTGCCCGGGAAGATCTGCTTGGCCTGCACCAGCGTGTCGATCACCTCGCCGCAATGCTGCTTGAGCGGCGGCTGGCCGACCATCGCAAGTTCGGCATCGAGAAAGCCGATGTCGAACGGCGCGTTGTGAATGATCAGTTCCGCGCCGCGAATGAAGTCGAGAATCTCGTTCGCGACTTCGGCGAATTTCGGCTTGTCGGAGAGGAATTCGGTGGTCAGGCCGTGCACCGCGAGCGCGCCGGGGTCGCTGTCGCGTTCCGGGTTGATGTAGAAGTGCAGGTTGTTGCCCGTGAGCCGGCGGTTCACGAGCTCGACGCAGCCGATTTCGATGATGCGGTCGCCCGTGCGGGCGTTCAGGCCGGTGGTTTCGGTATCGAGAATGATCTGGCGCATGGCGTTTGAAACAGGATTGCGTGGGCGGCGCGCGTGTCGGCGGACAGGACGCGCCGCGTTTTAAAGGCTCAGAGTTCGGTGAGCGTGGCGACGCCGCGGTTCGCGAGCGCGTCGGCGCGCTCGTTTTCCGGATGGCCGGCGTGGCCCTTGACCCAGCGCCACTCCACCTCGTGTTGCGCGACGAGCGCGTCGAGGCGCTTCCACAGGTCGTCGTTCTTGACGGGCGTTTTCGCGGCGGTCATCCAGTTCTTCTTTTTCCAGCCGTGAATCCATTCGCTGATGCCTTTCTGCACATATTGCGAATCGGTGTGCACGATTACCTTGCACGGGCGCTTGAGCGCTTCGAGCGCGGCGATCACGCCCATCAGCTCCATGCGGTTGTTGGTCGTGCCGGCCTCGCCGCCGAACAGTTCCTTTTCCTGCGCGCCGAAGCGCAGCAGCGCGCCCCAGCCGCCGGGGCCAGGGTTGCCCTTGCAGGCGCCGTCCGTGAAGATTTCGACGAAGTCGGGTGTGCTCATGAGTCCTTGTTGCGTGTAGGGGAAGGGGTGGTGGCCGCGGCCTTCAGGCTCGGCGCCAGCACCGGTTTCTTGACCTTCAGCGGTCCGACGAGGCGCATGCCGCGCACGCGCTTGATCGCCGTGATCATGTAGACCGCGCCGAAGATCGCCCACCAGCGGTCGCCCGCGGCTTCCATGAAGCCATAGCGGCCGAGCCATTTGTCGGTCGAAAGCGGCGGCCGATAGCAGCCGAAGCGCCCGCGTTCGAGTTCGAAGCCGAGCAGCTTGATCCAGTCTTTCAGACGCGTGAAGGCGATCAGGTCCTGACGCGCGGGCAGGAAAGGGCGGCCCGTGAGTTTGCCCGCCGACTGACGCGCGCCCCACAGCGACAGCGAGTTGAAGCCGACGATCACGAGCTGGCCCTCGGGCATCAGCACGCGTTCGGCTTCGCGCAGCAGGCGGTGCGGGTCGCTCGTGAATTCGAGCGTGTGCGGCATCACGATCAGGTCGACGCTCTGCGCCTCGAACGGCAGATCGAGATGATCGCACCAGATCGTGCTGCGCCCGGCCGGAGCATGCAGCGACGGCGCGGCGCTCGTATCGATGCGGCCGGCGTTCTGCCCTGCATGAACCGAAGCGTGATGCGAGCCGCCCGGCGCGAGCGGCGCAACGTAAGGCGCGCTGGCCGCGCTCGCGCCGTCGAGCACGAGCGCGCGGCACGACATGCGGTTTTCGCGCAGCGCGTCGAGTTGCGGCAGGCCGATTTGCAGCGCATGGTAGCCGAAAATGTTCGACACCATGCGATCCAGTTGCTCCTGCTCCCAGTCGAGCACGTACCTTCCGGCGGGCGAAGCGGTCCAGGCGGGCCAGTCTATAATCGTTCGGTCAGACATGTCGAAGAGTACGTCGCCCCATGAAGAGTCCGCTTGAGCACGCGCGCGCGTCTTCCGCTGCGCTCGAATACGTGCCGGTTCCGGCTTTTGAAGATAACTACATCTGGGTCGTGTCGGACGGCCGCAATGCCGTCGCCGTCGATCCGGGCGACGCCGCGCCGGTTCGCGATTATGTGGCGAAACGAGGCTGGCGGCTCTGCGCTATTTTACTCACCCATCACCACAACGACCACGTCGGCGGAGTGGCCGATCTCCTTTCGGATGAGCGCGTGCCCGTCTACGGCCCGGCCGGCGAGGCACTCGGTCCGCTCGATCCGTTCGTCACGCGCGTGCGTGGCGGCGACACGGTGCGCATCGAAGCGCCCGCGCTCGATCTGAAGGTGATGGATGTACCGGGCCACACGCGCGGACACATCGCCTATTTTCAGGCGGCGGGTTCACTGAACGCCGTGCCCCATCTTTTTTGCGGCGACACGCTGTTCGCCTGCGGTTGCGGCCGCCTGTTCGAAGGCACGCCCGCGCAGATGCTCGCGTCGCTCGATTCGTTTGCCGCGTTGCCCGGCGACACACAGGTTCATTGCGCCCACGAATACACGCTTTCTAACATTCGTTTCGCGCTCGCCTGCGATCCGGACAACGCCGCGCTGCACGACTGGAGCGCGAAGGCTTCGGCGCTGCGCGAACGCGGTGTGCCGACCTTGCCGACCACGATCGCCCACGAGCGCGCGGTGAATCCTTTCCTGCGCGCCGACGATCCCGCCGTGCAGGCCACGCTTGCCGACGCGCTGCATGAAACGGTGCCCGACCGGCTGGCCGCATTCACGCTGATGCGCGAATGGAAGAACAGGTTCCGCTGAAGGTTCCGCTGACCCACTGCGATGCGTGGGTATGCTCAACCCAAACGTATGGAACCACACCCAAGCTGCGGATTTGCATGGCTTTTTCCAATTATTCCGATTGACGGAAACGTGTGCGTTCCGTACTATCGGCTGCAAATTCCAGCCTTGCGGATGTAGACGTTCATGCGATTTATCCTAAGTGCGCTGCTGGTCCTCATGCTCGCCGCGTGCGCGAGCGGCGGGCCTGCGGCGAATTCAGCCAGCTCTCTTTCTCCCGCCGACCCCCAGGCGCGCGCCGACCAGATCCGTAAGACTTCCGCAGCGAAAGAAACGATTAACGTCGATAACGGCTCGGTCGATCAGCTCACGAGCCCGGACGCCGACCTTTGGGGTCGTATTCGCCGCGGCTTCCAGATGCCCGATCTGCAGAGCGATCTGGTCGACATGAATGCGCAGTGGTATGCGGAGCGTCCCGACTACGTGGCGCGCATGACCGAGCGCTCGCAAAAATATCTGTACCACATCGTCGAAGAGCTCGAAGCGCGCCATATGCCGACCGAGCTTGCGCTGCTGCCGTTCATCGAATCTGCCTATAACCCGCAGGCGCTGTCGGTCGCGAAGGCCGCGGGCATGTGGCAGTTCGTGCCGGGCACGGGCCGCACTTACAACCTCAAGCAGAACATGTGGCAGGACGAGCGCCGCGACGTGCTGGCCTCGACCAGCGCCGCGCTCGATTACCTCTCGCGTCTGCACGACATGTTCGGCGACTGGTATCTCGCGCTCGCCGCGTACAACTGGGGCGAGGGCAACGTGCAGCGCGCCATCGCGCGCAACCAGGCCGCCGGTCTGCCGACCGACTACCAGAGCCTGCGCATGCCCAACGAGACGCGCAATTACGTGCCGAAGCTCCAGGCCGTCAAGAACATCGTGATGAATCCGCAGCAGTACGGTCTCACGCTGCCTTCGATTCCGAACCACCCGTATTTCGTCACCGTCACCACCTCGCACGACATCGACGTGGATGTCGCGGCCAAGCTCGCGAACATGGCGCCCGACGAGTTCCGCTCGCTCAATCCGTCGTTCAAGAAGCCGGTCATTCTCGGCGCGACCGACCCGCAGATCCTGCTGCCGTTCGATAACGCCAGCGCATTCGAGCGCAACCTGAAGTCGTATTCGGGCCAGCTCTCGTCGTGGACGGTGTACACCACCGATTCGCGCGCCACGCCGGCGGCCATCGCGCAGAAGATCGGCGTGGACGCGGACACGCTCATGTCGGTCAACAAGATTCCGGCGGGCATGCGCCTGAAGCCCGGGTCGACGCTCGTGGTGCCGCGCACCGACGACGGCGACGACGAAGACATCAGCGCCGACGTCGCCGAAAGCGCCGTGCTCGCGATGGAGCCGGACGTGCCCGACACGCGCAAGATGCTGATCCGCGTGCGCCGCAAGCAGTCGATGGAAACGATCGCCAGCCGCTACGGCGTCTCGGTCGGCCAGCTCAAGGCGTGGAACCGCACGCATCGCGATCTCGCGTCGCCGGGGCAGGTGCTGGTGCTGCACGTGCCGGTCGGCAAGTCGATGCCGAGCGAGCCGGGCCCCGAGCGTCTGGCAACGAACGTTTCCGGTGGCGGCGTGCAGCGCATCGGCACCCGGATTGCAGACACCGGCTCGAAGTCGCGCTACGATAAGAAACACGGTCGCGCGCGCAACGAAGTCGTGAAGGTTTCCGAACCGGTCAAGGCCAAGGCTTCCAGCGCAGCGCCCAGCAAGGCGTCGAAGGGTACGGCGAGCCGCTCGAAGGCCGACACCCACACGCAGAAGCACAAGTCCAAATAGCGGCAGCGTAGGGTGCTCAGCTATGCGTTGCGGGGGCAGCGCATGGTGTTTCGCTCCGATCACTACTAGCTTTTTGACGCCGTCACCCCGCCAGGTGACGGCGTTTTCGTTGGTGTGTCCGGATTGCGTTGGGCGTGCGTTCGATGTGCGCGTGATTGTTGTCACAAGTTGTTGCCACAAGCGCGGGGCGGCCGGGAGATAAAAGGGCGCGAGCGTCGCGATGACAGGCGCACGACGAATTTGCCCGATCCCGCTCCCCATTTGTCCTGCGCGCCGCGCCGCCTATAGTGGAAAGGGCGTCGTGGCGCCTCCCGGCACCGCGCCGATGGCCCGACGTCATCTCGAAATTTGAAGGAAAGGGTAATTTCGCGCTATAATTTCAAGGTTTGAGCTTATCAACCCGCACCCTAGCGCCTACCTCCCCCCATCCGTTCATCCGCCGCCCGCGCTTTACCGTCGAAATGGCCGGCTGCCGCCCGATCGAGCGTCACAAACGCACCTTCAGGCCCGGCGCCCAGACTGCCAGACGCACGGATAAGCCGCGCAACGAGTGCGCCGCGCGCGCGTCCTGATTCCGCCGTACAGGATGCCGACGCCGCAGCCGCTCCAGGTCGCAAGATCGCAACGTCGGACAACAGGTCGGCACAGGGTGCTCCCCCAAGGAGTCTCCCGTGTTGCCGTCATTCTCTCCCGCTCTGCTCGCGCTCGCCGACGGCACGGTCTTTCGTGGTTATTCGATCGGCGCGCCCGGCCATACGATCGGCGAAGTCGTGTTCAACACGGCTATCACCGGTTATCAGGAAATCCTGACCGACCCGAGCTACGCTCGCCAGATCGTCACCCTCACGTATCCGCATATCGGCAATGTCGGCGTCAACGCCGAAGACGTCGAAGCCACGAAAGTCCATGCCGCCGGTCTGATCATTCGCGACCTGCCCGTGCTCGCCTCCAACTTCCGCATGGAGCGCACGCTCGGCCAGTATCTGAAGGACGAAGGCGTGGTCGCCATCGCCGGTATCGATACGCGCAAGCTCACGCGTATCCTGCGCGACAAGGGCGCGCAGAACGGCGCGATCCTCGCCGGTTCCGACGACGAAGCCAAGGCGATCGAACTCGCGCGCTCGTTCCCGGGCCTCGCGGGCATGGACCTCGCAAAGGTCGTCTCGACCGACAAGACCTACACGTGGAACACCACGGAGTGGCGTCTGGGCGAAGGCTACCGCACGCAATCGGCGCCGAAGTACAAGGTCGTCGCGTTCGACTACGGCGTGAAGCAGAACATCCTGCGCATGCTCGCCGAGCGCGGCTGCGACGTCACGGTGCTGCCGGCGCAAGCCACGGCTGAGGACGCGCTCGCGCTGAACCCGGACGGCGTGTTCCTCTCGAACGGCCCCGGCGATCCGGAACCGTGCGACTACGCGATCAAGGCGGCACAGACGCT
The DNA here is from genome assembly GCF_046535315.1 of Paraburkholderia sp. SIMBA_027. Lineage (NCBI taxonomy): Bacteria > Pseudomonadati > Pseudomonadota > Betaproteobacteria > Burkholderiales > Burkholderiaceae > Paraburkholderia > Paraburkholderia sp. SIMBA_027. The sequence continues at coordinate 130,700 of NZ_JAWRWY010000008.1, forward strand.
CATCGAGCGCGGCATCCCCACGTTCGGCATCTGTCTCGGTCACCAGATCATGGGCCTCGCCGTCGGCGCGAAGACGCTCAAGATGAAGACGGGCCACCACGGCGCGAACCATCCGGTGAAGGATCTCGGCGATGGCCGCGTGGTCATCACGTCGCAGAACCACGGCTTCGCGGTCGACGCCGCATCGCTGCCGTCGAATGCGCGCGTGACGCACGTTTCGCTGTTCGACGGCACGCTGCAAGGTTTCGAGCTGACCGACAAGCCCGCGTTCTGCTTCCAGGGTCACCCGGAAGCGTCGCCCGGCCCGCACGACATCGGCTACCTGTTCGACCGCTTCACGGCGCTGATGGACAAGGCCCGGGCGTAAGCGCGGCCCGCAGGAACGAGCAGAGCAGGGTGCGCAGCGAGCCGGGTTTCGATCCGGCCCACGCGCGCACCCGGCGGCGAGCAGAGCAGGCAAGCCGCCAGACGTAAAAGACACAGGAATATTTAGCGAGAGCGTTATGCCCAAGCGGACAGACATCAAGAGCATTCTCATCATCGGCGCGGGTCCGATCATCATCGGCCAGGCGTGCGAGTTCGACTATTCGGGCGCGCAGGCATGCAAGGCGCTGCGTGAAGAAGGCTACAAGGTCATCCTCGTCAACAGCAATCCGGCGACGATCATGACCGACCCGAACACGGCCGACGTCACCTACATCGAGCCGATCACGTGGGAAGTGGTGGAGCGCATCATCGAGAAGGAGCGCCCGGACGCGATCCTGCCGACGATGGGCGGCCAGACCGCGCTGAACTGCGCGCTCGATCTGCATCACCACGGCGTGCTGACGAAGTACAACGTCGAGCTGATCGGCGCATCGCCGGAAGCCATCGACAAGGCCGAAGACCGCCAGAAGTTCAAGGACGCGATGACCAAGATCGGTCTCGGTTCGGCGAAGTCGGGCGTCGCGCACTCGATGGAAGAGGCGCTCAAGGTGCAAGGCGAGATCGCCGAATTCACCGGCACGGGCGGCTATCCGGTCGTGATCCGTCCGTCGTTCACGCTCGGCGGTTCGGGCGGCGGCATCGCGTACAACCGCGAAGAGTTCGAAGAGATCTGCAAGCGCGGTCTCGACCTCTCGCCCACGCGCGAACTGCTGATCGAGGAATCGCTGCTCGGCTGGAAGGAATACGAGATGGAAGTGGTCCGCGACAAGGCGGATAACTGCATCATCGTGTGCTCGATCGAAAACCTGGACCCGATGGGCATCCACACCGGCGACTCGATCACGGTCGCGCCGGCGCAAACGCTCACCGACAAGGAATATCAGATCCTGCGCGACGCCTCGCTGGCGGTGCTGCGCGAGATCGGCGTGGACACGGGCGGTTCGAACGTGCAGTTCTCGATCGATCCGAAGACCGGCCGCATGATCGTGATCGAAATGAACCCGCGCGTGTCGCGTTCGTCGGCACTGGCATCGAAGGCCACGGGCTTCCCGATCGCCAAGGTCGCGGCGAAGCTGGCCGTCGGCTACACGCTGGACGAGCTCAAGAACGAAATCACCGGCGGCGCGACCCCGGCGTCGTTCGAGCCGACCATCGACTACGTCGTCACGAAGATCCCCCGTTTCGCGTTCGAAAAATTCCGCGAAGCCGATTCGCGCCTCACCACGCAGATGAAGTCGGTCGGCGAAGTGATGGCGATTGGCCGCACGTTCCAGGAATCGTTCCAGAAGGCGCTGCGCGGTCTCGAAGTCGGCGTCGACGGTCTGGACGAAAAGACCACGAGCCGCGACGAGATCATCCGCGAGATCGGCGAAGCCGGTCCGGACCGCATCTGGTATGTGGGCGACGCATTCCGCGTGGGCATGACGCGCGAAGAGATCTTCGAAGAAACCGCAATCGATCCGTGGTTCCTCGCGCAGATCGAACAGATCATCCAGAAGGAAGAAGCCGCGAAGGGCCGCACGCTCGAAAGCCTCTCGAAGGACGAGCTGAAGTACCTCAAGCAAAGCGGTTTCTCGGATCGCCGTCTGGCGAAGCTGCTGGGCAGCAACGCCGCGGACGTGCGCAAGCGTCGTATCGAGCTGAACGTGCGCCCGGTCTACAAGCGCGTGGACACCTGCGCGGCCGAGTTCGCCACCAAGACCGCCTACATGTACTCGACCTATGAGGAAGAGTGCGAGGCGAGCCCGACGAACAACAAGAAGATCATGGTGCTGGGCGGCGGCCCGAACCGGATCGGCCAGGGTATCGAGTTCGACTACTGCTGCGTGCACGCTGCACTCGCGATGCGCGAAGACGGCTACGAAACGATCATGGTCAACTGCAACCCGGAAACGGTGTCGACCGACTACGACACGTCCGACCGTCTGTACTTCGAGTCGCTCACGCTCGAAGACGTGCTCGAAATCGTCGATCTCGAAAAGCCGGTTGGCGTGATCGTGCAGTACGGCGGCCAGACGCCGCTGAAGCTCGCGCTCGACCTCGAGGCGAACGGCGTGCCCATCGTCGGCACCTCGCCGGACATGATCGACGCGGCCGAAGACCGCGAGCGCTTCCAGAAGCTGCTGCAGGACTTGAACCTGCGTCAGCCGCCGAACCGTACCGCACGCGCCGAAGACGAAGCGCTCAAGCTCGCCGACGAAATCGGCTACCCGCTCGTCGTGCGTCCGTCGTACGTGCTGGGCGGCCGCGCGATGGAAATCGTCCACGAGCCGCGCGATCTCGAGCGCTACATGCGCGAGGCCGTGAAGGTGTCGAACGACTCGCCGGTGCTGCTCGACCGCTTCCTGAACGACGCGATCGAATGCGACGTGGACTGCATTTCGGATGGCACGGACGTGTTCATCGGCGGCGTGATGGAGCACATCGAACAGGCGGGCGTGCACTCGGGCGACTCGGCTTGCTCGCTGCCGCCGTACTCGCTGTCGCAGGAAACGGTGACCGAGCTCAAGCGTCAAACCGCCGCCATGGCGAAGGCGCTGAACGTGGTCGGCCTGATGAACGTGCAGTTCGCGATCCAGCAGGTGCCGCAGGACGACGGTTCGAAGAAGGACATCATCTACGTGCTGGAAGTGAATCCGCGTGCGTCGCGTACGGTGCCGTACGTGTCGAAGGCGACCAGCCTGCCGCTCGCGAAGATCGCGGCGCGGGCGATGGTCGGCCAGAAGCTGGTCGACCAGGGCGTGACGAAGGAAGTCGTGCCGCCGTACTTCAGCGTGAAGGAAGCGGTGTTCCCCTTCATCAAGTTCCCGGCAGTCGATCCGGTGCTCGGACCCGAAATGCGTTCGACCGGCGAAGTGATGGGCGTGGGCAAGACCTTCGGTGAAGCGCTGTTCAAGTCGCAGCTCGCGGCCGGTTCGCGTCTGCCGGAGTCGGGCACCGTTTTCATCACGGTGATGGATTCGGACAAGCCGAAGGCCGTCGAAGTCGCGCGCATGCTGCACGAACTCGGCTACGGTCTGGTCGCCACGCGCGGCACGGCAGCGGCGATCGAAGCGGCCGGCGTGCCGGTCAAGGTCGTCAACAAGGTGAAGGACGGCCGTCCGCACATCGTCGACATGATCAAGAACGGCGAGATTTCGCTGGTGTTCACGACCGTCGACGAAACCCGCGCGGCGATCGCCGACTCGCGTTCGATCCGCATGAGCGCGCAGGCGAACAAGGTCACGTACTACACCACGATGTCCGGCGCGCGCGCCGCCGTCGAGGGTCTGCGCTACCTGAAGAACCTGGAAGTCTATGATTTACAAGGCCTCCACGCTCGCCTAAACTAAGGCTTCCTTTGCCTGTCCAATACGTAACGAGGCAGGCAAACAGCTGAATGTGCCGCGGTTAAGCGGCGTTCCAACAGGGTCTTCAGGCTGCGCACGCATGCGCCGCCACCCTCGCGGAATGCACTTAACCGCGGAATTTTTTTTATGGCCGTCCGCGCAGGCGCGGGCGGCATCAATACGGCCCCAAGCGGCTGAACGAGTTGTTTATGAGCACGATTCCCTTGACCAAGCGCGGCGCAGATCAACTTCGCGGAGAATTGCAGCGCCTGAAATCCGTCGAGCGTCCGGCGGTCATCAATTCGATCGCCGAAGCGCGCGCCCAGGGCGATCTGTCGGAAAACGCGGAATACGATGCCGCGAAGGAAAAGCAGGGCTTCATCGAAGGCCGCATCGCCGAAATCGAATCGAAGCTGGCGGCCGCGCAGGTCATCGACCCGTCCACGCTGGAGGCCGAAGGCCGCGTCGTGTTCGGCTCGACCGTCGATCTCGAGGACCTCGAATCGGGCAATACGGTCACGTACCAGATCGTCGGCGACGACGAAGCCGACCTCGAGCACGGCCTCATTTCGGTGAGCTCGCCCATCGCGCGCGCACTGATCGGCAAGTCGGAAGGCGACGTGGCCGCGGTGCAGGCGCCGAGCGGCGTGCGCGAGTACGAAGTCATCGAGGTTCGTTACATCTGAGAAGGCGCCGATCATGGGTCACGACGTGAAAAATGACGTGAGCGCCGCCATCGCGGCGAGCCGCCAGGGCGGCTCGCTCGTGCCGCACCGCCTGTTCGCGCTGATCGCGATGCTGTGGGTCGGCAGCCAGCTGACGATCGGTTACGCGGTGGCGCCCGTGCTGTTCGCGTCGCTCGACCACATGTCGGCGGGCGCGATCGCGGCGCAGGTGTTTCGCATCGAAGGCATGATCGGGCTCGTGAGCGGCGTGGTGCTGCTCATGCTCGCGAACGTGTTCGTGAAGCGCGGCGAGATCGGTTATCGGCGGCTGCGCTGGTTGCTGGTCGGCATGCTGCTGTGCGTGGTGGTCGGTTATTACGCGCTGCAGCCGTTCATGAACGCCATGCGCATGAATGCGGCGCAGGCGGGTATCGACATCGCTCATTCGGCGTATGCGAGCCGCTTCGGTATGCTGCACGGCATTTCGAGTCTGTTCTATCTGATCGAAAGCCTGCTGGGCGCGTGGCTCGTGTGGCTGCTGCCTTCGGCGCGTGGCGTGCGCCGCTGAGTGGCTGAGTGAAGTACGCGCGACTCGATCGCGCAACAAAAAAGCGCGGCATGCGTGCCGCGCTTTTTTATTTCGGCCTTCGGGCGAAGAAGCTGTCGCCCGGAACGGCTTGCTTACTTGGCGTTCTGATGCGAACGCTTCGCGCTGGTCTGACGCTTCTTGGCGCGCTTGACGTTGCCGCCTTGCGTGACGCGTTCGTTGCCCTTGACCGTGACGCTTTGCTTCTTCGGCTTGCGCATCGGGTTGTCCGACGGCTTGACGACCTTGACCACGCGCGGCGACGCGCCACGCTTGCCGGCTTCGCGTGCGCTCGGCACGTCGCCTGCCGGGCGCGACACGGTGCCGCGTGCGCCGGCGCGGGCCAGGGTGGTCTTCGGCTTGGCCTGTTCCGGCTTGTAGATCACCAGCAGCTTGCCGATGTGCTGGATGGGCGCGGCGTTCAGGCGGTCGCAGATCTCTTCGTAGATCGCCACGCGTTCTTCGCGCTCGTCGCCGAACACGCGCACCTTGATGAGCTGGTGGGCGTCGAGGTGAACCTGGATTTCCTTCAGGACGGCGTCGGTCAGTCCCTCGGCGCCGATGAGCACGACCGGTTTGAGCGCGTGAGCCGCGGAACGAAGTTCGGAGCGCTGTTCGGCAGTAAGAGTGAGGGCGGGCATGGGATGTGGCAGACTCGACTAAAATGACGGCGCTCGCCATGAATCGCGGCCACACAACAAGGGGCCGCCGGGCGAAAGGCGCGTCGGAAACAACGGAAAAAACCGTGGAGGACGGCGCGGCGCGGGCAGAGACCGGCAGGCGCGGCGGTGCAAACACGCCACAGAAACCGGACGGGCCGCGACGGCCGCACGAATTAAACGCGTATTATCCGCTAAAAGCGCGACATCACGCAGCAAGAGTTCATCTTTAATGGCAAAAAACCGCTTCAACACGTCGTGGCTGCACGACCATATTAACGATCCGTATGTGAAGATGGCGCAGCGGGAGGGTTATCGCGCCCGCGCCGCCTACAAGCTGAAGGAAATCGACGAGCAGGACAAACTGATCCGCCCGGGCATGGTGATCGTCGACCTCGGCGCCGCACCGGGCAGCTGGAGCCAGTACGCGCGCAACAAACTCGTGCAGAGCTCGAAGCGCGACGAGCAGCGTCAGGGCGGCATCGACGGCACAATCATTGCGCTCGACCTGCTGCCCATGGAGCCGATCGCCGACGTGCAATTCCTGCAGGGCGACTTCCGCGAAGACTCCGTGCTCGCGCAACTGGAAGAATCGCTGGGCGGTCGTCCGGTGGACCTTGTAATTTCGGACATGGCACCCAATCTGTCCGGAGTCGCGTCTGCGGACGCCGCGCGCATCGAGCATATTTGCGATCTCGCGCTCGAGTTTTCGCAGAATCATCTGAAACCTGATGGTGCCCTTTTAGTAAAATGCTTTCACGGCAGTGGTTACAGCCAGATCGTCGAGAACTTCAAGCATCAGTTCAAGGTCGTGGCCGCGCGCAAGCCGAAAGCTTCGCGCGATAAATCGTCCGAAACGTTTATATTGGGCAAACATCTGAAGCGACCCCGTTAAACCGGGCAACGCGAAAGAATCGGTTCCGGTGCAGCAAGCGCTTTGCAATAACTGTCATGAAGCGGTGCGAAAAAGCTTCGCGCCGGCCTCCGGAGGCAGTTCCGGCAAGGCGCGCGGGCTATCTCGGCGGTAGCGAAACGTTATGGCGAGGCCCTGCGTACTGGATTAGAATGCTTTGGTGGTGTCGCAAGGCAAATGTAGGCGCCCGTCTATGAGTGAAGGAGTGGTGCTTTGAACAACAACATGTTTTCGAAGGCAGCGGTGTGGCTGGTAATCGCACTGGTGCTGTTTACGGTGTTCAAGCAGTTCGACAAGCCCCGTGTCCAGGAAGGCGTTTCCTATTCGCAGTTCATGGACGACGCGAAGAACGGCAAGGTCAAGAACGTCGTGGTGCAGGGGCGGAACCTCACAGTCACTCCGGCCGACGGCCAGAAATACCAGATCGTCTCCCCGGGTGACATCTGGATGGTCGGCGACCTGATGAAATACGGCGTGCAGGTGAGCGGCAAGGCCGACGAAGAGCCGAATGCGCTCGTCTCGGCGTTGTACTACCTCGGGCCAACGATCCTGATCATCGTGTTCTGGTTCTACATGATGAGACAGATGCAGGGCGGCGGCAAAGGCGGGGCGTTCTCGTTCGGCAAGTCGCGCGCGCGTCTGATCGACGAAAACAACAACGCGGTCAACTTCTCCGACGTCGCAGGCTGCGACGAAGCCAAGGAAGAAGTGTCCGAGCTCGTCGACTTCCTGCGTGATCCGCAAAAATTCCAGAAGCTGGGCGGTCGCATCCCGCGCGGCGTGCTGCTGGTCGGCCCTCCGGGCACCGGTAAGACGCTGCTTGCGCGCGCCATCGCCGGCGAAGCGAAGGTGCCGTTCTTCAGCATCTCGGGTTCGGACTTCGTTGAAATGTTCGTCGGCGTGGGCGCGGCCCGCGTGCGCGACATGTTCGAACAGGCCAAGAAGCACGCGCCCTGTATCGTGTTCATCGACGAAATCGACGCGGTCGGCCGTCATCGCGGCGCCGGCATGGGCGGCGGTAATGACGAGCGCGAACAGACGCTGAACCAGATGCTGGTGGAGATGGACGGTTTCGAGGCGAACTCGGGCGTCATCGTGATCGCGGCGACCAACCGTTCGGACGTGCTCGACAAGGCGCTGCTGCGTCCGGGCCGTTTCGACCGTCAGGTCTACGTCGGTCTGCCGGACATCCGTGGCCGCGAGCAGATTATGAAGGTTCACCTGCGCAAGGTGCCGATCGCCAACGACGTGGATGCAGCGGTCATCGCACGCGGCACGCCGGGCTTCTCGGGCGCCGACCTCGCGAACCTCGTGAACGAAGCCGCGCTGTTCGCGGCGCGTCGCGGCAAGCGCATCGTCGAAATGCAGGACTTCGAAGACGCAAAGGACAAGATCTTCATGGGTCCGGAGCGCAAGTCGGCTGTTATCCGCGAAGAAGCGAAGCGCGCGACGGCGTATCACGAGTCGGGTCACGCCGTGATCGCGAAGCTGCTGCCGAAGGCCGATCCGGTTCACAAGGTCACGATCATTCCGCGTGGCCGTGCACTGGGCGTGACGTGGCAGTTGCCTGAGCACGACAACGAAACGTACTCGAAGGACTATCTGCTGGATCGTCTGGCCATTCTGTTCGGCGGCCGCGTGGCGGAAGAGCTGTTCATGAACCTGATCAGCACGGGCGCCTCGGACGACTTCAACAAGGCAACGCAGACGGCCCGCGCCATGGTCACGCGCTTCGGCATGACCGACGCGCTCGGACCGATGGTCTACGCCGACGACGACAACGACGGCGGCGCATTCGGCAAGGGCTTCACGCGTGTGATTTCGGAAGCCACGCAGCAGAAGGTCGACGCGGAAATCCGTCGCGTGCTCGACGAGCAGTACGGCCTCGCGAAGCGTCTGCTCGACGAAAACCGCGACAAGGTCGAAGCCATGACCGCCGCGCTGATGGAGTGGGAAACGATCGACGCCGATCAGATCAACGACATCATGGCCGGCCGTCCGCCGCGCTCGCCGAAGAGCAGCCCGTCTGCGGGCGATGCTTCGTCGGGTGGCAGCAGCACGGGCACCGAAGTCAAGCCCGGCAGCAGCGCCACTGCGCCGGCCTGACCGCCTGCGGTGCGTCAGATCGAGTAAAGTTGCGGGCCGGTGTGAAGATCACGCCGGCCCGTTTTGCATTTCTGGTCGCCGTGAGACGCGCAGGCTGTCGAGTCCGCGTTTGCGCGCGGCCGTATTTCGTTACACCTCTGACGTTTCTTGACGTGCCCAATCTGACTTCACAGGGTCATAATCCTCACCCTGAGCTTGCCCCGGAGCCGCTCGTCTGCGGCCGTTTCACGTTGACCTTCGAGCGCCCGCTCGTCATGGGGATACTCAACGCCACGCCCGACTCGTTTTCCGACGGCGGCCGCTACGTGGCATTCGACGACGCGCTGCGCCGCGCCGAGCAGATGGTGCTCGACGGCGTGGACATCATCGATATCGGCGGGGAATCGACGCGTCCCGGCGCGCCGCCCGTGCCGCTCGACGAAGAGCTGGAACGCGTGATTCCGCTCATCGAGCGGCTCAAGGACGCGAATGTGCCGCTGTCGATCGATACCTACAAGCCGGAAGTCATGCGCCACGCGATTGCCGCGGGCGCGGACCTGATCAACGACATTTGGGGCTTTCGCATGCCGGGCGCCGTCGATGCCGTGCGCGAGAGCGATTGCGGTCTGTGCGTGATGCACATGCTCGGCGAGCCGCAGACGATGCAGGTCGGCGAGCCCGATTATGTCGACGTGGTGCGCGAGGTGCGCGAGTTTCTGGCCGAACGCTGCGCCGCACTCGAGGCGGCGGGTATCGCGAAGGCGCGCATCAGCGTCGATCCGGGTTTTGGCTTCGGCAAGTCGGTGATCGAGCACAACTACGCGTTGCTCGCGCATCTGCCGCAGACCGCGCCCGAGGTGGCGCAGGGCGTCGCGCCGTATCCGGTTCTCGCGGGCATGTCGCGCAAGTCGATGCTCGGCGCGCTCGTCAACCGGCCCGCGCCGGAGCGTGTGGCGGCCAGCGTGGCCGCGGCAGTGTGCGCGGCGCAGAAGGGTGCGGCGATCATCCGCGTGCACGACGTGGCGCCGACAGTCGACGCGCTCAAGGTGTGGGGCGCCATGCGCGCCGCCGAACGCGTGTAAGCACGCTAGCGGTCGCGAGGCGCGAAAAGCAGCAGCAAAAGACAACCGCACAGCATGAAAAGCGCGGCGCGAAGGCGCCGCAAAATAGAACCAAAGAGAGGTTTGAGGTATGGGACGTCGTTATTTCGGAACCGATGGGGTTCGCGGCAAGGTTGGCGTCGCGCCGATCACGCCCGATTTCGTGCTGCGGCTGGGTTACGCCGCGGGCAAGGTGCTGGCCGGTGCCGCGCCGGCGTCGGGGCCGCGTCCGTCCGTGTTGATCGGCAAGGACACGCGCATTTCGGGCTACATGCTGGAAGCGTCGCTCGAAGCGGGGCTGTCGGCTGCGGGTATCGACGTGATGCTGGCCGGACCGATGACCACGCCCGGCATCGCCTATCTCACGCGCGCGCTGCGTCTGGCCGCCGGCGTGGTGATCAGCGCGTCGCATAATCCGTACTACGACAACGGCATCAAGTTCTTCTCGGCCGACGGCAACAAGCTGCCCGACGATGTCGAAACCCAGATCGAGGAGCAGCTCGAGTTGCCGCTCGACTGCGCGCCTTCCGAGCAGCTCGGCCGCGCGCGTCGTCTGCATGATGCGGGCGGGCGCTACATCGAGTTCTGCAAGAGCACGTTCCCGCAGGCGTTCAATCTGCGCGGCCTGAAGCTCGTGATCGACTGCGCGAACGGCGCGGCTTACGACATCGCCCCGCACGTGTTCCATGAACTGGGCGCCGACGTGATTCCGATCGGCGTGTCGCCGAACGGCTTCAACATCAACGACGGCGTGGGCGCGACGGCGCCCGATGCGCTCGTGCGTGCGGTGCGCGCCAATCACGCGGACCTCGGTATCGCGCTCGATGGCGACGCTGACCGCCTCCAGGTGGTCGACGCACAGGGCCGCCTCTACAACGGCGACGAGCTGCTCTACGTGCTCGTGAAGGACCGCATCGCGACCGACGGCAAGGTGGAAGGCGCGGTCGGCACACTGATGACCAACCTCGCGGTCGAGCAGGCGCTCGAGCGCCTCGGCGTGCAGTTCGTGCGCGCGAACGTGGGCGACCGCTACGTGCTGGAGCAACTGCGCGAACATGGCTGGCAGATCGGCGCGGAAGGGTCGGGCCATATTCTCTCGCTGGACCGTCATACGACCGGCGACGGCATCGTGTCGGCGCTGCTGGTGCTCGCGGCCATGAAACGCAGCGGCCAGACGCTCGCCGAGCTTACCGACGGCGTCACGCTGTTCCCGCAGAAGCTCATCAACGTGCGCATCGCGCAGGGCGCCGACTGGAAGGGCAACGCCGCCATCCAGAAGTCGATTGCGGACGCCGAAGCCGAGCTCAAGGGCAAGGGCCGCGTGCTGATCCGCGCGTCGGGCACGGAGCCGGTGCTGCGCGTGATGGTGGAAGCGCGCGACGAGCGCGACACGCTCCATTACGCCGAATCGATCGCCGATACGGTGAAGCGCGCGATCGCCTGATCCGCTTCATCCGCTTGATCCTGGGCTGCGCAATGCGGTCCTGAGGGCTGCAAAAAACGCGATGCGGGGCGCGACAATGCGTCGCGCATCGCGTTTTCCATGTGCGCCGCACCACATTCTTCAGCGGAAATTTCGATGTTGGAGCGAACGTTCCAAAACGTTTGCGAACCGCCCACGCGCGTTTTCGAAAAGCTTTCAGACGCCTGCGCGCGGCATTTCCAGTCGGACCCCGCCGCCCGGGCAAACGCCCGCCGGGCGGGGCAGGGCGGCCGCAACGGCTTGCCAGCCGGGCATTCGCGCTTTTGAAGCGAACGCCTAACTTCTCGTTTCCCCGACTTTCAGGCGGTAATCGTACTGTCACGAACGCTTCATGAATCGTCACAGTACTGTCACACAGAGGCCCTATTCTTCGCCCTGTCGTTCATCCGCTCACACACCTGGAGGTCTCATGAAATTGATGCAAACCGCGCTCGCTGGCGTTGCTGGCGCCCTCTTCGCGATGGCAGCCCACGCTGCTGACATCACCGGCGCGGGCAGCACCTTTGCAGCACCGATCTACACGAAATGGGCGGATGCCTATCAAAAGTCGGGTGGCGGCAAGGTGAACTACCAAGGCATCGGCTCGTCGGGCGGTATCAAGCAGATCGTCGCCAAGACGGTCGATTTCGCAGGTTCGGACGCGCCCCTGAAGGACGACGAACTGACGAAGGAAGGCCTGTTCCAGTTCCCGACGGTGGTGGGCGGCGTCGTGCCGGCGATCAACGTGCCGGGCATCAAGGCAGGCGAAATCACGCTGTCGGGCCAGGTCCTCGGCGACATCTACCTCGGCAAGGTCAAGAAGTGGAATGACCCCGAAATCGCCGCGCTGAACCCGAAGGTCAAGCTGCCGGATCTGGACATCGCCGTGGTTCGCCGCGCCGACGGTTCGGGCACCAGCTTCATCTGGACGAACTACCTGTCGAAGGTCAATCCCGAGTGGAAGAGCAAGGTCGGCGAAGGCTCGACCGTGAACTGGCCGACGGGTACGGGCGGTAAGGGCAACGACGGCGTCGCCGCCTTCGTGCAGCGTCTGCCGGGCGCGATCGGCTACGTCGAGTGGGCGTACGCCAAGCAAAATCACATGGTCTACACTGCCATGAAGAACGAGTCGGGTGCGGTCGTCGAGCCGAGCACGGACACGTTCAAGGCCGCTGCCGCCGGCGCAGACTGGAAGAAGTCGTTCTACCAGATCCTGACGAACGAACCGGGCAAGGACGCATGGCCGGTCGTGGGCGCCACGTTCGTGCTGCTGCACACGGCACAGGACAAGCCGGATCAAGGCAAGGAAACGCTCAAGTTCTTCGACTGGGCATTCAAGAACGGCACGCCGGCCGCCGACAGCCTCGACTACATCTCGCTGCCGCAATCGGTCGTGAGCGAGATCAAGTCGCAGTGGAAGGAAAAGGTCAAGGACGCAAGCGGCAAGGCAATCGCCGAATAAGCGGACCGACCGTGTAGCTGAACCGGGCCGCCCGCCTCATGCGTGCGGCCCGTGCTGCTTCCGGAACACTGGTTATGCAGTTGTAATAAATCTGCAATATTTCCGTAAATACACCCGCTACGATCTGCCGCCCTGATTGCTGATCGACCGGTCAATGGACCGGCGCAGGGCGGTCGGCGGTTCTGGAACCGCATCAACGTCGCGAGCCTCGCTTGCGGCAACTGGATACAGGTCATCATGTCCGACGTCCCGCTCGTCTCGAACCCGCCCGGCAACGCCGCGCAGCAGAAAGCGCCCAGCCCGGCAGGGGACATCATTTTTGGCGGCCTCACTCGCGGCGCCGCCATTGTCACGCTGTTGCTGCTCGGCGGCATCATCGTGTCGCTGATCGTCGCTTCGATGCCGACGATCCAGAAGTTCGGTCTCTCATTCCTCTGGACGGCCGACTGGGATCCTCCCAGCGACCAGTTCGGCGCGCTCGTGCCCATTTACGGCACGATCGCCACCTCGCTGATCGCGTTGATCATCGCCGTGCCTGTGAGCTTCGGCATCGCGCTGTTCCTTACCGAGCTGTCGCCGGCGTGGCTGCGCCGCCCGCTCGGCATCGCCATCGAACTGCTCGCCGCGATCCCGTCGATCGTGTACGGCATGTGGGGTCTGCTCGTGTTCGCGCCGATTTTCGCGCAATACTTCCAGCGCCCGCTCGGCCATCTGCTCGGCGACGTGTGGCTGATCGGCCCGCTGTTTCAGGGCCCGCCGATCGGTATCGGCATTCTGTGCGCGGGCGTCATTCTCGCGATCATGATCATTCCGTATATCGCCTCGGTGATGCGCGACGTGTTCGAAGTCACGCCCGTGCTGCTCAAGGAGTCCGCGTACGGCATCGGCTGCACGACGTGGGAAGTGATGTGGAAGATCGTGCTGCCCTTCACCAAGACCGGCGTGATCGGCGGCGTGATGCTCGGCCTCGGCCGCGCGCTCGGCGAAACGATGGCCGTGACCTTCGTGATCGGCAATACGAACCTGCTCGACAACGTCTCGCTGTTCTCGCCGGGCAACAGCATCACCTCGGCGCTCGCCAACGAGTTCGCCGAAGCGAGCCCGGGCCTGCATACGGCGGCGCTCATGGAGCTCGGCCTGATTCTGTTCGTGATTACCTTCATCGTGCTGGCGATCTCGAAGATCATGCTGCTGCGCCTTGAAAAGTCGGAGGGTGCGCGATGAGCGAGCCGCTGCTGAAAATCCCGGGCGCCATCTACGGCCCCGAACTCGAACGCATGCGCGGCAAGCTGCAAAGCCGCCGCCGCGTGACCAACGCGATCGCACTGACGGCGTCGCTCGGCGCGATGGCCTTCGGCCTGCTGTGGCTCGTGTGGATTCTCTACACGACGCTCTCGCTCGGCGTGGGCGGTCTGTCGGTGCAACTGTTCACGCAGTCGACGCCGCCGCCGAACACCGATGGCGGCGGTCTCGCCAACGCGATCGTCGGCAGTCTGCAACTGGTGGCGCTGGCCACCTTCGTCGGCACGCCGATCGGCATCCTGGCGGGCGTCTATCTCGCCGAATACGGCCAGAAGGGCTGGCTCGCGAGCATCACGCGCTTCATCAACGACATTCTGCTGTCGGCGCCGTCGATCGTCGTCGGTCTGTTCGTCTACGCGCTCGTGGTCGCCAAGATGGGCCACTTCAGCGGCTGGGCGGGTGCGATCTCGCTGGCGCTGCTGGAAATCCCGATCGTGATCCGCACGACCGAGAACATGCTCAAGCTGGTGCCTAACGCGCTGCGTGAAGCGGCCTTCGCGCTCGGCACGCCGAAGTGGAAGATGGTGCTGTCGATCACCCTCAAGGCGTCGATCGCGGGCATCGTGACGGGCGTGCTGCTCGCGGTGGCGCGTATCGCCGGCGAAACCGCGCCGCTGCTCTTCACGGCGCTGTCGAACCAGTTCTTCAGCATGGACATGAATCAGCCGATGGCGAACCTTCCGGTCACCATCTACAAGTTTGCGATGAGCCCGTTCTCGCAATGGCAGTCGCTTGCCTGGGCCGGCGTGTTCCTGATCACGTTGGGCGTGCTGGGGCTGAATATCCTCGCGCGCACCATCTTTTCGAAAAAGTAAGGGCGGAGTCATCCGATGAATATGGCAGAGAGTCACCTTAATCCCGTTGCAAACGGTACTGCGCCGTCGGGCCTCGACCCCGCCCAGGGCAAAAGCGGCCTCATGCTCGGCAAACCGAAGATCGAAGTGAAGGACCTGAACTTCTTCTACGGCAAGTACCACGCGCTGAAGAACATCAACCTGCAGATTCCCGAAGGCAAGGTGACGGCGTTCATCGGCCCGTCGGGCTGCGGCAAGTCCACGCTGCTGCGTACCTTCAACAAGATGTACGCGCTCTATCCCGAGCAGCGCGCCGAAGGCGAGATCCTGATGGACGGTGAGAACCTGCTCACCTACAACAAGGACATTTCGCTGCTGCGCGCGCGCGTCGGCATGGTGTTCCAGAAGCCGACGCCGTTCCCGATGTCGATCTACGACAACATCGCGTTCGGCGTGAAGATGTTCGAGAAGCTGTCGCGCCCGGAAATGGACGACCGCGTCGAGTGGGCGCTCACCAAGGCGGCGCTCTGGAACGAAGTGAAGGACAAGCTCAACCAGAGCGGCTACGGCCTCTCGGGCGGCCAGCAGCAGCGTCTGTGCATCGCGCGCGGCATTGCGATTCGTCCGGAAGTGCTGCTGCTCGACGAGCCGTGCTCGGCGCTCGACCCGATTTCCACGGGCCGCATCGAAGAACTGATCGCGGAACTCAAGAGCGACTACACGGTGGTGATCGTGACCCACAACATGCAGCAGGCCGCGCGGTGCTCGGACTACACTGCGTACATGTATCTCGGCGAACTGATCGAGTTTGGCGACACCGAGAAGATCTTCATCAAGCCGGTCCGCAAGGAAACGGAAGACTACATCACCGGCCGCTTCGGCTGATCCCGTTGGGGAACCCCAAGCGGAAGAAGGGAGAAACGACATGTCCGACAAGCATCTGTCCAGCCAGTTCGACGCCGACCTGAACCTGATTTCGTCGAAGGTGCTCGAAATGGGCGGCCTCGTGGAATCGCAGATCATCACGGCGATGCAGGCCCTCAACGAGTTCGACGGCGAAGCCGCCGAGCGCGTGATCGCCGCCGAAGACCGCCTCAACACGATGGAAGTCGAGATCGACGAAGAGTGCAGCAACATCATCGCGCGCCGTCAGCCGGCCGCGCGCGACCTGCGTCTCGTGCTCGCGATCTCGAAGACCATCACGAACCTCGAGCGCGCCGGCGACGAAGCCGAAAAGATCGCCAAGCGCACCAAGCGCCTGATGGAAGACGGCGCCTCGCGCGCGGTGAATATCGCCGAGATCAAGGTCTCGGGCGAGATGGCCGTGTCGATCCTGCGCCGCGCGCTCGACGCGTTCGCGCGTCTCGACACCGTGGCGGCCGCGCAGATCGTGCGCGACGACAAGGCGATCGACGAGGAATTCCGTGCTTTCGTGCGCAAGCTCGTGAGCTACATGATGGAAGATCCGCGCACGATTTCCGTGGGCCTCGACTATCTGTTCATCGCCAAGGCGATCGAGCGGATCGGCGACCACGCGAAGAACATCGCCGAATTCATCATCTACATCGTGAAGGGCACCGACGTGCGCCACAAGTCGCGCGACGCACTCGAGCGCGAAGCGCTCAGCTGATCCTTCACATCACGTTACAACGGTTTAACAGGTCTTAGTGCCAGAGGTGCCGATGCCCAGCAGCATTCTCGTCATCGAAGATGAGCCCGCGATTTCCGAGCTGATTTCCGTGAACCTGCAACACGCGGGTCATTGCCCGATTCGCGCGTACAACGCGGAACAGGCGCAGAACCTGATCAGCGACGTGCTGCCCGACCTCATCCTGCTCGACTGGATGTTGCCGGGCAAGTCGGGCGTCAATTTCGCGCGCGATCTGCGCAACAACGAGCGCACGAAGCATATTCCGATCATCATGCTGACCGCGCGCGGCGACGAGCAGGACAAGGTGCTTGGCCTCGAAATCGGCGCCGACGACTACGTCACGAAGCCGTTTTCGCCGAAGGAACTGATGGCGCGCATCAAGGCGGTCCTGCGCCGCCGCGCGCCGCAGCTCACGGAAGACGTGGTCGCCATCAACGGTCTCAAGCTCGACCCGGCCACGCACCGCGTCGCGGCGCACGCCGAAGGCTCGGAGATCAAGCTCGATCTCGGCCCGACCGAGTTCCGTCTGCTGCACTTCTTCATGACGCATCCGGAGCGCGTGCACAGCCGCACGCAACTGCTCGATCAGGTGTGGGGCGACCACGTGTTCGTCGAGGAACGGACCGTCGACGTGCATATCAAGCGTCTGCGCGCCGCGCTCAAGCCCGCGGGCTGCGATGCTATGATCGAAACGGTGCGCGGCAGCGGCTACCGGCTCGCCAAGAGCGCCTGAACCGGCAAGCGGGTGAGCGGGGCGCTCAGTTGCTGAGCCGCTCCGAAGCCTGAGCGCCCGCGCTCGGGCGGCAGTACGCCGGTGACGCAGCGCAAGCCTGCTTGATGCGCGCGCCGGCGCTTTCCGATTCCGCAGCGCCCCGGTCCGGACTCCTCTTCTCATCGATCGCAGGAACATGAACATCATCTGGGCGCGCGCCCTCGTATCGATCGTGCTGCTTGCGCTCGTCTGCACGGGCGTCGGCGCGTTTTTCGGCGTGAAGCTCGCACTGGCGCTGGCCGTCGCGCTGCTGGCCGCGCAAATGGTTTTCAGCACGTTCCACAAACAGCGCCTGTGGCGTCTGCTCGACGCGCCGGTCTACGGCGAAGTGCCGAGCGCGCCGGGCGTGTGGGGCGAAATCTATTACCGCCTGCACAAACTCGCGAAGCGCTGGCACGCCCAGGTGCGCCAGGTCGAACAGCAGCACTCGCGCTTCATCCAGGCCATTCAGGCGTCGCCCAACGGCGTGGCCATGCTCGACGATCACGATCAGATCGAGTGGTGCAACGCGATTTCCGAAGTCCATTTCGGCCTCGACGCCAAACGCGACCTGCGCCAGCACATCACCCATCTCGTGCGTCAGCCCGACTTCGTGCGCTATCTGAATTCGCACGACTACAAGGAGATGCTGATCATGCGCGGCATGGGCACGAAGCGGCAGAACGTGCTCTCGGTGCAGGTGTTTCCCTACGGCGACAATCGCAAGCTCGTGCTCTCGCAGGACATCACCGAACTCGAACGCACGGACGCCATGCGGCGCGACTTCGTGGCCAACGTCTCGCACGAACTCAAGACGCCGCTCACGGTGCTCTCGGGCTTTCTGGAGACGATGCGCGAGCTGCCGCTGTCCGAAGACGAGCGCAACCGCTATTTCGACCTCATGGAGCAGCAGGCGTCGCGCATGCGTCACATCGTGACCGATCTGCTCGTGCTGGCGAAGCTCGAAGGCGAAGGGCGTTCGCCGGGTGATCAGATGATCGACATGCGCGCCGTGCTCGTCCACGTGCGCGAAGACGCGGAAAGCCTCTCGGGCGGTCATCATCGGATCAGCGCCGATTTCGACGACGGGCTCTCGCTTACGGGCTCGGAAACCGAAATTCTCAGCGCGCTGGGCAATCTCGCGACCAATGCCGTGCGCTACACGCCCGAAGGCGGCAAGGTGCATCTGGCGTGGCGCGTGGAAGGCGGCCAGGCGGTGTTCTCGGTCACCGACACCGGCTTCGGCATTCCGGCCAGCGACATTCCGCGCCTGACCGAGCGCTTCTATCGCGTGGACCGCAGCCGTTCGCGCGATACGGGCGGCACGGGTCTCGGGCTCGCCATCGTCAAGCATGTGCTGCAGCGTCACGATGCGGCGCTCGAGGTGAAGAGCGAAGAAGGGCGCGGCAGTACGTTCACCGTGCGCTTTCCGTCGGCGCGTACGACGCGGCGTCAACCTGCGCCGGTGTGAGCGCGGTGGGATGGGTGGCGCATCGCGTAGTACATGGTTTCACCGGCGCCCAATAAAAAAGCCGCTTCGTTCGAAGCGGCTTTTTTACGCCATCGGCAAAGGCGCGGGCTTCAGACGCTTCAAACTTTCACGAACAGAACTTCGCGAGCAGGCTCATCTGCGCGTTGCGCACGGCCTTGCCGGCGCGGCGGCGCTTGTAATGGCCGTCGCTTTGCATGAGCCACGCCGACTGATTGTCGCCGAGGAAACACGAAAGCCCTTCGGCGATCACGCGGCGCTTCAGGCGGCGATCGTGAATCGGGAACGCGACTTCGACGCGGCGGAACAGATTGCGGTCCATCCAGTCGGCGCTCGACAGATAGACGTTCTCCGCGCCGCCTGCGTAGAAGTAGTAGATGCGATGGTGTTCCAGGAAGCGCCCGACGATCGAGCGCACCGTGATGTTCTCCGACAGCCCCGGCACGCCCGGCTGCAGCGAGCACACGCCGCGCACGATCAGATCGATCTTCACGCCCGCCTGCGAGGCTTCGTATAGCTCGTCGATCACGGTGGGTTCGAGCAGCGCGTTCATCTTCGCGACGATGCGTGCTTTCTTGCCCTGGCGCGCGGCTTCGGCTTCGGCGCGGATCGACTCGACGAGCTTCGGATGCAGCGTGAACGGCGACTGCCACAGTTCGTGCAGTTGCAGCTCGCCGCCGATGCCGGTGAGCTGCTGGAACACGTGATGCACGTCCTCGCAGGTCTTCGGCTCCGAGGTCATGAGGCCGAAGTCGGTGTAGAGACGCGCCGTGCGCGGATGATAGTTGCCGGTGCCGAGGTGCACGTAGCGGCGCAGCTGCATGCGGCCGTTCACGGGTACGCGGCGCACGATCAGCATCATCTTGGCGTGGCACTTGTGGCCGACCACGCCGTACACCACATGCGCGCCCACGGCTTCGAGCTGCGAAGCCCAGTTGATGTTGGTCTCTTCGTCGAAGCGCGCGAGCAGTTCCACGACCACCGTCACTTCCTTGCCGTTGCGCGCGGCCTGCATGAGCGCGTCCATCAGCGGCGAGTCGGTGCCGGTGCGGTAGATGGTCTGCTTGATCGCGACCACGTTCGGATCGTTGGCGGCTTGCAGCAGCAGCTCCAGCACGGGCTGGAAGCTTTCGTACGGATGATGCAGCAGCACGTCGCCCTGATCGATTACGTCGAACATGTTGCTGTTGGCCGCGATGCGCTGCGGAATCGCGGGCACGTGCGGCACGAACTTGAGATCGGGGCGATCGACCATCTCGGGCAACTGCATGAGGCGCACGAGATTCACCGGGCCGTCGACGTAGTAGCAGTCCTTCTCGTTCAGGCCGCTCTCGTCGAGCAGACGCCGCACGAGATGCACGGGCGTATCCGCCGACACTTCGAGGCGCACCGCGTTGCCCAGATGGCGCGCGGGCAGCTCGCCTTGCAGCGCGACGCGCAGATTGGTGATTTCGTCTTCGTCGACGAACAGCTCGCTGTTGCGCGTGAT
This sequence comes from Paraburkholderia sp. SIMBA_027, assembly GCF_046535315.1. Taxonomy (NCBI): domain Bacteria; kingdom Pseudomonadati; phylum Pseudomonadota; class Betaproteobacteria; order Burkholderiales; family Burkholderiaceae; genus Paraburkholderia; species Paraburkholderia sp. SIMBA_027. The sequence goes on from NZ_JAWRWY010000008.1 coordinate 150,863, forward strand.
GCGGAACTGGTTGCAGCTGCGCACCACGAGGTTCGGAAACAACTCGCCCACGAAGCGTTGCAGCAGCGAGCCAAGCAGCACGAAGCCGTGCTGGAAGCCCGACAGTTCCTGCGGCATCCGCACGAGTCGCGGCAGCGCGCGCGGCGCCTGCACGATGCCCATCAGCGCCTGACGGCCGAAGGCGTCCTTGCCTTCGAGTTCGACCACGAAGTTCAGGCTCTTGTTGAGCACGCGCGGGAACGGGTGTGCGGGGTCGAGGCCGATCGGCGTGAGCACGGGCAGCAGTTCGTCGAGGAAATAACTGCGCGCCCAGGCGGTCTGCGCTTCGTTCCAGGCGTCGGTGCCGTGAAAGTAGATGCCTTCTTCTTCGAGCGCGGGCAGCACGGTGTCGTGCAGCATGCGGTACTGGCGGTGCACGAGGCGCTGCGCGCGCTCGACCACGAGTTCGTAGACGTGTTGCAGCGACATGCCGTCGGGCGAGAGCACGCCCGGGTTGTCGCGCATCTGCTCCTGCAGCCCGGCCATGCGGACTTCGAAGAATTCGTCGAGATTGCTGCTGGTGATGCAGATGAAGCGCAAGCGCTCCAGCAAGGGAACGGTGGGGTCGGCGGCCTGTGCGAGCACACGCTCGTTGAATCCCAGAATGCCCAGTTCGCGATTGAGAAGGGGGTAGCGGATGGACATTGGCAGTGAACGCGGAATTTCGGGGGATGATTCGAACGGACGCTCGGAAATTCTCACAGTAATATGACTTTATTGTGACAATTGGTGTGTCATAAATTCTACGCCGCATTTTCACGTGTTCGACACCTTGGGCGGCAATCATGCACAGTGGGTCAGGGTGTCCCCGAAAGTCCCGTTGCGGGCGTTTCTGACCGTCACTCGCGCGAGGTGCGACATGACGAAGTCGGGTACGCTTAAAATGGCATATTTGGACAACGCGGCCGCTGCTCAACGAGCCCGCATGACCGCGTTCGCACGCATGGAGCCCGCCCCCTCGATGGTCACCAATCCGCAATTGCTTGCCGCCGTCGACCTCGGTTCGAACAGCTTTCGTCTGATCGTCGGTCGGGTCGAAGAAACCGACGCCGGCAGCCAGATCTACCCGGTCGACGCCCTGCGTGAACCCGTGCGCCTTGCCGCGGGCCTGTCGAAGGACAAACAGCTCGACCGCGCCTCGCAGGTGCGCGGCTGGGACGCGCTCAAGCGTTTCGGCGAACGTCTGCGCGACTTTCATCCGGATCACGTGCGCGCCGTGGCGACCAACACGCTGCGCGTCGCCAAGAACTCGCGCGAATTTCTCGGCGAGGCCGAAGCCGCGCTCGGCTTCCCGATCGAAGTGATCGCGGGCCGCGAAGAAGCGCGCCTCATCTACGCGGGCGCGGCGCATTCGGTGCCGGCGAGCGCGGGCAAGCGCTTCGTGGTGGATATCGGCGGCGGCTCGACCGAGTTCATCATCGGTTCGCACTACACGCCGATCCGCATGGAAAGCCTGTATATCGGCTGCGTGAGCCATAGCCGCCAGTTCTTCCCGGCCGGCAACGTCGACGAATACACCATGCGCCAGGCGGAACTCGCCGCCACGCGCGAAATCCAGATCATTTCCTCCGACTACCGCGCGACCGGCTGGGATCAGGCGATCGGCTCCTCGGGCACGGCGCGCGCGCTGGCCGAACTCGTCGAGGCGAACGGCTTCAACGATGCGGGCATCACGCACGGCATTTCGCGCGGCGGCCTGGAACGCCTGAAGCGCGCGCTGATCAAGGCGGAGAACGTCAACCGGCTGAAGCTCGTCGCGCTCAAGCCCGACCGCATTCCGGTGCTGGCGGGCGGCTTGTCGATCATGATCGCCGTGTTCGACGAACTGGGCATCGATTACGTCGACACCACCGACGGCGCGCTGCGTCTGGGCGTGCTCTACGACCTGCTCGGCCGGTCGCAGCACGAAGACATGCGCACGGTCACGGTGGAAGGCTTCATGCGCCGCTATGGCGTGGATCGCGCGCAGGCGAGCCGTATCGCCGAACTCGCGGTGAGCTTCTACGACCAGCTCGAAGAACCCGACGCGGAGCGCCGCGAGGAAAGCCGCAACTTCCTGAACTGGGCGGCGTCGCTGCACGAGATCGGCCTGTCGATTTCGCACAGCGCGTATCACAAGCATTCGGCCTATATCGCCAGCAACGCCGACATGCCGGGCTTCTCGCGCACCGACCAGGCGCGTCTCGCGGCGCTCGTGCTCGGCCACGTGGGCAAGCTCGGCAAGCTCTCGCAGGCGCGCGATGTCGAATGGCCGCTGCTGTTCTGCCTGCGTCTGGCCGCGCTGCTGAGCCGCCGTCGCGCCGATGTCGGCCTGCCGCACATCAAGGTCATGCGCGAAGGCGAGGGCTTCGAGGTGCTGCTGCCGAACGCCTGGGTGCAGAACAATCCGCTCACCGATTACAACCTCGTTCAGGAAGCGGCGGAGTGGGGCAAGATCGGCATTCCGTATCGCGTGGTTTATACGGAAGAGTGATCGCGCGCTCAGCGCGTTCTGCACGACCTGCGTGACGATGTGGACATGAAAACGCCCGGCTCAATGGCCGGGCGTTTTGTTTTGCGACGTCGTGAATGCGGTGAAGCCGCGGTGGATCAGCGCGTGGCGGCCTCGCCGAGGAAGTGGCGCGCGTAACGTTCGTTGATGTCCGAGAGACGGAACAGCGTCAGGAAGTCGGCGGTGTTGAAGTCCGGATCCCAGGCCGGCGCGCCGCAGATCTTCGCGCCGAGACGCAGATAGCCCTTGATCAGCGGCGGCGGCACGGCGCTGCCGCCCGTGCGCAGTTCCTCGACGGGCAGCGGCGTGTGCGGGAAGGCGCGGTATTCCGGATCGGTCAGCGCGTTCGCGCCGAGCGAGGCGTAGAGATTGGCCGCGTAGTGGCCGCCGTCGGCCATCGCCACGCTCGCGCAGCCGAGCATCGTCTCGTAGCCGTTATGCGTCATGTAGGCGCCCAGACCGCCCCACAGCGACATGATGACCGAGCCGCTGCGGTAGTCGGGATGCACGCACGAGCGGCCCACTTCGACCATCTTCGGACGCAAATGCGCGAGGCGCGACACGTCGAATTCGCTCTCGGCGTACAGGCGGCCGATGCGCGTGGCTTCGTGCGGCGGCAGCACGCGATAGGTGCCGACGACCTTGAGCGTGTCGAGATCGCGCACGATCAGGTGATCGCAATAGTGGTCGAAGGCGTCGACGTCGAGACCGGCCGGGCCGGTCAGACGCGCGCCCATTTCCTCGGCGAACACGCGGTAGCGCAGGCGCTGCGCTTCGCGCAGTTCTTCGTCGCTGCGAGCCCAGGCCACCTGAAGGCGGTGCTGCGCGGTGACCGTTTCTTCGGCGCGCGGCAGACGCCGATTCGACTCGAAGAGGCTCGAGGCGAACGGCAGGGTGGGCATCGGCAGATCTCGCATGGGGCGTCCTGGTCGGGAAGTAAGAGAACTTTCCCGGCAATTTAGTAATACGCGGTTACGTTTCCATGAAAACGCAATGACGATTCGATGACGCTCTGTAAGGCTGACAGAGCGGTGCGAGGCCGTTGTGCGGTTTAGTGACGCCGTTTGCGGGATTTCGGCGGGTTCAGGCGGGCTTAGGTGGCATTCAGGCGGGGAGTCGCGCCGCGAGCGGCGGCGCGTGAGGAGAGGGCGACGAAGGCGCGCGATCTTGCGCGCGACGTGGTGCGCAGTCGCGCAGTGTGGTGCCGATCAGACGAGTTCGGGCGTGATGGCGGCGAGCAGGACGGCTGCGCCGTCGCCGTTGCGCTCGCGGCTTTTGATCCAGAGGACGCCCGACTTCTTCACGGGCCAGCCGCGGCGGTCGCTGTCGTGCGACAGGAGGTGCGCGGCGACTTCGCCGAGCGTCGGCTGATGGCCGACCACGACAACGGTGGAGGCGATGCCATCGGGCCAGCCGGCGGCGGTGAGCACGGCGTCGACGCTGGCATCGGGCGCGATTTCGCGCACCACGCGGTACTGGTCGGTGAGCGCCTCGGCGGTCTGGATCGTGCGCGCGGCGGGGCTCGCGAGGATCACGGCGTCTTCGGGCAGACGTGAGCGCAACCAGCGCGCGACGTTCTGCGCCTGCTTGCGTCCCCGTGTGGTGAGCTGGCGCGCGAGGTCGCTGGACGCAAAGTCTTCGGCTTCGGCGTGGCGCCAGAGGATGAGATTCATGAGCGGCTCTCCTGGGAGATGGGCGGGATGGGCGGGATGTCGCGAGGCGGGGGGCGTTATTTTTCGCGGTTTCGTTTTTCGCCGGTGTTTTGCCATTGTAGGGAGCATGGGGTGTGCCGGCGAAGGGTGCGGCAGGGTGTGGATTGCCCGGATTGCTGCCCAGCCGGGAAGCGTCGAAGGACTGCCGGAAAAACAAAAAGCCCAGCCGGTTAAGGCTGGGCTTTTTGCTTGAAGCTGTGGTCGGAGCGATAGGATTCGAACCTACGACCCTCTGATCCCAAATCAGATGCGCTACCAGGCTGCGCTACGCTCCGAGGAGCCGCGGATTGTAGCGTCTTCCTACCCGCGGCGTCAAATCCGTTTGCTCGCTGTTTTTGCTGGCGATGCTTTTGCGACGATCCCGGCACGCCATCCGCCCCTCAAAATTCCGCGTCGCGTCGCGTCTTGGCCTGGCCACCCTGGGCCACCCCTTGGCCACCCCTTGGCCACCCAAAACTCCCTTCCAGGAACGCGCAGAAATACTGTATAAATATACAGGACTGCGGCGCCACCCGATGCGCCCGCCCAACTCCCTTCGCCATGCCCCTTCATTGCCGGGCAGGGCGAACTATTCCCGATCGACAGGGCAACCCGGCAACGGAGCGCACGCATGGCCGCCGCGATTCAGCTCACCGCGCATCTGCCGTCGCGGCTGCAAAGCCGCGTCTGGCAGGGCGATCAGCTCGCGTACGCGAGCGAGCGCACGGTGTCGAGCGGTCACGCCGCGCTCGACGCCCTGTTGCCCGGCGCCGGCTGGCCCGCGGGCAGCCTGACCGAGCTGCTGGTCGAGCAGGGCGGCATCGGCGAGATGCGGCTCGTCGCGCCCGCGCTGCGCGCGCTGACGGCGCAGGCGGGCCGTCATGTGCTGCTGGTCGCACCGCCGTGGCAGCCGTACGCCTGCGCGCTCAAGGCGTGGGGCATCGCGCTCGACCGCGTGATCTGGGTGCGTGCGAGCGAGCACGAGGCGCCCTGGGCCGCCGAGCAGGCGCTCAAGCAGGATGGCATCGGCGCCGTGATGCTCTGGCAGCCGAAGGCGCGCGCCGACACCCTGCGGCGTCTGCAGGTCGCCGCGCAGGATTCGCAGGCGCTCGCGTTTCTCATGCGGCCGCCCGCGGCGCGCAACCAGTCGTCGCCGGCGCCGCTGCGCATGGTCTGCACGCCGGTGCCGCCGCCCGAGGCGGACGCGAGTCTGAACCGGCGCGCCTGGATGCAGCTCGCCGCCGTGTCCGTCGATATTTTCAAACGCCGCGGGCCGCCGCCCGCCCAGCCACTCGTCATTACTTTGCCGTTGCAGGCGTCGCTGTTGCCCCAGCCGGGCGAGGCGTCGGCGCTGCCGTGGCCCGGGGCCAATCATCATGCTGTGGATCGCCGTCACCTTGCCGTTGTTGCCGCTGGAGGCCGTCAAACCGATCCTGCCGCCCGCGCCGCCGCCACCGCCGTCACTGTCGTCACTGCCGCCGCAGGACAGGCGGGCTGAGCACGCCGATCCCGCCCATCCGCACGATGAAGCCGCCGCGCCGCCCGAGCGCTGCCATGCGCTCGCCGATCACGCGCGCATCCTGATCGCCGATCTCGACGCGTTCCGTCTCGGCGTGCAGCCCGGCGCCACGCGCGCGCATGCGCTGGCGCTCGCGCCGGGCCTCGTGCTGCTCGAAGCCGACGCGGCGCGCGAGCAGCGCGCGTTCGAGGCGCTCGCGCTCGCGTTGCTCGCCTACACGCCGAAGGTGTCGTTCGCGCAGTCGCATACCTTGTTGCTCGAAGTCGGCTCGGGGCTGCGGCTGTTCGGCGGCGTGCGCGCGCTGCTCGCGAAGGTGTCGGCCACGGTCGCGAGCTGCGGGCACGCCGCGCGCATCGCCTGCGCGCCCACGGCGTGGGGTGCGTGGACGCTGGCGCAGGCGCGCGCCACGCGGGTCTCGTCGCGGCGCTGGCACGTACTCAAGGAAACGACGCTCGCGCGCGCGCTCGACGCGCTGCCGGTCGGTCTCGCGCCGTTCGCCGCGCAGCACGAACAGGCGCTCACGCAGATCGGCTGCGCGACGCTCGGCGATCTGCGGCGGCTGCCGCGCGACGGCATCGTGCGGCGTTTCGGCGACGGCGTGCTCGCGTGGCTCGCGCAGGCGCGCGGCGAGGCGCCCGATCCGCGTGTCTGGTTCGCCGCGCCGCCGTCGTTTCATGCGTCGCTCGAATTGCAGGCGCGCGTGGAAAGCGCCGAGGCGCTGCTGTTCGCCGCACGCCGTCTCGTGATGCAGCTGGCGGGCTGGCTCGCCGCGCAGCACGGCGCGTTGAGCGGCTTCGAATTGCGCCTCGAACACGAGCTCGCGTCGCGCCACGCGCCGCGCACGTCGAGCCTCGCGCTTGCGTGGGCCGCGCCGTCGCGCGATCCCGAGCATCTGCTCTGGCTGCTGCGCGAGAAGCTCAACCAGACCGAGCTGATCGCGCCGGTCATCGGGCTCGCGCTGGTTGCCGACCAGGTCAGCGAATATGCCGCGCCCACCGACACGCTGTTCCCGATGCCCGAGGCGTCGGAGGCGTCGATCACGCAACTGTTCGAGCGCATCGGCGCGCGCGTGGGCGAGCAGAACGTGCTGCAACTTTTCGTCGAGGACGATCACCGGCCCGAGCACGCCATGTCGGCGCGCACGTGGCGGGCGAGCGCGCGCCGCGCGGCGCCGCGCAAGCCGCGCGAGGGCCGCAAGGGCGCGCGCGCGCCGAGCGGCGAGCCGCCGGAAAGCACGCCGGCGCAGAGTGCGTTCGATCTGCCCGAGGTGCCGCTGCCGTCGCAGCCGCGTCCGGCGTGGCTGCTCGAAAAACCGCTCAAGCTCGCGATGCGCGGCGACCGGCCGGTGTATCGGCGTCCGCTCAAGACGCTCACGCGCACCGAGCGCATCGAGGCCGGCTGGTGGGACGGCGAGGGCGTCGAGCGCGACTACTACGTCGCCGCCGACGATCAGGGCCGCATGTTCTGGCTGTATCGCGAGCGCATCGGCGGCCAGTGGTATCTGCAAGGCCTGTTCGGCTAGCGGTTTTTATCGAGCATCATGTCGATCAGCGGAGCGGGCGATTCGTTGCCCGCGCAACCATCATCGTCGTCTTCGTCGCTGCCCGCGCAGTTGCCGGCGCAGTTGCCTGAGTACGCGGAGCTGCACTGCCTGACCAACTTCTCGTTCCTGCGCGGCGCGTCGCGTCCGAGCGAGCTGGTCGAGCAGGCGATCCGTCACGGCTATCGCGCGCTCGCCATCACCGACGAGTGCTCGTTCGCGGGCATCGTGCGCGCCTGGAGCGCGCTCAACGACTACGACGAGGCGCGCCGCAAGGCGCACGCCGAGGCGCGCACGCCCGGCCCGTTCGTGCCGTCGCTGCACTTGCTGACGGGCAGCGAACTGAATCTCGTCGACGAAGACGGCGCGCCGTTCTGCACGCTCGTGGCGATCGCGATGAACCGCGAGGGCTACGGCAATCTCTGCGAGCTGATCACGCTCGCGCGTTCGCGGGCGCCGAAGGGCCAGTACCGCGTGACGCCGTCCGACTTCACCGATCCGCAAACCCATGCCGCCGATTCCGCCCAGGATTTCACGCACCTGAAGCATCTGCGCGACTGCGTGCTGCTGCTCGTGCCGCAGCGCACGGCCACGCTCGCGCAGACCTTGCGCGCCGCGCACTGGCTCGCGGGTTTCGCGGCCGAGCGCGCGTGGCTCGCGCTCGAACTCTGGCAAACCGGCAGCGATGACGCGCAGATCGAAGTCCTGCGCCACGTCTCGCAGGAAAGCGGTCTGCCGCTCGTGGCGACGGGCGGCGTGCTGATGCACGCTCGCTCGCGCAAGCCCTTGCAGGACACGCTGAGCGCGATCCGCATCGGCAAGCCGTTGACGGCGTGCGGCCGCGCGCTGGAAGTCAACGCGGAGCGCCATCTGCGTTCGCGCGTGCGGCTCGGCGCGATCTATCCGCGCGAGGCGCTCGACGCGACGCTCGACGTCGCGCGCCGCTGCACTTTCAGTCTCGGCGAGCTGGCCTACGAGTATCCCGAGGAACTCGTGCCGCCGGGCGAAACGCCGGGCTCGTGGCTGCGCAAGCTCGTCATGAAGGGCGTGGCCGAGCGTTGGCCCGACGGCCTGAACAAGAAGCGCAGCGACCAGATCGAGCAGGAACTCGCGCTCATCACCGAGCTGCAGTACGAGAAATATTTCCTCACTGTGCACGACATCGTGCGCTTCGCGCGCGAGCAGAAGATCCTGTGTCAGGGCCGCGGCTCGGCGGCGAATTCGGTGGTCTGCTACTGCCTCATGATCACGGAGATCGACCCCGTGCGCATGAACATGCTGGTCGCGCGTTTTCTGTCCCGCGCGCGCAACGAGCCGCCCGACATCGACGTCGATTTCGAGCACCAGCGCCGCGAGGAAGTCATCCAGTACATCTATCGCAAATACGGCACGCGCCGCGCCGCGCTGGCCGCGACGCTGATCACCTATCGCTCGCGCAGCGCCTTGCGCGACGTGGGCAAGGCGCTCGGGCTCGACACCATGCTGGTCGAAAAACTCTCGGGCGCGCATCAGTGGTGGGACGGTCCCGATTCGATCGCGCATCATCTCGAGGAAGCGGGCTTCTCGCCCGATTCGCACGTCACGCAGCAGCTCATTCGCCTCACGCGCGAGCTGCGCGGTTTTCCGCGTCATCTCTCGCAGCACGTGGGCGGTTTCGTGATCGCGCGCGACAAGCTCTCGCGGCTCGTGCCGATCGAAAACGCGGCCATGAAGGACCGCTACGTGATCGAGTGGGACAAGGACGACATCGACGCGCTGCGCCTGTTGAAAGTCGATGTGCTCGCGCTCGGCATGCTTTCGGCGATCCGGCGTTCGCTCGAATGCGTCGCGCTGCGGCGCGGGCTGCCGCAGTTTCGCGTGCAGGACATCGGCGTCGAAGATCGCGCCGTGTACGAGATGTGCACGCACGCCGATACGGTCGGCGTCTTCCAGATCGAATCGCGTGCCCAGCAGAGCATGTTGCCGCGTCTGCGGCCGCAGACGTATTACGACCTCGTGATTCAGGTGGCGATCGTGCGGCCGGGGCCGATTCAGGGCGACATGGTGCATCCGTATCTGAAGCGCCGGCACGGCGAGGAGGCGGTGGAATACGCGAAGGAGGAACTGCGTCCGGTGCTCGAACGCACGCTCGGCGTGCCGATTTTCCAGGAGCAGGTCATGCACCTCGCGATGGTCGCTGCCGACTACACCGGCGAAGAGGCCGACAAGCTGCGCCGCGCGATGGCGGCGTGGCGGCGCGATGGCGATCTGCGACCGTATCAGGCCGATCTGACGCAGCGCATGCTGCGCAAGGGCTACTCGCCGGAGTTCGCGGAACGCATCTGCAAGCAGATCGAGGGTTTCGGCGATTACGGCTTTCCGGAGAGTCACGCGGCGAGCTTTGCGCTGCTCGTCTACACGAGTTCATGGCTCAAGCGTTACGAGCCCGCGGCGTTTCTCGCGGGCTTGCTGAACAGTCAGCCGCTCGGATTTTATTCGCCGTCGCAACTCGTGCAGGACGCGAAGCGGCATGGCGTGAAGGTGCGCGCGCCCGATATCGGCTTGAGCGACTGGGAGTCGGTGCTGGAAGTGCGCGGCGCGCCGGGCGTGCGTCTTGCCGCCGATGCCGATGGCGAGGCCGCGCGTTGTGCCGACGTCGCGCGTTATCGCGCGTTGTTGCGCGCCGCGACGTTCAACGATGAGGTGCATGGAAACGCGGCGAGCTTTGTCGCGCAGAAAAAAACGCGTCGCCGGCCGCTCATGCGCGGCTATCGCGGCGTCGTGCGCGCGCGCGTCCTGCTCGCGCCGCGTCATTACGGCCGCCACGGCCCGGCGGTGCGGCTCGGCTTCAGTCTCATCAAGGGCTTCTCCGAGGACGCCGCGCGCCGCGTGATGGCCGCCCGCGCCGAGGCGCCGTTCACCGATGTCGACGACCTCGCGCGCCGCGCCGGGCTTACGCGCCGCGAGCTGGAAGCGCTGGCGGCGTCCAATGCGCTCGCGAGCATCGCCGGGCATCGGCGCGAGGCGTGGTGGGCCGTGACCGCACAGCATGCGGTGCCGGCCTTGCTGCGCGACGCGCCCGTGGCCGAGGCGCGGCTCGACTTGCCGCGCGCCTCGGAAGGCGCGGAGATCGTCGCCGATTACGCCAGCCTGCGTCTCACGCTCAATCGCCATCCGCTCGAACTGCTGCGCGAAGGGCTCGCGAAACAGCGTTTTCGCAGCGCGGCGCAACTCGCGCGTTGCCGCCACGGCATGCTCGCGCGCGTGTGCGGCATCGTCACGGTGCGGCAGCGGCCGGGCACGGCGAACGGCACGATCTTCGTGTCGCTGGAGGACGAAACCGGCTCGGTCAACGTGATCGTGCACGCCGCGCTCGTGGAGTCGCAGCGCAAGGAATTGCTGGGGGCGTCGCTACTGGTGGTGGCGGGCGTCGTGCAGCGCGAGGGCGAGGTGGTGCACCTGGTCGCGCATCGGCTCGAAGATCACAGCCGTCTGCTCGGGCGGCTCGCGACGGAAAGCCGCGATTTCCACTGAGCGTTGTTTGCCGACAGGAGAAAAAAGGAGAGGGCGATGCGCGCTTCGCAGCCTGGCTGTGCTGCGTGCATCTCCGCCGAGGTCAGTTTTTGCCGCCGTGCTCGCGCTCGAACGCATCGAGCACTGCACCGATGCCCGCGTCGAACGGCGTGCGCCGCCCGATGCCGAGCGCTTCGAGGCGGCCCGAATCGAGATGACAGTCACGCGGACGCGGCGTCGCGTCCGTGGGTTGCGTCTGCGCGATCAACTGCGCCTCGATCCCGAGCGCGCGCGCGATGCGTTGCGCGATGTCGTACTTGGTCATCGGCTCGTCGCCGGACCATTGCGCGATGCCGCGCACGGCCTCGCCATCCGCACAGCGCGTGAGCAGTTCGCGGATCACGACGGCCACGTCGGGCGTGAAAGTTGGATAGCGCGTGGCCCACGCGTCCATCGGCGCCGGTTTGGCCGCGGCGTTCGCAGTCGCTGCCGCCGCGCGGATCGCCGGTACGAGGCTCGTGACCGCCGACTCGTTCCAGTCGACGATCGGCCCGTACAGCAGCGGCAGACGCAGCACGAGCGCATCGTCGCTCGCGTCGAGCAGCGCGCGCTCGCCTTCGAGCTTGCTGTGGCCGTAGGCGTTGAGCGGATTCGGCGCGGCATCCGGCAAATAAGGCGGCTGCGTGCCGTCGAACACGTAATCGGTGGAGATCGACAGCACCCACGCGCCGCGCGCTTTCGCCGCCGTGGCGATGCTGCGCACCGCGTCGACGTTGAGCGCGCGCGCCGCGGCGGGATCGTGCTCGCAGACATCGGGGCGTCGCTCGGCGGCGGCGATCACGATGGCATCGGGCGCTTCACGCGCGACGAAGGCCGCGACGGCTTGCGCATCGCGCACGTCGAGCGCGACCTGGCGCGGCCCCACGCGGCTGTGCGCGGTCTGCACGACCTGCCAGCCGGTTTCGGCGTCGAGTTCGCGCACGAGCGCGCGTCCGAGCAGGCCGGACGCGCCGATGACGGCGACCTTGAACATGGCGCGCCCGGCCTCAGGCCGCCGTGCTCTTGACCGTGTAGCCGGCTTCGTCGATGGCGGCCTTGAGCACGTCGGCGCTCTGGGTCGATTCGACGCTCACGCGGCCCGCGGCCAGGTCGATCTGGACCTGGGCGGCGGCGTCCTGCTCGTGGATCGCGCGCGTGACGGCGCCGACGCAGTGCTGGCAGCTCATGCCTTCGACGTTGAACTGGATCATGATGTTTTCCTTTGCTGAGTGAACGGAACGGAGGAGACAAAAGACATATGCGGCCTGTGCCGGATTATGCCAGTGGGGGCCAGGCGCTCATCGGCGGGACTGCCGGCGAGCGCTGGACCTTCCCATCGTGGGAAGGTGTAGCATCGATACATCGATGACAATTCGGCAGGAGAGCAGCATGAACATTGGCGAAGCGGCGCGCGCCTCGGGCGTCACCGCGAAAATGATCCGCTACTACGAGAGCGTGGACCTGCTCGCGCCCAAGGCGCGCACGGAATCGGGCTACCGCGTGTACGGCATGGAGGAGGTGCACGCGTTGCGCTTCATCCGGCAGGCGCGGCGTCTGGGTTTTCTCGTCGACGATATCCGCCGCCTGCTGGCGCTCTGGCACGACCGCTCGCGCGCGAGCGCCGAGGTCAAGGCAATCGCAATGGAGCACGTGGCCGAACTCGACCAGCGCATCGCCGAACTCACGCAGATGCGCGACACGCTGCGCCATCTGGCCGCGCACTGCCACGGCGACGATCGGCCCGACTGCCCGATCATCGAGCGCCTCGCCGATCCTGAGCCGGTGGAGCAGACTGGCGCGGCTTGAGCGCCGCAACCGAGGGTGCAACCCGCGCAGGCAAATTGTCGCAACCGACTCGCCGGGGGAGCTTTTTTGCACCATGTCGGTGCTAAAAGTGTCGCCCGACTCCGCCCTGATCCGATCCATGCAAGAAATGTGTCGATAAATCATTAAGTTGCCAAATACGCGCGGCGCATCATTCCAGATTGGAATGCACCGCATTCGAGCAATTCACTGGTAAAGTCAGGTGCAACCGCTATAATGCGGGTTATCCCTTACGAGGGTAATCCCTGATGCAAATCCACCGGGGATACGACCGATCCTTGGAGAACACCATCATGTTTGCGTACCTTCTTGAAAAGCTGAGCACCTGGTTTGAAACTGCCGAACGTCGTCGCCGCGAAGCGTATCTCGCTTCCTCGTCGGACATCGTGCAACTCGAACAGCGTATCCGCTCGCTCGAATCGAACGGCTACTCGCTGTAAGCAGCCGCAGGCAATCTGCGCTGTCGCAAGCCCCGCCCTGGCGGGGCTTTGTCATTTCTGCGGTCCGGCGTTCTGGTGCTCCGGCGCTCCGTGTCTGAAACGCTTCGATGAAGGCAGTCTCAGCCTTCCCACCGCGGTAAGGTAAAGTCTTTTTTGCGACAAGCCGACAACACAGTGGAGTCGCTTTCTTCTACCGGGGGACGTTCATGGCGCCAGTCAGCTTTTTTCACCATTCCGTGTGCGCGATTGTGCTCGTGACGCTTGGCGCATTGACCAGCGCCGGCGCGCAGGCGGGACAGCCGCTGATCCTCGATACGCAGCATGGGATCAGTGACGGCCAGAAGGGCATCGTGTTGCAGAATGCGCCGCTCGGCCAGTCGCAGATGGTGCCGATGCAGCAGCTACCGTCGCCGGATGCCAATAATCAGCAGCCGATCATCGTCGCGCCGTATGTGGAAGTGCCGGGTGGCGGGGGCGGGCGGCCGCCGCGTCCGCGGCCCGCGCAGCAGCAGTACGCGCCTGCGCAATAAAGCGCAATAAAGCGCAACAGGGCGCAACAAGGTGCGGTAAGTAGCGGGATGAATCGAGTGGGCATGCCGCGAACGGGCATGCCGCGTGAAATCGTCTGGCGTCAGGGGCGAGGCGTCAGGTGCCTGGCGTTAGTCGCCAGGCATCAATCGCCGCGCGATTCGAGTTTGAATTGCGCGCCGTCGTCCTCGCCGAGCGTCTTGACGAGCCAGGGCATTGTTTCCTTGAGCGCGGCGACCAGCGTGTACGGCGGGTTGACGATGAACATGCCGCTGCCGAACAGACCAAAACCATCGTGCGGCGGACGCTTCACCGACAGCGAGACGTGCAGCCAGTTCTTGTCCTGCAGACGCTTGAGCTGCTCGGGAAAGCGCTGCGATTCGGGACGCGTGACCTGCGGATACCAGACCGCGTAGGTGCCGGTCGCGAAGCGCTGCAGTCCATCCTCGACGCACTTGATCGTGCGCGAATAATCGCGCTTGTCCTCGTACGACGGGTCGATCAGCACCAGCGCGCGGCGCGGCGGCGGCGGCAGAAGTGGCTTGATGCCGTCGAAACCGTCGCCCGCGTAGATCATCACGCGGCGGCCGGCGTCGTGAAAACGATGGCGCAGCACGTCGATTTCCGTGCTGTGCAGCTCGAACAGACGCATGCGGTCCTGCTCGCGCATCAGACGCCACGCGAGATAGGGCGAACCCGGATAGAAGCGCAGATTGCCGTCGGGATTGAGCGCCGCGACTTCGTCGACGTAATCCGAAAGCATCGGCGGCAGGTCGCTGCGACCCCAGAGTTTGCCGATACCCGTGTCGAATTCGGCATTCTTGGTGGCGTAGCCCTCGCGCAGCGCATAGGCGCCCGCGCCCGCGTGGGTGTCGATGTACCAGTAGGCCTTGTCCTTCTTGCCGAGGTACTGCAGCAGTTGCACGACGATGGCGTGCTTGAGGACATCGGCGTGATTGCCGGCGTGGAAGGCGTGGCGGTAGCTCAGCATGTTGGGGCGGACGCGAGGAAGGTGGCGACCGGCGCGCGCACTTGCGCGCCAATGGCGGTGAAACGATAAACGGCGGCGCTCAGGTTCTTTCGAGAGCTTCTTTCGAGCAAGCTCTTTCGGGACGCGCCGCTGGCGATGCGCGCCGGCGGCGTTTCACGTGCTTCGGGAACGAGGCATGCCGGCGAGGCCGCGTATTGTACAGCGTCGTGCAGCGCGGCCCGGCCCAAAGGCTGAGTTGCCGCCTTACTCGTAATGCTCGCCGACGATCGCCTCGATCTTCGCCTTCACTTCGGGCGTGATCTTTTCGGCCACATCGCGCGCCTTCATATTCTCGCCGATCTGCTCGACGCGCGACGCGCCTGTGATGACCGTGCTCACGTGCGGGTTCTTCAGGATCCACGCGAGCGCGAGCTGGCCGACCGTGCAATCGAGTTCCTTCGCGAAGTCGGCGAGCTTGCCGACGATGGCGTTCTTGTCCGCGTCGGTGACTTCCTTGCGCAGCCAGTCGTAGCCTTGCAGTTGCGCCCGGCTGTCCGACGGCACGCCGCTGCGATACTTGCCGGTCAGCAGCCCCGAGGCGAGCGGGCTCCACGTGGTGAGGCCAAGGCCGATGTCTTCGTACAGGCGGCGATATTCGTCTTCCACGCGGCGGCGATGGAACAGGTTGTACTGCGGCTGTTCCATGACCGGCTTGTGAAGATGATGCCGTTCGGCAATTTCCCACGCGGCGCGGATTTCCTCCGCGCTCCATTCCGACGTGCCCCAGTACAAGGCCTTGCCGCGCGTGATCATGTCGCTCATCGCCCAGACGGTTTCTTCAACCGGCGTGTTCGGGTCGGGGCGGTGGCAGAACACGAGGTCGACGTAATCGAGCTGCAGCCGCTTGAGCGATTCGTCGATGGCATTCAGCAGATATTTGCGATTGAGCGTGTGGTACTGATTGGGCGCTTCGTTCAAGCCCCAGAAGAACTTGGTGGAGACCACGTAGCTCACGCGCGGCCAGGCGAGTTCCTTGAGCGCCTGGCCCATGATTTCCTCGGACTTGCCGCTTGCGTAGACCTCGGCGTTGTCGAAGAAGTTGACGCCCGCATCGCGCGCCGCGGCGAGCGACTCGCGCGCGAGATTGCGATCGACCTGATTGCCGTACGTGACCCACGAGCCGATAGACAGTTCGCTAACCTGCAGGCCCGAGCGGCCCAGTCGCCGATAGTTCATGAACGCCTCCTTGTTGAGCTCGCCAAATTAGCACGATCGCGCGCGCCGCGCTGAGCGCGCGCGGCGTTGTGCAAGCGGTTGAACAGCCGGACCGCATGGATGGTCGAACCGCCGCCGTGCCTGCGCGCGACGATGCGCTGCGGCAAGCCTGCGCCGCCTTGTCCAGATCGACGCTTGCGACACGCGGCTTCATGCACAATAGCGCGGTTGGCCGCGGCGCAACATCCGGCCGGATGGCGTAGGGCAAATGCAGGAAAACGCTTAAGCCATTCGACAGGTTTGACGGTATGCGCGCGTCGAGGTCTCATCTCTTCTACGTCGTTGTCCCATTCCTGGAGGTGCTCGATGTCGTCTCTCACTCTGAATTCGAAGCTCGATGGCAAGGTCGCGGTCGTTACCGGCGCGGCCAGCGGTATTGGCAAGCAGATCGCACTCACGCTCGCCCAGGCGGGCGCGGCCGTCGCCATCGCCGACCTTAACCAGAGCGGCGCCGACGCCGTCGCCGAAGAGATCAAGGGCGCGGGCGGCAAGGCGATCGGCGTGGCCATGGACGTCACCAACGAAGACGCCGTCAATCAGGGCATCGACCGCGTGGCCGCCGAATTCGGCTCGATCGACATTCTCGTTTCGAACGCCGGCATTCAGATCGTCAATCCCATCGAGAATTACGCGTTCTCCGACTGGAAGAAGATGCAGGCGATTCACGTCGACGGCGCGTTCCTCACGACCAAAGCCGCGCTCCAGCATATGTACAAGGACGACCGCGGCGGCGTGGTGATCTACATGGGCTCGGTGCACTCGCACGAAGCGTCGCCGCTCAAGTCGGCCTACGTGGCGGCCAAGCATGCGCTGCTCGGCCTCGCGCGCGTGCTCGCGAAGGAAGGCGGCAAGCACAACGTGCGCTCGCATGTGGTCTGTCCGGGCTTCGTGCGCACGCCGCTGGTCGAAAAGCAGATTCCCGAGCAGGCCAAGGAACTCGGCATTTCGGAAGAGGAAGTGGTCAAGCGCGTCATGCTTGGCGGCACCGTCGACGGCATCTTCACGACCGTCGAGGACGTCGCGCAAACGGTGCTGTTCCTCTCGGCATTCCCCACGGCGGCCTTCACGGGGCAGTCGTTCGTGGTGAGTCACGGCTGGTTCATGCAGTAACGCGGAGGGCCGGTCATGGCGCAACGCAAGAAAGGGCAGGCGCAGTCGAGCGCCGTCGACGACGCAACCGGCTTGCGCGCCGCCACGGGCGCACAGGTTGGCGAACCGGCAGGCGTACAGGCGGGCGCTGAAACCGCTCCCCGTTCCGGCGCGCACCCGCGCGTCTCGCGCTGCGCGAGCGACTCCGATCAATGGGAGACGGTCGCGCTCACGCTGCAAGGCGGCGGTGCGCTCGGCGCGTATCAGGCGGGCGTGTACGAAGGGCTGTTCGAGGCGGGCATTGCGCCCAACTGGATCGCGGGCATTTCCATCGGCGCGCTCAATACGGCGCTGATCGCAGGCAATGCGCCCGAGCATCGCGTGGCGCGTCTGCGCGAGTTCTGGGAGACGATCTGCCAGCCCGCGTGGAGTCCGCCGCTGCCGGCCTTCATCGAGCACGCGCTGTTCAATTCCGGCGACGCCGTGCGCAAGAGCTTCACGGCCTTGCAGGCGGCGGGTGCGGTGATCGAAGGGCAGAAGGGCTTCTTCACGCCGCGCTTTCCGCCGCCGCTGCCCACCGCGGCGGGCGAGCCGGGCAAGGCGAGCTATTACGACACCACGCCGCTCAAGGCCACGCTCGAACGGCTCTGCGATTTCGACCGCATCAATTCGCGCGAAATACGCGTCTCGGTGGGCGCGGTGAACGTGGGCACGGGCAACTTCGTCTACTTCGACAATTCGACCACCACGCTGCGCCCCGAGCATTTCATCGCGTCGGGCGCGTTGCCGCCGGGTTTCGCGGCGGTGGAAATCGACGGCGAGTATTACTGGGACGGCGGTCTGATGTCGAACACGCCGCTCTACGAGGTGATTCAGACCACGCCGCGGCGCGACACGCTCGCGTTTCAGGTCGATTTATGGAGCGCGCGCGGTCCGGTGCCCGACAACATCACCGACGTGCAGGGCCGCATGAAGGACATCCAGTATTCGAGCCGCACGCGGATGGTCACCGACATGCTGCAACGCTCGCAGCGTTTCCGGCACGTGCTGCGCGAGGTGCTGGAGCGCGTCGCGCCCGAGCATCGGCAGGACAGGTGGATCGAGCTGGCGGACGAACTCTCGTGCTCGAAGAAGTACAACGTGATCCACCTGATCTACCGGCACAAGGAGTACGAAGGCCACTTCAAGGACTTCCAGTTCGGCATTTCGACGATGCGCGAGCACTGGACGAGCGGCTTGCAGGACATCCGCGCGTCGCTCGGGCAACCGGGGTGGCTCGACAAACCCGATAACGATTCGGGCTTCGTCACGCACGATATCCATCGCGATATGCACGGGCACGGTTGAACGCGCGATTTGCGCTCAGGCAGGCGCAGTAGTCTGCGCCCAAACAAAAGGCGTCCGTTCTTGCGAACGGACGCCTTTTTCGTCTCACTTCGACGCGCCGTCCGAAAACGGCGCATCGAGGCGAATCGCTTATTTCGGCACGCTTACTTCAGCACGGCGGCGACGGCGGTCGCGACGGCGTCGAGGTTGCGCGTGTTCAGCGCGGCCACGCAGATGCGGCCGGTGCTCACGGCGTAGATGCCGAACTCTTCGCGCAGGCGGTCGACTTGCGCCGCCGTCAGGCCCGAGTACGAGAACATGCCGCGCTGCACGTTGATGAAGTTGAAGTCGCGGTCGACGCCGGCCGCCGTCAGGCGTTCGACGAGGCCCGTGCGCATCGCGCGGATGCGGTTGCGCATTTCGCCGAGTTCGGCTTCCCACATGGCGCGCAGGTCGGCCGAGCCGAGCACGGCGGCGACCACCGAACCGCCGTGCGTCGGCGGGTTCGAGTAGTTCGTGCGGATCACGCGCTTGAGTTGCGACAGCACGCGCGTCGATTCTTCCTTGCTGCTCGTGATGATCGACAGCGCGCCGACGCGCTCGCCGTACAGCGAGAACGACTTCGAGAACGACGACGACACGAACACGTTCAGTTCCGAAGCGGCGAACAGGCGCACGACTTCGCCGTCTTCGGCGATGCCGTCACCGAAACCCTGGTAGGCGATGTCGAGGAAGGGCACGAGCTCGCGCGCCTTCACGACTTCGATCACCTGCTTCCACTGGTCGATCGTGAGGTCGACGCCGGTCGGGTTGTGGCAGCACGCGTGCAGCACGACGACCGTGCCCGCGGCGTAGCCGTTGAGCGCGCTCAGCATGCCTTCGAAGTTCACGCCGTTGGTCTGCGCGTCGTAGTACGGGTAGGCGATGACTTCGAAGCCGGCGCTTTCGAACAGCGCGCGGTGGTTTTCCCAGCTCGGGTCGCTGATCGCAACCTTGGCGTTCGGGTTCACGCGCTTCAGGAAGTCGGCGCCGATCTTCAGCGCGCCCGTGCCGCCCAGCGCCTGCGCCGTGACGACGCGGCCCGCGGCCAGCAGCGGCGAGTCGTCGCCGAGCAGCAGCTTCTGCACGGCCGCGTCATAGGCGGCGATACCTTCGATCGGCAGATAGCCGCGCGGCAGGCCGGCTTCCACGCGGGCCATTTCCGCATCGCGCACCGCGCGCAGCAGCGGAATCTTGCCGTCCTCGTTGGTGTACACGCCCACACCGAGGTTCACCTTGGTCGCGCGCGTATCGGCGTTATAGGCTTCGTTCAGACCCAGGATCGGGTCGCGGGGGGCGAGTTCGACAGCGGAAAAGAGGGACATGATGGTTCGGCAAAAGTGAAGGGAGAAGCTCGGTGGACCACACGCTGCCGATATTCGCCGGTACTTCGGCAGATTCGGGACTTCTTTGGCGCGCTCCTCGCGAGCGACGAGCGCCGGGCAGCCGGCCACGCAACTCGCTATTGTAACGAATCCGCCGGCCGTATTTCCGCCGACTGCGACGTCAGCGGGGCCATTTGGTCTGCACCTGATGTCGCAGCCGCCGCGCCCGCGCGTGAATTTCCGCCGCAGCGTGCGGCGCGGCCCTTGCAGCGGCGCCTGCGACGCCCCATCTGTTCCTTCTGTCAGCTCTCCGCTTGCCTTTTGCCGATGGCGAAAACGGTTCCGGAACGCACGCCGCAGCCGCGCCGTCGCGCCCCGCAAGACCCGGCAGGCGCCCCCAAGGCTCGCCCCCCGGCAAGATCGGGCGAGACGCTAGAATAGTTGTTTGCTCCGCGCACAGGATGTCACCCATGTCCGACCATTCCGTGGCCGACGCGCCCGCGCTCGACGAGTCGAAATTCGTCCAGTACGAAGGCTCGCCGTTCCAGCTTTATCAGCCCTACCTGCCGGCCGGCGACCAGCCGACGGCCATCGAGACGCTCTGCGAAGGCGTGGGCGACGGCCTCTCGTTCCAGACGCTGCTCGGCGTGACGGGCTCGGGCAAGACCTACACGATGGCGAACACCATCGCGCGCCTCGGCCGTCCGGCCATCGTGTTCGCGCCGAACAAGACGCTCGCCGCGCAGCTCTACGCCGAGTTCCGCGAGTTCTTTCCGCGCAACGCCGTCGAGTACTTCGTCTCGTACTACGACTACTACCAGCCGGAAGCCTATGTGCCGCAGCGCGATCTCTTCATCGAGAAGGATTCGTCGATCAACGAGCACATCGAGCAGATGCGGCTGTCGGCGACCAAGAGCCTGATGGAGCGCCGCGACGTGGTGATCGTCGCGACCGTGTCGGCGATCTACGGTATCGGCAATCCGTCCGAGTATCACCAGATGATTCTCACGCTGCGCCAGGGCGACAAGCTCGGCCAGCGCGACGTCATCGCGCGCCTGATCGCCATGCAGTACAGCCGCAACGAGCAGGATTTCCAGCGTGGCACCTTCCGCGTGCGCGGCGACACCATCGACATCTTCCCCGCCGAGCACGCCGAAATGGCCGTGCGCGTCGAGCTTTTCGACGATGAAGTGGAAACGCTGCAACTGTTCGATCCGCTCACGGGCCGCGTGCGCCAGAAGATTCCGCGCTTCACGGTGTATCCGTCGTCGCACTATGTGACGCCGCGCGAGACCGTGCTGCGCGCCGTCGAGACCATCAAGACCGAGTTGCGCGACCGGCTGGAGTTCTTCCACACCGAAGGCAAGCTCGTGGAGGCGCAGCGCCTCGAACAGCGCACGCGCTTCGACCTCGAAATGCTCCAGGAACTGGGCTTCTGCAAGGGCATCGAGAACTACTCGCGGCACTTTTCGGGCGCGATGCCCGGCGAGCCGCCGCCGACGCTGGTCGACTATCTGCCGCCCGACGCGATGATGTTCCTCGACGAATCGCACGTGCTGATCGGCCAGCTCAACGGCATGTACAACGGCGACCGCGCGCGCAAGGAAAATCTCGTCGATTACGGTTTCCGTCTGCCCTCGGCGCTCGATAACCGGCCGCTCAAGTTCAACGAGTTCGAGCGCAAGATGCGCCAGGTGATCTTCGTGTCGGCAACGCCCGCCGACTACGAGAAGCGCGTCACGGGCCAGATCGCCGAGCAGGTGGTGCGGCCCACGGGCCTCGTCGATCCGGTGATCGAGGTGCGGCCGGCGTCCACCCAGGTCGACGACGTGCTCGGCGAGATCAACGAGCGCGTGGCGGTGGGCGAGCGCGTGCTGGTCACCACGCTGACCAAGCGCATGGCCGAGCAGCTCACGGAGTTCCTCGCCGATCACGGCGTGAAGGTGCGCTATCTGCATAGCGACATCGACACGGTCGAGCGCGTGGAAATCATCCGCGACCTGCGGCTGGGCACCTTCGACGTGCTGGTCGGCATCAACCTGCTGCGCGAGGGCCTCGATATTCCCGAGGTCTCGCTGGTGGCGATTCTCGATTCGGACAAGGAAGGTTTCCTGCGCGCCGAACGCTCGCTGATCCAGACGATCGGGCGCGCGGCGCGTAACGTGAACGGCAAGGCGATTCTCTACGGCGACCGCATCACCGACTCGATGCGCAAGGCGATCGACGAAACCGAACGCCGCCGCGCGAAGCAGATGGCCTTCAACGAGGAGCACGGCATCGTGCCGCGCGGCGTGGTCAAGCGCATCAAGGACATCATCGACGGCGTCTACAACGTGGACGAAGCGCGCGCCGAGCTGCGCGAGGAGCAGGAGCGCGCGAAGTTCGAGGATATGTCCGAGAAGCAGCTCGCCAAGGAAATCAAGAAGCTCGAAAAGCAGATGATGGACTACGCGAAGAACCTCGAATTCGAAAAGGCGGCGCAGACGCGCGATCAACTGGCCGTGCTGCGCCAGCGCGTGTTCGGCGCGAACGTGGGCGACCATCCGGCGTGATCGTGGCGCCTGGCGACGGGCGCGAGGGAAAACCGGCGAAGGCGCGCGGGGTTTTTGATCGCGCGCTTTCTTTTTGGCTTGCGCCGGTTTCAGTGTTTTCCTCGCTTAATCCTGCAATTGGCTTTCGGATCGCCGTATCGCGAAAATAGATTCGGATCCAGTCGTAAGGCGCCGTTAAGCTTACGTGTGTAACGGTGCTAAAACCCTGTTGCGATGGGGCTTTCTGGCTTCCACAAATTGTTCCGCACTGGCTTCGGTGTTAAACTCCGCCATTATTGAGAATTGTTCGCATTAACATTTTCAGGTTGATGCGCGTTGTCGGTTCGGTGGTATCACTCATAAAAAAATCAGGAGTTTCGATGCGGATCCAATCTTTCGTGCGCGGCACCGTCGTCATGGCGGCCGCAGCGGCGGCGTTCTCGGCCCAGGCGGCCGAATACCCGATCGGCAAGCAGGCCATCCAGGGCGGCATGGAAATCGGCGCGGTCTATCTGCAGCCGATCACCATGGAGCCGGAAGGCATGATGCGCAAGGCGTCGGACTCGGACATCCACCTCGAGTCGGACATCCACGCGGTCAAGAACAACCCGACCGGTTTTGCCGAAGGCGACTGGATGCCGTATCTGCAGGTCCATTACGAACTCTCGAAACCGGGTTCGAGCTACGTGCAAAAGGGCGACCTGATGCCGATGGTCGCCAACGACGGCCCGCATTACGGCGACAACGTGAAGCTCGCCGGTCCCGGCAAGTACCACCTGAAGCTGATCGTCGAAGCGCCGATGCAGACGGGCCACATGGCGTTCGGCCGTCACGTCGACAAGGAAACCGGCGTGGGCCCGTGGTTCAAGCCCATCACGATCGAATACGATTTCCCGTTCGCGGGCATCGGCAAGAAGGGCGGTTACTAAATCCGCATGCGGCCCGCGCGCGCCAGTCGTCGCGCGGGCCGCGTCGCGAAGCATTCAGCAGGACCCCGAGTCGCGCGCAGTCGCTGCGCGCAGGACACGAAGGAGCAGGTAAGACTCATGACCGGAATTCGCAAGTTTGCGGCGCTCGCGCTCAGCGCGTCTTTTGCAGCGTCGCTGGCGGGCGTGGCCACGGTGGCGCACGCCGAGGATCTGCCGACGTTCAAGCTCGAAATGACCGACGGCAAGCTGAACCCCGCGCGCATCGAAGTGCCGGCGGGCAAGCGCATCAAGATCGAGGTGCGTAACACGGGCAAGGGCGCGGCCGAATTCGAGAGCGTTCAGTTGCGCAAGGAAAAAGTGCTGGCGCCGGGCGCGGATTCGTTCGTCGTGATCGCGCCGCTCGATCCGGGCGAGTACAAGTTTTTCGACGATTTCCATCAGCAGGCGCAGGGTGTGATCGTCGCGAAGTGATGCGATTCGATCGGCCAGAAGCCGTCATCGTCATGAAGTGAAGAACGCGGCCGGCGCGTGTGCCGGCGGCAGGAGCCAAGGAATGGGTCAGGTATTGTTCATCGTCTGGCGCGAGAGCGTGGAAGCGCTGCTCGTGGTCGGCATTCTGTATGCGTGGCTGAAGAACGGCGACGCCGACGCGCGCCGTGGTCTGCCGTATCTCTGGGCCGGCGTGGGTCTGGGCATTCTCGCGGCGATCGCGCTGGGCGCGGCGCTCGTGGGCTTCACCGAAGTGCTCTCGGGCGACGCCCAGGACTACTTCCAGACCGGCATGGTGCTGGTCGCCTGCGTGCTGATCGTGCAGATGGTGCTGTGGATGAAGCAGCACGGCCGCACGCTCAAGCGCGAGATGGAAGAGTCGCTCGAGAAGAGCACGCGCGATGCGAACTGGTGGGGCATCACGGTGCTGGTCGCGCTGGCCATCGCGCGCGAAGGCAGCGAGACGGTGATCTTCCTCTACGGTCTCGGCTTCGGCCAGTCGGGCCACGTCGACGCGAGCCAGTACGTCGCCGTGCTGCTCGGTCTCGGCCTTGCGTTCCTCACGTTCTATATTCTGCAGCTGGGCGGCAAGTACTTCTCGTGGCGCTATTTCTTCCGCGTCACCGAGATCATGCTGCTGTTCCTCGGTGCGGGCCTGTTTCAGACGGGCGTCGACAAGCTGATCGACAAGGAAATCCTGCCGACCATCGTCGACCAGGTGTGGAATTCGTCGGCGATCCTCGACGATTCGAGCACTTTCGGTTCGCTCGTCGCGACGCTCACGGGTTATCGTGCGCATCCGGCGCTGATGAACCTGATCGCTTACGCGGTGTACTGGCTGGTGGTAGGGTTCCTCGCGCGCCGCGCGAGCGGACGTCACGCCGCCATGACCAAAAGGACAGCAGCATGAGGGAAGCAGTATGAGTTGTGCATCGGCCCCGCCGCTGCAAAAGCGGGGCAAGCTGGCCCAGGCGGGCCAATGGATGCAACGGCACGGTGCGGCTATCCGCGCCGTGCAGTGGGTCGTCGTTGCGGTCTATGCGTTCCTGATTCTCGTGCCCGCGGTCATGCCGCTGCCCGACGATACGGCGCACCTGTGGAACAACCTCACGCTCGCGGCGCAGTTCGTGTTCTGGGGCATCTGGTGGCCGTTCGTGCTGCTCTCGATGGTGATGCTCGGGCGCGTCTGGTGCGGCGTGCTCTGCCCCGAAGGCGCGCTCACCGAGTTCGCCAGCAAGTTCGGGCGCGGCTGGGCGATTCCGCGCTGGATGCGCTGGGGCGGCTGGCCGTTCGTGGCCTTCGGCCTGACCACCATCTACGGTCAGATGGTGAGCGTCTACCAGTACCCGAAGGCGGTGTTGCTGGTGCTGGGCGGATCGACGCTCGGCGCGATGATCATCGGATTCCTGTACGGACGCGAGAAACGCGTCTGGTGCAAATACCTCTGCCCCGTGAACGGGGTTTTTGCGCTTCTGGCGCGCCTCGCGCCGTTCCGCTTCAAGGTCGACGAAGACGCGTGGCGCAACTCGTACACGCACGGCGAGCACGGCGGACATCGCGTGATCCCCGTGAACTGCGCGCCGCTTGTGCCCCTGCGCAACATGAAGGGCGCCGCGCAGTGCCACATGTGCGGACGCTGCAGCGGCCACCGCGACGCCATCGCGCTGACGTGGCGCTCGCCGGCGGAAGAAGTGGTCGAACTCGGCGACAGCCAGGCCAGCGGCTGGGACACGGCGCTGATCCTGTACGGGCTGCTTGGCATCGCGATCGGCGCGTTCCACTGGACCGGTTCGCCGTGGTTCATCGACATCAAGCAGTGGCTCGCGGGCTGGCTGATCGACCGCGACATCACCTGGCCGCTCGACACCAACGCGCCGTGGTTCCTGCTCACGCACTATCCGGCGCAGAACGACGTGTTCTCGTGGCTCGACGGCACCATGATCGTCGGCTACATCATGACGACGGGGCTGATCTACGGCACGGTGCTGTTCGCGATTCTCGCGGCGTCGAGCGCGGTGCTCGGCCGCTTCGAGATGCGTCGCCTGCATCACCTCGCGCAGTCGCTGATTCCGCTCGCGGGCGCGGGCGTGTTCCTCGGCCTCTCGGCCACGACGCTCTCGCTGCTGCGCGCCGAGCACGTGCCGCTCGACTGGGCGACCGAGGTGCGCATCGGCATTCTCGTCGTCACGAATCTGTGGAGCGCGTGGCTCGCGTGGCGCGTGACGGGCCGTTACAGCGCGCGTTTCTGGCAGCGCGGACTCGCTTTCGTGGGCTTCGCGCTCGCGCTGGCGGTGGTCGACAGCGCGTGGTGGCTGATGTTCTGGGGCTGGACGCGTTGATCGTGGCGCGCGTTCACTAAGCGCTTCATCGCGCGCGGCCGCTATATGCGGGATCAGCGTGTCGCCGCGCGCCGTCGGATGTTAATCTCGAAAACCGGGTTGGCCTTTGCCACCCGGTTTTTGACTTTTCGGAGAGACGTATGCGAACGCGAGCAGTTCTGACCGAAGAAGATGTGACGAAGGTAGCCGACGCGGCTGCCGCGCACGCCCGTGCGAACGAGTGGAACGTGACGATCGCGGTCGTCGACGATGGCGGGCATTTGCTGTTCTTGCGCCGCCTCGACGGCGCGCCGCCGATCAGCGCCGAGATGGCGCCCGGCAAGGCGCGCACGGCGGCGCTCGGACGCCGCGAAAGCCGGCTCTACGAAGAGGCGATCCGCCAGGGCCGCACCGCGTTCCTGAGCGCACCGCTCACGGCGATGCTGGAGGGCGGGGTGCCGATCGTCGTGAATGGCGACGTGATCGGCGCGGTGGGCGTGTCGGGCGTGAAGTCCGATCAGGACGCGGAGATCGCGCGCGCCGGCATTGCGGCGCTCGGGATCGAGTGAGATTGCCGGGTCGTGTCCGGATTCGCTTAGGGCTGCCGATCGATGTTTCCGGCAGTCGTCTCGACGATTGACCTGAGTAACCGAGCAAACCGCCAGGGTTTACGCGCGGCGAAGCGGAGCTGTGGTTATAATCGCGGCTCACGCATCGCCGCTGTATCGAGCAACACAGTCGAACAAGCAGGCGAGCGCTGGCTGCCATCCCCAGGCGGCATAAAAAATACCCCATAGAAATGACAAACGCCGCGGACCATGCCGCGGCGCTCGCCTCGGGCGGGCACGCTTTGCGCGCCGCTCCGTCATCACAGGTGAGAACAAAAAAATGGCTTGGCTTGCTGTGACGGCTGGCTTGAAGGATGTCTGCACGAAGGGGTCTAGATCTCGCGTGCAAGCCGTCGTTGCTGGCTACTGCCCAACGCCTCTCGATGGAGGCGGTCCCCACAATACTCGGTACTACAACAAATCTGCCTGCCTCACTTGGTGAGAATCAGCTTGCCCAGACGCGTGGCGCGCAGCTGATACGTCTCGCCGTTGTGCAGGATGCTCACATGGCTTCGGCCTTGCAGCAGGGCCGTGCTGTCGAGCGTTCGCTCGCTGCTGGCCGGTGCTGCCGTGCTGGCGGTGTCGGCACTCTTGCGGGCGGCAGCGGCAGTGACGGGTTTCGCGGGTCGCGAGCCGGTCAGCGCGGAACCGTTGCGGCGCAGGCTGAGTGTCGATGAGCGGTTGAATTCAGTCATGAACGTGACGTCTTGTGTGTGTCTCGATTCGATGGATGAATTCTAAATGATAATCGTTCCCATTTTCAACTGCGATAAATTCATCGGATTCGTGCGCCGATAGTTTTATGCGTGACGCGTGAAATAAGGCTTGAAAAACAAGGTCGACGCGCGCCCGGCAACCTCCGCGCGCGCGTCGTGCATCGGCAAAATTCTCAATGCAGCGGCGCGTCCTGCTCGCCGGGCATCCCCTGCACGTACTGTCGGATCAGCCGCACGGTGTCGATATCCGACTCGCGATACGCCGACTTCACGATCTCCGAGGTCTGGCGATCGTCCTCGTTTTCGGCGGCCGGCAGGGTGGTGCGGTACTCGAAGCGCAGGAACAGCTGCGCCTCCTCCGGTTCCTCGATCGTCATCGTGAGCGAGCCGCCGACGTGTTCGGCGGTCGGCAGGATGTCGTAGCGCACGCTCTCGTTGAGCGTGAACGTCACGCGGTCGCGCACCGTGGCCTGGCCGTAATGCAGCTCGCGCTCCATCGTGTTGGCTTCCTGCGCGAGGATCGTGCAGCCGTCGAGGCCGATCACGAACAGCTGCGGCTGCTCGGCGCGCAGCACGAGGCCTTCCCAGAGCTGGTCGCGTGTCATCGGCAGGACGAGCGGGTTCTGCGGGTCGTTGATCTGGATAAGGTGTTCGAAATTCAAGGCAACGTCCTGTGTGTCTATGTCCGTGCGCCGGGCGCGCCGCCTTCAGGCGACGACGAGCCCCGAGCGGATCGTGATCGTATTCGTGAGCACTTTATGCACCGGGCACGCGTTCGCGATCTGCAGGAGGCGCTCGCGCTGCTCCTCCGTGAGATGGCCTTCGAGCGCGATCTGGCGGTCGATCGTGGTGCCCGCGCTGCCGGTTTCCATCGACAGTTTCACGCGCACGCCTTCGAGCGGCCATTCCTTGCGCTGCGCGTACATCTTCAGCGTGATCGACGTGCAGGCGCCCAGGCTCGACAGCAGCAGCGAAAAGGGCGAGGGCCCGCGGTCGCCGCCGCCGAGCGAGGCCGGTTCGTCGGCGATCCAGGTGTGGGTGCCGTCGTCGAACTGGACTTGATAGTTGGTCGAGCCGATGTGTGCGGTGACTACGGAATCGGTCATGCGCTTCTCGCTAACGGAACGGTTGAACGGAGAACGGCCGCGGCGCCCGCGATACGGCGGGCGACGGGCGGCCAGTGAAACCTCATTGTGACAAAAAGCGCGTGAGCCTGCGGGTTAGCGTCGGTGGCCGGGGTCGGCGACCGACGTAACCGGCAACCGGCTGGCCGGCCTCAGTGCGAGATGCGTCCCATGCGGCCGGCCTGGTAGTCGAGCACGGCCTGGCGGATCTCGTCTTCGGTGTTCATCACGAACGGGCCGTAGCGCACCACCGGCTCGTTGAGCGGCAGTCCGCCGATCAGCAGCACTTCGACCGGCTCCGTGGCGTCGGCGGGCGCGGCGATCGTCACGGTCTCGCCGTCGCCGGCGAAGGCCACCATATGCTGCGCGTCGATCGGCTCAGCGTGGTCGCCGTACAGCGCCTTGCCCGCGAGACCGTAGGCGAACACGTTCCAGGCGTGCGGCACCGGCTGCTCGACGCGCGCGCCGGGCGCGAGCGTGAAGTGCAGATAGAGGATCGGCGTGCGCGTTTCGATCGCGGCTTGCGCGCCGAGCGATTCACCCGCGATCACCTTGACCGTGGCCTTGCCGTCCGCCGAGCGCCCTTGCGGAATGCTCGCGTGCGGCATTTCCTGATAGCGCGGCGCGATCATCTTGTCGCGCGCAGGCAGGTTCACCCACAGCTGCAGGCCGTGCATGCGGCCGCCCGTGCGCGTGAACTCGGGGTCGGGCATCTCGCTGTGGATCACGCCCGCACCGGCCGTCATCCACTGGACGTCGCCCGGATTCAGCGTGCCCGACTGCCCCGACGAATCCTTGTGGCCGAAGCGGCCCGCGAGCATGTACGTGACCGTCTCGAAGCCGCGATGCGGATGGTCGGGCGCGCCCTTGGCGGCGCCGGGCGCGTAGTCGGTGGGCCCCATTTCGTCGAGCAGCAGAAACGGGTCGAAATCCATCAACTGACGGGTGGGGAACGGGCGGTGGACGATGAATCCCCCGCCCTCGGTGGTGCGAACCGCGGGAAAGACGCGTTCGATCGAGCGGATGGCCGGCATGGATATCACCTCGGAAAAATGGGAATTGCGCGATATGCGAAACAAACCGCTATTATAGGTAGCCGATTTGGCCTGTTTGACCGCCTGATCGCAATGGATTGTCCCATCGCTGGAACGACGACATGAAAATCGATTCGCACAACCTGAACGACCTGATGTATTTCTCGCAGGTGGTGGAGCACGGCGGATTCTCGGCGGCCGAACGGGTGCTCGGCATATCGAAGTCGCGCCTGTCGCGGCGCGTGAGTGAGCTGGAGTCGTCGCTCGGCGTGCGTCTGTTGCAGCGCTCCACGCGCAAGCTCGCGCTGACGGAGGCGGGCGAACTGTTCTATCAGCACTGCCGCGCCATGCTCGCCGAAGCGCAGGCCGCCGTGAACGTCGTGCAGTCGCTGCGTTCCTCGCCGCGCGGCACGGTGCGCGTGAGCGTGCCGGTCACGCTGTCGCAGACCATCTTTTCGCAGATCATTCCCGAATTCATGCATCGCTATCCGGAAGTACGGGTGGTGATGCGCGTGACGAATCGCGTGATCGATCTGTTCGAGGATTCGGTCGATATCGCCTTGCGCGTGCGCTCGGAACCGCCGCAGAACGCCAACATCGTGGTGCGTCCGCTGTGGCGCACGGAGCAGATGCTGGTGGGCGCACCGAGCCTGCTCGCGCAGAACGCGCCGCCGCTCACGCCCGACGATCTGTCCCGCTTCGAGACGCTCGACACGCCCACCAGCGACGGCCGTCACGTGTTTCATCTGATCGCGCCGGACGGCACGCGCCACGCGCACGAACACGAGCCGCGCCTCATCAGCGCCGACCTCACGACGATCCGCGAAGCCGCGTTGCAGGGCCTCGGCATCGCCGCGATGCCGGAGATGATGTACGGCGCCGCGCTGCGCTCGGGCAAGCTCTCGCCGGTGATGCCGGGCTGGACGCTGCCGGTGCCGCAGCTTTATGCGGTGTTTCTCTCGCGTCAGGGCATGGTGCCCGCAGTGCGCGCGTTCGTCGATTACCTCGTCGAAGTGCTCGACGCCGACAAGAGTCTTCAGCAGGAATGTCCGCTTCGCAGCGAGATCGCCGCGCTCGCCGCGCAGAATCAGGCGGGGCAGGCCATTCAGGGACCCAGCAGTTCGCTCTCGACCGGCGGCCTGCCGCGCACGAAGTCGCCGAGCAATATCGAAACGGCTTGAGGCGCGCGACGCCTTAAGGCGATCGAAGCTTTGCGAACTTCCGCGCGCGTGTCACGTCTTTGCCTTTTGGCATTTAAGCGCGGCCGGCAATCGTTACTTTCAATGGGCGAAGTCTTGAAGGCGTGCGGCGAGAGGCATATATTGAAGCCGTCTCGCCAAGCACCGGTCTTGAGCGGGATTCGATGGCCGCTATCATAGTGGGCCTTCAGGGCTGAACGCGCAGTCCGTGTCGACCACGGCAGTCGCATGTGCCGATGTGAACCGATCGAATGTCGGGGAGTGTCGCCACCGCCCGAATGCGCCGCGTGCGCACGAAAAAAGGCCTTCATCTGACGATGAAGGCCTTTTACTTTTGAGCCCTGAAAACAAGGCCCGAAAACAAAAACGCGCGGCTAACTGCGCCGCGCGTTCCGGGTTTCGTTCCGTCTTGCGACGATGCGAAGATCAACGCATCAGTGATGCGCCGGATCGGTCACGAAACCGAGCTTCGTCAGACCGCCGCTCTGCGCGGCCGACATCACCTGCGCAACCTTTTCGTATTGCACCTTGCGATCGGCGTTCAGATGCAGTTCGGGCTGCGGTTGCTGCTGCGCGGCGGCCGCAATCTTCGCCGTGAGCTGGTCGTCGCTCACGACGTTGCCGTCCCACAACACCGTGCCGTCCGCTTCGATCGATACGTTGATCTGCGCGGGCTTCGTGTCTTCCTTCACGCTGCTCGCGTGCGGGAGGTCGATCTTCACGGCGTGACGGATCACGGGGATCGTCACCATGAAAACGATCAGGAGAACCAGCATGACGTCGACGAGCGGCGTCATGTTGATCTCGTTCATCAGGCCATCGTCGTCGTCGCTGGCAAAGGGGCTCATCGCCATGTTTGCTGCCTCCGCGAATTAGTGGCTGCGTGCGGCGACGCGCAGGTTGCCGTTCTTCGCCGTGGTCGACGACAGGCGCGCGCCCGTCACGAAGAAAGCGTGCAGGCCGTGAGCGAAGCGGTTGAGCTTCGTGACGATCGTCTTGTTGGCGCGCGTGAGCGCGTTGTAGCCGAGCACCGCCGGAATCGCCACGAACAGGCCGAACGCCGTCATGATCAGCGCTTCGCCGACCGGACCCGCGACCGCGTCGATCGAGGTCTGGCCCGTCGCGCCGATCGTCAGCAGGGCGTGATAGATGCCCCACACCGTACCGAACAGGCCGACGAACGGCGCCGTGCTGCCGATCGAGGCGAGGATCGCGAGGCCGCTTTGCATCTTCGCGACCGACTCGTCCATCGTGTCCTTCAGGCAGCGCGTGACCCAGTCCGACACGTCCATGCGGTCATGCAGATGCGGTTGCGTCTGGTGATGGTGATCGGCGGCTTCCTGGCCCGAGAGCGCCAGCGCGAGGAACGGGTTGTCCTCCGGCGTGCCGGTGCCGAGCTTCTTCACGCCGTCGGCGAGGTCGTCCGAGTGCCAGAACTGCTGCTCGGCGTTCTTCGTGAGGCGCTTGAGGCGCGCGACGTTCCAGCCCTTGATGACGATCACGCACCACGACAGCACCGACATGATCAACAGCGCGAGCGCGATGCCGCGTGTGACGAAATCCCCTTGCGCCCAAACGTGGGCGATACCGTAGCTCTGCATGCTTTTTTCCTTGATTCGATGCGTTAAACGTTGTGATTCTCATTCAGACGGATGGCGCGGCCGATACACCGGGCGCCGTCAATCGTCGAGGGTGAAACCGAAAGGCTGCGTGTAGGCGGCGCGCACGGGCTGGCCGTCCTCCAGGTACGGCTTGCACGAGCTGTCGCGCATGGCGCCCATCGCGGCGTCGTCGAGACGGCTGTAGCCGCTGCTCTTCTTCAGTTCGATATTCTCGATCTTTCCGGTCAAGCCCACCACGAAGTGGACATAGGCCGTGCCGGTTTCGCCCCGGCGGCGCGAGAGCGTCGGGTAGTCGGGCTTGACGATGTTGCACTCCAGGTGCGACACGTTCTTCGGCGCCGTCAGGGCCATGGTCGGCTTGCCGACCGCGGGCGCGGCCTGAGCGGCCGGAGCCGGCGGCGTCGGCGCGGGTGGCGCAGGCTGTGACGGAGCGGGCGTTTCCACGACGTGCTGCGAGGGCGCGTCGGCGACCGGCAGCGGCGGAGTGGGCGTGGGCTTCGGCTTGGGCTGGACCTTGGGCTTTTCGCGCTTGACCGGCACCGGTTTGGGCGGCGGCGGGGTGGGCGTGGACTGGATCGCGGCGGGTGCGGCAACCGGTTCGGGCTTGATCAGCTCGGCGGTGATCGTTTGCGATTCGAGCGCGACCGGCGTGACGGCGTCGCGTTTCATGAGCACGACGGCGATGAGCGCGGCGTGAAGCGCGATGACGATCGCGCTCGCGGTCACGACCCGGCGGTTCGTGCGGACGGCGGGATACGAAAGCGCGCTGGCGGTGGTTTGGGTAGCCTGCATATTAGCGTTGCCGCCCGGATGACGACGGCGCGCAGGCTGGGCAACGCGTCGCTACAGGCAGCTTTATGGGCGAAAAATCAACAGCGAGATGCACACGGTGGTCACGAATCCGATCAGCAATTCCATAGCGGGCATCCTCCGGGAAAAAGGAAACAGGCGCTAGCTGGCTGGTCAAGAAACTGGCTTGCTGTCGGCGGTAAGCGCTCGATGATCGAGCGATGAAGCAAGGCGCGCGCGAGCTGCGGGCGCGCGCCCGTCAAGCTGTTCAGGCTGCCTTGCGCTCGTAGAACGTCATCGGCACCACGTGCGGGACGACGGCCACCTGCGGGCGGGTCACGCCGCAGCGGCTTGCACAGACGCCGCTTTGCGCCATCACGTCGCGCACGGATTCTTCGCACTTGCCGCAGCAGGTCGCGACGCCAAGCTCGAATTGCAGCTCGTCGAAAGAGTCCATGCCTTCGGCAATCGAGGCACGAATCGTCCGGTCGGAGACGGACTTGCACACGCAAACAATCATGATGGAGCGCAATAGAAAGAGTTAATGCGAATTATTATCATTATGTTTGGATCGTTTGGCAAGCATGCGCAGGGAATTTTTGTAACGAAACTCAGGGCTTAGCAGAGAAATGGCTGCTCAGGATCAAGGGTGCGATCCGCCCGGCGGTCGGCGAATCGGGGTGCGATGCGTGTCAAGCGACAGACGGATGGCGGGAAAGCCGTGCCTGGTGGGCGTCGCGGCGCGAGGGGTTAAAGCGTCGCGATGAGGGACCCATCAGCGCGAGCGATGATTGTTCGTCCGGAAAAGGGGCGCGATCTGCGCGAAAATTTTTTGGACGGACGCAGCGCGGGCGGCGAAATGCCGGCATCGACCCTGTCGTTGATAGGGAGATTGAGGTTGGCCGAGGCGGCCAAGGCGATTCAGGCCGCGTCGGGTTCCAGTTCGCGCGTGCGGCGCGACGGAATGCTCACGCATTCCACCTGCGACTCGATGCCGAGCAGCGCGGCCGCGAGCTTGCGCAGGTGCGTGCCGTCGTTCGTCGAGCAAAACCGTGCGGTGGGACTCGCGGACTCGTGCGCGTGCGCGTCGGCGCGCAGACCGTGCTGGTCGAGCACGCGGTCGAGCTGGCGCGCGATGGCCACGCTCGTATCGACGAGCGTCATGCGTTCGCCGACGATCGAGCGAATAGCCGCGTCGAGAAAGGGGTAGTGCGTGCAGCCGAGCACGAGCGTGTCCGCGCCCGCGTCGAGCATGGGCTCGACGTAGCCGCGCAACAGTTGCAGCAGTTCGGGCGAGTCGACGTCGCAGCACTCGACCGCTTCCACCAGGCCATAGCCCGGCTGGCTCAGCACGCGCAGGTCGGCGGCATGGCGCTCGACCAGCGCCTGGAAGCGCGCGCTGCGCAAGGTGACCGGCGTGGCCAGCACGCCGGCGACGCGCGAACGCGACAACTGCGCGGCAGGCTTGATGCCCGGCTCCACGCCCACGAGCGGAATCGGCAGGCGCGCGCGCACGAATTCGATGGACTGCGCCGTGGCGGTGTTGCAGGCCACCACGAGCGCCTTGGCTCCCTGCGCGACCAGCCATTCGCCGATCGCGAGCGTGCGGTCGGCGATGAAGTCGTCGTCGCGCTGGCCGTAGGGCGCATAGCGCGAATCGGCCACGTAGACGAGCCGTTCGGCGGGCAGCAGCGCGCGCACGGCGCGCAGCACCGAGAGGCCGCCCAGACCGGAATCGAAGATGCCGATGGGCGCGGCGCGAGTGGAAGCCGGAAGGTTCAAGTGCGTCGGGAAACCGGAAAAGAAACAGGGCTCGCGGACGGCGTGACTGGACAGAGCAGCCGCGCCGCGCTCGGGGGCCGCACCCGCAATCGCTGCGGATGCGCCGCGTGAGCCCGGGCGATCAGGATTCTACCGAACCCATCATCGTTTGCTGATAGTTCTGCAGGCCGACCTTGTCGATCAGGTCGATTTGCGTTTCGAGCCAGTCGATGTGCTCTTCGGTGTCGTCGAGAATCTTCGTGAAGATTTCACGCGAAATGAAATCGCGAACCGATTCGCAATAAACAATCGCTTCCTTACACGTCGACTGCGAAATCTGTTCGAGTTTCAGATCGCATTCGAGGATTTCCTTGGTCTCTTCGCCGATCAGTAGCTTGTGCAGATCCTGGAGATTGGGCAGGCCGTCGAGCATGAAAATGCGCTCGATAAGCCAGTCGGCGTGCTTCATTTCGCCGATCGATTCGTCGTATTCATGCTTGCCGAGTTTTTCGAGACCCCAGTGCTTGTACATGCGCGCATGCAGAAAATACTGGTTGATCGCGGTGAGCTCATTCTTGAGTTGCG
Source organism: Paraburkholderia sp. SIMBA_027 (assembly GCF_046535315.1). NCBI lineage: Bacteria > Pseudomonadati > Pseudomonadota > Betaproteobacteria > Burkholderiales > Burkholderiaceae > Paraburkholderia > Paraburkholderia sp. SIMBA_027. Next base: position 186,195 of record NZ_JAWRWY010000008.1, read on the forward strand.
CGTTCAAATACTCGATGACTTTTTTATCGCCTTGCATGATCTTTCCTTCCTTGTGGGGCGTGGGTTTTCAAACACTGGTTCGAACAATAAACGCTCAATACGCAAATGCCAAGGCCGAATCCCGGCTGAAATCAAACACTTGCTTGTGCTGAGAATTAATCTCGTTACGTTTTGCGTCGTCCAAAACAAAAACCGGGGCGTAAGCCCCGGTTTTCAGTTTTCGGTGTGAAACCGAATCATACACATCATGCGGTCGCGACGGGGATTTTCCCGATCTTCGCCTGCCATTCCGCCGGGCCGGTCTTATGCACCGAGGTACCCGACGAATCGACGGCGACCGTCACCGGCATGTCGAGCACGTCGAATTCATAAATAGCTTCCATGCCGAGGTCCTCGAACGCAACGACCTTCGAGCCGCGGATCGCCTTCGACACGAGGTAGGCGGCGCCGCCCACGGCCATCAGGTACGCGGCCTTGTGCTTCTGGATCGCCTCGATCGCGACCGGACCGCGCTCGGCCTTGCCCACCATCGAGATGAGGCCCGTCTGCGAGAGCATCAGTTCGGTGAACTTGTCCATGCGCGTGGCCGTCGTGGGACCTGCCGGGCCGACGACTTCGTCGCGCACCGGATCGACCGGGCCGACGTAGTAGATCACGCGGTTCTTGAAATCGACCGGCAGCTTTTCGCCCTTGGCGAGCATGTCGGCGATGCGCTTGTGCGCCGCGTCGCGGCCCGTGAGCATCTTGCCCGACAGCAGCAGCGTCTGGCCCGGCTTCCACGACGCGACTTCTTCCGGCGTAAGCGTGTTCAGGTCGACGCGCTTGCTGGTTTCCGTGTTCGGCTCCCAGTTGACCTTCGGCCAGGCGTCGAGCGAGGGCGCTTCCAGCTTTGCCGGACCCGAGCCGTCGAGCACGAAGTGCGCGTGGCGCGTGGCCGCGCAGTTCGGGATCATCGCGACCGGCTTCGAGGCCGCGTGCGTCGGTGCGGCGTGAATCTTCACGTCGAGCACGGTGGCGAGACCGCCCAGACCCTGCGCGCCGATGCCGAGCGCGTTGACCTTCTCGTGCAGTTCGACGCGCAGTTCTTCGATCCAGTCCTTCGGTCCGCGCTTGATGATGTCCTGAATGTCGATGGACTCCATCAGCGATTCCTTCGCCATCAGCATCGCCTTTTCAGCGGTGCCGCCGATGCCGATGCCGAGCATGCCCGGCGGGCACCAGCCCGCGCCCATCGTCGGCACGGTCTTGAGCACCCAGTCGACGATCGAGTCGGACGGGTTGAGCATGACGAACTTCGACTTGTTTTCCGAGCCGCCGCCCTTGGCCGCGACCTGCACGTCGACCTTGTCGCCCGGCACGATCTCGTAGTGGATCACGGCCGGCGTGTTGTCCTTCGTGTTCTTGCGGCCGCCTTCGGGCGGCGACACGATCGATGCGCGCAGGACGTTGTCCGGGTTCAGGTAACCGCGGCGCACGCCTTCGTTGATCATGTCGGTGACGCCCATCGTCGCGCCATCCCAGCGCACGTCCATGCCGACCTTCACGAAGATCGTGACGATGCCGGTGTCCTGGCAGATCGGACGGCGGCCTTCGGCGCACATGCGGCTGTTGGTGAGGATCTGCGCGATCGCGTCCTTCGCTGCCGGGCTCTCTTCGAGCTCGTAGGCGCGGCCGAGCGCTTCGATGTAATCCTGCGGATGGTAGTAGCTGATGTACTGGAGCGAATCCGCGATGCTCTGGATCAGGTCTTCCTGCTTGATGACGGTCATGGCTAGCTTCTGTGGGGACAGGGGTGTTTCGAATTGTGGCCTGGCGCGCCGGTATTACTCCGGCGTCGCCGTGTCGCGCACGACACGCTCCGGCACCGGATGGCGCGCGGCGAGGTCGTGGTAATGCTCGGGATGCGTGTGCGTCGTGATGCGGTCGATCCACGCCATCACGAGCGCCGAGAGCAGGAAGGCGATGTGGATCGCCACCTGCCAGATCACGGTGCGCTCGGAAACGGCGTCGGGATTGATGAAGGTTTTCAGCAGATGAATCGACGAAATGCTGATGAGCGCCATCGCGAGCTTCACCTTGAGCACGCCGGCGTTCACATGATCGAGCCATTCGGGTTCGTCGGGGTGGCCTTCGAGGCCCATGCGCGAGACGAAGGTCTCGTAGCCGCCGACAATCACCATGATGAGCAGATTCGAGATCATCACCACGTCGATCAGGCCCAGCACGGCCAGCATGATGCTGGTTTCGTCGAGCGACATCGCGTGCGTGACGAGATGCCAGACTTCCTTGATGAACAGTACGCAATAGACCGTCTGCCCGACGATCAGGCCGAGGTACAGCGGCACCTGCAGCCAGCGGCTCATGAAGATGATGCTGGGCAGCAAACGCATGCGGCGGCGGGACGGCGGCTGGGGACGAGCGGCGGACATGTGCGTTGTGGGTCGCGATGATCGTGGGAACCGGACGAATCACCCGCAGCAGGCCGCGGCGGGTGATTCTGACGATTCGGGCAGGGCCGCGACGGCGTGCGCCGCGCGCGCTGGCACGTTTTTCACGTTTGCGCGCTGCGCCGCAATGCCGCAGGGGCCGGGCGGGCGCTATTGTAACGCGTCGGCGGCGCGCATCGCCGGGATGCGGGCAGACAAACTTTCAGAATTCTTACGTCAGAACAGGGCCGCAGCGCGCTGAAGCCCGCCGGGCGCGGCCCGCACGAGACTTCACGCGCCTTCACGACGCCACGGGCGGCAGCCGTTTCGTCTTGACGCTCGCGAGCGCGATGCCCGCGACCACGCAGGCGAGCGCGACGCCGTGCGCGGGCGTCGGCCGCTCGCCGAGGAAGACCATGCCGTAGACCGCGGCGGCCACCGGCAGCACCGCCGTGAACACGCCCGCGATGCTGCCCGGCACGTGACGGATGCCCATCATCCAGAGCACGAACGAGAACACGCTCGCCGACAGCCCGTACCAGACCACGAGGCCCCAGACACTGGCGGGCACGCTCGCGTAGTCGAACGAGAACGCGCCGGCCAGCCCCACGGGCAGCATCAGCAGAAAGCCGAACAGATGCGTGTACGCGCAGATTTCGAGCGGCGCGAGCGTTTGCGTGAGACGGCGCGAGAGGATCACGTAGAGCGATTCGCAGCACACCGCGCCGAGCACCATCAGATTGCCCGCGAGCGAGCCGGGATTGTGCGAGCCGGCGTCCGTGTGCGCGAGATTGACCACGGCGATGCCCGCGATCGCGAGCGCGATGGACGCGAAGGCGCGCGCGTCGGGACGCTCGCGCAGGAACAGCCAGGCGAACAGCGCGACCACGGCCGGGATCGTGCTCGTGATGACGCCCGCGGCCACCGCGCTGGTGCGATGCACGCCGCCGAGCATCAGCAGCGTAAACCCGAATGTACCGAAGAGGGCCTGAAGGAACAGATTGATCCATTCGTCGCGCTTCACGCGGCGCATGCGCGAGAGACGCAGCAGGGGCCAGAGCACCGCGAGCGCGATCACGAAGCGCAGCAGCGCGAACAGCGGGACCGGCAAAAATGCGACGATCGACTTGCCGATGCCGACGTTGCTGCCCACCAGCAGCATGGCGGCGACGAGGAAAAATGAATAGCGGTTCAAGCTGGAATCCGGGCGCTGAGATCAGTTAGCATTCTAAATGCCCGCTTAATGCCTCGCCAGGGTGACCGGCGAAGGCGCTCGAGCGCCGCGGGGCGTGCCGCCTTGGGGCAAACCCCTGCGCCGCACGCGAGCGCACGTAAGTAGCGGGTAAGTTGTCGCGCTTAACCTTTGAGCGCATGGGTCTTGCCGCACGGGTCTTGCCGCACGGGTTTTGCCGCATGGGTCTTGCGCGCGGACCCGTGCAGACCGCCAGGCGCCAGGCGCATGTGCTTCGCACCATCGAGCGGCAAAGTAAACAACGCGCCGTCGCGCGCCCGCGCAAATCCGGGCGGCAGCGCGGCGGCACACGGAGACGGCGCGCGCGGGCATCCACGATGCCGCGCGCGTCCACGAGTTTGACGTTTCATCTTCACCAAGGGGTTGTCGATGTCTGCGATTGAATCGGTTCTTCAGGAACATCGTGTGTTTGCGCCGACCGCGCAAACGGTGGCGGACGCTACGGTGTCCGGCATGGAAGCCTACAAGGCGCTGTGCGCCGAGGCCGACCGCGATTACGAGGGTTTCTGGGCGCGCCTCGCGCGCGAAACGCTGACCTGGCAAAAGCCCTTCACGAAGGTGCTCGACGAGTCGAAGGCGCCGTTCTACACCTGGTTCGAGGACGGCGAGCTCAACGCCTCGTACAACAGTCTCGACCGTCACGTGGAAGCGGGCAACGGCGAGCGCGTCGCCATCGTCTTCGAAGCCGACGACGGCACCGTCACCAACATCACGTATCAAGATCTGCTCTCGCGCGTCTCGCGCTTCGCGAACGCGCTCAAAAAGCGCGGCGTGAAGAAGGGCGACCGCGTGGTCATCTACATGCCGATGTCGGTCGAAGGCGTGGTGGCCATGCAGGCCTGCGCGCGCATCGGTGCGACGCACTCGGTGGTGTTCGGCGGCTTCTCGTCGAAGTCGCTCAACGAACGCATGGTCGACGTGGGCGCGGTCGCGCTCATCACCGCCGACGAGCAGATGCGCGGCGGCAAGGCGCTGCCGCTGAAGAATATCGCCGACGAAGCCATCGCGATGGGCGGCTGCGAAGCGGTGCAGACCGTGATCGTCTACCAGCGCACGGGCGGCAAGGTCGCGTGGCACGAAGGCCGCGACCTCTGGATGCACGAAGTCTCCGCGGCCGAGAGCGACGTCTGCGCGCCGGAACCCGTCGGCGCGGAACACCCGCTTTTCATCCTCTATACGTCGGGCTCGACGGGCAAGCCCAAGGGCGTGCAGCACAGCACCGGCGGCTATCTGCTGTGGGCCGCGCAGTCGATGAAGTGGACCTTCGACTGGAAGCCGAGCGACGTGTTCTGGTGTACCGCCGACATCGGCTGGATCACGGGCCACAGCTATATCGCCTACGGCCCGCTCACGATCGGCGCGACCCAGGTCGTGTTCGAAGGCGTGCCCACCTACCCGAACGCGGGCCGCTTCTGGGACATGATCGCGCGCCATAAGGTCAGCGTGTTCTACACGGCGCCCACGGCCATCCGCTCGCTGATCAAGGCCGCGGAAGCCGACGCCAAGGTGCATCCGAAGAGCTATGACCTGTCGTCGCTGCGCATCCTCGGCACGGTCGGCGAGCCGATCAATCCGGAAGCGTGGATGTGGTACTACGAGAACGTGGGCGGCAAGCGCTGCCCGATCGTCGACACCTGGTGGCAGACCGAAACCGGCGGCCACATGATCACGCCGCTGCCGGGCGCCACGCCGCTCGTGCCGGGTTCGTGCACGCTGCCGCTGCCGGGCATCATGGCCGCGATCGTCGACGAAACCGGCCAGGACGTGCCGAACGGGCAGGGCGGCATTCTGGTCGTCAAGCGCCCGTGGCCGTCGATGATCCGCAACGTCTGGGGCCAGCCCGAGCGCTACAAGTCGGGCTATTTCCCCGAGGAACTGGGCGGCCGCCTGTACCTCGCCGGCGACGGCAGCGTGCGCGACAAGGAAACCGGCTACTTCACGATCATGGGCCGCATCGACGACGTGCTGAACGTCTCGGGCCACCGTCTGGGCACGATGGAAATCGAGTCGGCGCTGGTGGCGAATCCGCTCGTGGCCGAAGCCGCCGTGGTGGGCCGCCCGGACGACACGACCGGCGAAGCCGTGGTGGCGTTCGTGGTGCTCAAGGCCGACCGTCCGCAAGGCGACGCCGCCGTGAAGCTCGCGAACGAGCTGCGCGCGTGGGTGGGCAAGGAGATCGGGCCGATCGCCAAGCCCAAGGACATCCGCTTCGGCGAAAACCTGCCGAAGACGCGCTCGGGCAAGATCATGCGCCGCCTGCTGCGCTCGCTCGCGAAGGGCGAGGCGATCACGCAGGACGTGTCCACGCTGGAGAATCCCGCGATTCTCGACCAGCTCGGCGAGTCGTTGTAATCCCGGCCGGAGCGCGCGGCGGCCTGCGTCACAGGGCCGCCGCGCGCCTCCCGAGGTTGCCCCCAATTGCCGGTCATGCGCCTTTTTGCTACACAGGCGCATGGCCGCGCCACACACCACCCCTCCGAACCCCGTCAATCCCTTGCCTGAACCGCCCGCGGTGAGCGAGGCGATGGCGCACGCGCATCGGCGCTACTGGCGCTTCAATCTCGCGCTGATCGCCGTGCTCATGACGATCGGCTTCGCGGTCTCGTTCGTCGCGCCGCTGTTCGCGCACGCGCTCGACGGCCTGCGCTTCGCCGGCTTCAGCCTGCCGTTCTACCTCGGCGCGCAAGGGGCGATATTGATCTACGTGGCGCTCGTGGTCGTGTATATCGTGCTGATGCAGCGCGCCGACCGCGTGCTTCAAGCCGCGCGCGAAGCCGACATGGCGATCCGTCAGGCCAGCCAGGCGCCGCAACGATGAAGCTCGCGCATCGGCTCATCCGCTCCTACGCGCTCTATACGCTCGGCTTTCTCGCATTCGTCTTCGTGATGGGGCGCATCGAGCGCGCGACGGGGCCGGGCATGTGGATCGGCTACGTGTTCCTGTTCGTGCCGATCGCCGTCTACGCCGTGATCGGGCTGCTGTCGCGCACCTCGGATCTGGTCGAATACTACGTCGCGGGACGGCGCGTGCCCTCGGTCTTCAACGGCATGGCGACGGCGGCCGACTGGCTCTCGGCGGCGTCGTTCATCGGCCTCGCGGGCTCGCTCTACGCGACCGGCTACGACGGCCTCGCGTACCTGATGGGCTGGACCGGCGGCTACTGCCTCGTCGCCTTCCTGCTCGCGCCGTACGTGCGCAAGCTCGCGCGCTACACCATCGCCGATTTCCTCGGCACGCGTTTTTCGAGCAACCTGGTGCGCGCACTCGCCGTGCTCGCGACGATCCTGTGCTCGTTCGTCTATCTCGTCGCGCAGATCCAGGGCGTGGGCCTGATCGCGGTGCGCTTCATCGGCGTGGACTTCGCTATCGGCATCTTCTGCGGCCTCGCGGGCATCCTCGTGTGCTCGTTTCTCGGCGGCATGCGCGCGGTTACCTGGACGCAGGTCGCGCAATACATCATCCTGATCGCGGCGATCCTGATTCCCGTCTCGCTGATCGCGCATCGCGACGGACTCGGCTGGGTGCCGCAGCTCGACTACGGCAACGTGATGCAGCGCGTGGAAGCGCTCGAACGCGATGTGCGCGCGTCGAGCGCCGAGGCCAACGTGCGCGACGAATACGAGCGGCGCGCAGCGCTGTGGCAGTCGCGGCTCGATGCGCTGCCGGGTTCGTACGTCGAGGAGAAAACGCGTCTCGTCGCGGCGCTGGTCGATCTGCGCCGCCATAACGGCCCGCTGCGCGACATCGATTCGCTCGAACGCGAAGTCGCCCGTTTCCCGCGCGACGTCGAGGCGGCGCGCGCGGCGTGGACGCGCGAGCGCGACGACCTGCTTGCACTCGCGACGCCGCCCGTGCCGATGCACGAAGCGTTTCCCGCGGAAAGCGACGAGGCGCGGCGCGTGCATCAGCGCAATTTTCTTTCGCTGCTGCTGTGTCTTTCGCTGGGGACCGCGAGCTTGCCGCACATTCTCACGCGCTATAACACGACGACTTCGGTGGCGTCGGCGCGGCGCTCGGTGGGCTGGACGCTGTTCTTCGTCGCGCTGTTTTATCTGACCGTGCCGGTGCTGGCGGTGCTGATGAAGTACGAGATTCTTTCGCATCTCGTGGGGCAACATTTTTCGGATCTGCCGCATTGGGTGATGCAGTGGCGGCGCGTGGAGCCGTCGATGATCAGCGTGAGCGACGTGAACGGCGACGGCATCGTGCATTGGGGCGACATTCGAATGCAGGCCGATATGGTCGTGCTCGCGGCGCCGGAGATCGCGGGGCTGCCGTATGTGATGTCGGGGCTGATAGCGTCGGGCGCGCTCGCGGCGGCGCTGTCGACCGCGGATGGTTTGCTGCTCACGATTTCCAACGTGCTCTCGCACGATGTGTATTACCACATGGTCGATCCGAATGCGTCGAGTCAACGACGCGTGACGATGTCGAAGATTCTGCTGCTGGGCGTGGCGTTGTTTGCTTCGTGGGTCGCTTCGTTGAATGCGGGGAATATTCTGTTTCTCGTGGGCGCGGCGTTTTCGCTGGCGGCGTCGAGTCTGTTTCCGGTGCTCGTGCTCGGCGTGTTCTGGAAGCGCACGACGCGCCTCGGCGCCGTGGCGGGGATGATCGCGGGGCTTGTCGTGTGCGTGTATTACATCGTGTCGACGTATCCGTTTTTCACGCAACTTACCGGGTTCGAAGGGGCGCGTTGGTTTGGTATCGATGCGATTTCTTCTGGTGTGTTTGGGGTGCCGGCGGGGTTTCTGGTGGCGATCGTTGTGAGTCTTTTCGATCGGAAACCGGATGAGTATATGGTCGCGTTGGTGGACTATATTCGGCATCCTTAATAATGAGTGCGCGCCGAAAGGGTGACGCAGCGTTTCAGCTTCAGGTCGTGCCGGCTTGCATGGGATGCAGGTCGCCGCAAAGCGTTTCAAGCGCGCGTCGCTTGCCCGCCACCTCCGCTTCATGCAGCAGCAGACCGACGAACTGCGAGCACACTAACCCGAAGCGCTCGGAGACCAGCCGCCGCGGTCCAAAGAGCGAATGCAGCCGGTAGCGCACCTTGTAATCGTAGGTCGCTTGCGCGAGCAAGGTTTCCACCGCATCGGGATTGCCAGCGAGCGCCGGATGTCGGGCGACGATCGAGCGTTCAAGACTGTAGGCGTCGCGAACGTCTGCCCATTGGCGAAATGTCACCCCTTTCCTGGGCATTGCGTCCGCGATGAGCCCGCCACTCAGCACGACGGCGACATGCGTGAATCGCGGTCGGGCGAATCGCGCGACGGATTGAATGGCAAGATTCGCGACGCTGCCGCAAGTCAGGCTGCGTGGGCGCAGTAGCAGGACGTCGCCGGGCTTGACGGGTGTGAGGCGCACGCTGGTGTGGTGGGTCATCGAGGGTTCCCGCTTTTTCATTCTCGTGCGTGGATCCGCCGTGGATAGATTCAAGGCCCCGAAAAACAAAAACCCCGCAAGTCCTTGAACTTACGGGGTTTTGAGAATCTGTCCTGGCGGAGAGAGGGGGATTCGAACCCCCGATAGGCTATTAACCTATACACGCTTTCCAGGCGTGCGACTTAAACCGCTCATCCATCTCTCCGGCGGGACGCGAATTATAGCAGAGTCTGGGCGCCGGGGGGAGGGCGTTGCTGGAGCGTCGAAATTGGGCCTTTGCCAAACCCTCGCCAAACCCCTTAAACAATCGCCGCCTTCCGGCCGCCGCCCACTACAAAGCATCGAAGAATTGCATCGTTCCGCGCCCTGCCTTCATTCCGTATCGTTTTTTGCTCCGATTGCACGCTCCACCTCAGCCAGCCACCGCAAAACGAAGCACCAAAACGGCGGAGCCCGCATCATGATTCAGATCGTGCACGCGGGCGTCGGCTGCAACTACACGTCGCTGACGCTCGCCGTCGTCGGCATCCGTCACAAGTTCTAAAGCTGAGCCCACACGCGCGCGGAAGAGGCGCTCTGCAGACACCCAGCGCTTCGTCGATAATGCATCGTCGATTCTTTGAGGAGTCCGCGCGTGAAGGTCAGTGAAGCCGTCAACAGTCGCAAGTCGGTGCGTCAGTTCTTGCCCGATCCCGTCGATCCCCAACTGATGCGCACGGTGCTCGCCACCGCGTCGCGCGCGCCGTCGGGCGGCAATCTGCAACCGTGGCACATCCACGTGGTGGGCGGCGAGCGGCTCGCGACGTTCAAGTCGATCATGGCCGCGCGCATCGCCGAGGCGCCCGAGGGCGAGCGCGGCGAATACGATGTGTATCCGCGCGAACTCACGCCGCCGTATCGCGACCGGCGCTATCAGGTCGGCGAAGATCTGTATCGCAGCATCGGCATTGCGCGCGACGACCGGCCGGGCAGGCTGCGCCAGTTCGCGCGCAATTTCGCGTTCTTCGACGCGCCGCTCGCGCTCTTTTGCAGCGTCGACCGGCAGATGGGACCGCCGCAATGGTCCGATCTCGGCATGTTCCTGCAAACGGTCATGCTGCTGTTGCGCGAAGCCGGCTTGCATAGCTGCCCGCAAGAATGCTGGGCGCGCTATGCACAGACGGTCGGCGAATTTCTGGTGCTGCCGGACGAGCGCATGCTGTTCAGCGGCATGGCGATCGGCTATGAGGATGTCGCGGCGCCGATCAATCAGTGGCGTTCGGCGCGCGTGCCACTCGAAGCGTTTGCGCAATTCGACGGCATCTGACGATCTCGCCGCCGCGAACCGCGTTTTAAGCTATTTGAAAGCTGGTTGCGTCACATCGTGACGCATTGCTTTACAGCGCCGCGCGAATGCGCGCGGCGACGGCTTCCAGTTCTGCCTTGTCGGCCATGTCGCGCGCGTGCATGCGCAGTTCCTCGCCGTTGCGGCGCGGAATCAGATGGAAATGCACATGCGGCACGGTCTGGCCGGCAGCCGCGCCGTTGAACTGCGCGATCATCAGGCCGTCGGGCGTGAGTGCCTTGCGCAGCGCCGCGGCCAGCGTGTGCACCATCGCCATCGCCGCGCTCAGCGCTTCGGGCGACAGTTCGTAAATCTCTTCCGCGCCTTCCTTCGGCAACACCAGCACGTGGCCTTCCGACTGCGGCATCACGTCCATGATCGCGACGGCGGCGTCGTTTTCGGCCAGCTTGATGGAAGGAATTTCGCCGCGCAGCAGCTTCGCGAAGATGTTGTTGGTGTCGTATGCCATGGGTTGTCCTCGGGTTATTGCCTGGGTTTTCCTGCGTGATTGCTGGAGGCTTTCAGGCGGCTGTCGCAGCCGCAGCGGTCGATTATCGCCTGGCCGGGTGACGAAAGCGGTGTGTCGGTGTCCCTGCACTTTTTTTGAAGCGGGTGCATCATAGAGGTTCTCGCAGCGAGCGCGACGACGAAGTCTTGATAGCAACCTCTTGCATGTGGCCGGAGCGAGGCGCAGGGCGCCAGTGCCGGTCTTGACGGAGCACGTATGGCAACGACCGATCTCGAAGCAGCCCAACCCGCCCGCGAGGCCACCGGTTCGGGGGCCTGGCGATTTGCATCCCAACTCCTCGCGCGCGCCGACGTCAAGATGAACGGCACGCGCCCCTGGGACATGCGCATCCACGACAACCAGGTGCCCGAGCGGGTGCTGGCGTTCGGCAATCTGGGCCTCGGCGAAGCCTATATGGATGGCCAGTGGGATTGCGAACAACTCGACGAGTTCTTCGCACATGTGTTGCGGGCGCATCTGGATGATCAGATCGATCCCGCGCGCCTCGTCTTCCACGCGCTCCGGGCGCGCCTCATGAACCGCCAGACCGTGCGTCGCGCATGGAAGGTCGGTCAGCAGCACTACGATATCGGCAATGCGTTTTACGAGGCCATGCTCGACAAGCGCATGACCTACACCTGCGGTTACTGGTCGGGCGGCGCGAAAACGCTCGAAGAAGCGCAGGAAGCGAAGCTCGACATGATTTGCCGCAAGCTTGGCTTGCAGCCGGGCATGCGTCTGCTCGACATCGGCTGCGGCTGGGGCAGTCTCATGAAGTTCGCCGCCGAGCACTACGGCGTTGCATGCGTGGGCGTGACCATTTCGAAGGAGCAGGCCGCGCTGGGCGCCGCGCGCTGCGAAGGGCTGCCGGTCGAGTTTCGCCTGCAGGACTATCGTCTGCTCGACGAGAAGTTCGATCGCATCGCCAGCGTGGGCATGTTCGAGCACGTCGGGCCGAAAAACTACCGCACGTATATGGAAGTCGCGCATCGTTGTCTCGACAGCGAAGGCCTCTTCCTGCTGCACACGATCGGCAAGAACCGGCGCGACACCACGCCCGATCCGTGGATCGACAAATACATTTTCCCGAACGGCGAATTGCCGACCATCGGCCAGGTCGCCGATGCATCGGGCGGTTTGTTCGTCACCGAAGATCTGCATAATTTCGGCGCCGATTACGACCGCACGCTAATGGCATGGCACGCGAATTTCGAAGCCGCGTGGCCGCGTTTCGAAGCCGAAATGGGCCAGCGTTTCTATCGCATGTGGCGTTACTACCTGCTGTCGTGCGCGGGCGCGTTCCGTGCGCGCGATATTCAGCTCTGGCAATTCGTGCTGTCGAAAAATGGTCGGGTGGGCGGTTACGTGCGGCCTGAAATGCCGTCGGCGGAATAATCGAATGAAAAAAGGCCTTGAAACAAGGCCTTTTTTAATGCCGTCGCCTGATAAGTCATAACCGCGTGCGCGTTCATGGAATGCGCGACGCGGTTTTTTATTGCTCGCGCGTTTAGCGCATGACGGCCGCGACCGTTGCGATGCCGAGTATCGTCATCAGCACGGAAGCGCAGACGTGAATGACGATCTCGCCCGCCGCCCAGCCAAAGCGGCCGTTTTGCAGATGCGAAACCACTTCGGCGGAGAAGGTCGAAAAGGTCGAGAGGCCGCCCATGCAGCCGGTGATGACGAACAGACGCCATTGCGGCGAGACCTCGGGCAAACGCATGAACGCGGCGACCGCCACGCCAATGACGTAACCGGCGATCACATTGGACGCCAGCGTGCCGAGCGGCAACGAAGGAAACAGCGCGTTCAGCCGCAGGCCGAGCACCCAGCGCAGCAGCGAACCGAGCGCGCCGCCAATACCGACGGCGAGTATGGACAGATACATGTCAGGGGTCGTGGTGAGCGCAATGAAAGGCGCACACGGCTGGCGGCGAACGGTCTGTGCCGGCTGCCGGCGCGCTCCGGCCTGGACCCCGAAAGTGTAGCATCGCGCCGCAGGGCAGCAGGCGCTGCGCTGCGCGGCGCGATGTGCGACTTGATGCGATGCTGCGCTTACACCATCACGCGAGTCCGCCGTTGGCGCGCAGCGTCTGGCCGTCGACCCAACCGCTGTCCGGCCCGGCGAGGAACGACACGACCGAGGCGATGTCCTCCGGCTGGCCGAGGCGTTCGAGCGGCGGCAGGCTCGCGAAATGGCGGATCTGCTCCTCGGTCTTGCCTTCAAGGAAGAGGGCGGTGGCAACCGGTCCCGGCGCGACGGCGTTGACCGTGATGCCGCGCCCGCGCAATTCCTTCGCGAACACGCGCGTGAGCGCTTCGACCGCATTCTTGGTGGCGTTGTAAATGCCGTATCCCGGCAGATTCAGCGCGAGCGCCGTCGTCGAAAAGTTGATGATGCGCCCGCCGTTCGCGAGTTTCGTGGCGGCTTCGCGCATCGTGTTCAGCGTGCCGCGCACGTTGATGTCGAACATCTCGTCGTAGAGCGCGTCGGTCGAATCGGCGAGCGTGACCACCTTCATCACGCCCGCATTGTTGACGAGCACCGTGGGTTGGCCGAGTTGCGCGATGGTCGTGTCGAACAGCGCGCGCACTTCGTCGGCCTTCGCGATATTGGCTTTCACGGCGATGGCGCGACCGCCCGCCGCCGTGATGGTGGCGACCAGCGCTTCGGCCTCGCGCGCGCTCGACGCATAGTTGACGACGACCGCGTGGCCGTCGCGCGCCAGCCGCTCGGCCACGGCGGCGCCGATGCCGCGCGACGCGCCGGTCACGATCGCCACGCCGCGCGTGCCGCTGTTTGAGGTCGTGGTTGCGTTGCTCATGCTCGATCTCCTTTCGATGGATGTCCGCCGCAGCGGGAATGGAGTCGATCATGCGGGAATTCGCGCCGCCGGTCATTGCGCGGCGGCGGGTTTCATCATTCCATTTCGATTAACAATCGATCGAGGGCGGACGCAGGTTAGCGAACGTATTTCATATCGTCACGTGCGCCTGCGAAGACGCTCAATACGCGATGCAGACCGATTTCGTCTCGGTGTACGCATCGATGATCGCGCGGCCATGTTCGCGTCCGATCCCCGACGACTTGAACCCGCCGAACGGCAGCGCGGGATCGACCATGTTGTGCGTATTCACCCAAACGGTGCCCGCCTGCACGGCATCGACCACGCGCATCGCGCGATCGAGCTGATTGGTCCACACGCTCGCGCCCAACCCGTATTCCGAGGCGTTGGCGGCGTCGATCGCTTCTTCCACGTCGTCGTAGGGCATCGCCACGAGCACCGGGCCGAAGACCTCTTCGCGCACGACGGTCAGCGCACGATTGCCGGCGTTCGCGATCACGGTCGGTTCGACGAAAAAGCCCGCGCGCTGAGCGTCGCCGCCGCCTGCGAGAATCTCGCCGCCTTCCGCGCGGCCCTGCGCGATCATGGCCGCCACCTTGTCGCGATGACGCGCCGAAACCATCGGCCCCATCTGCGTGGCCGCCTCGAAGCCGGAGCCGAGCACCGTGTTGCGCGCGACGTCCGCAATGCCGCCGACGATCTCGTCGAAGCGCGCGCGCGGCACGTAGAGCCGCGAGCCCGCCGTGCAGACCTGGCCGTGATTGAAGAAGATCGCGCCCGCCGCGCCTTCGATCGCGCGCTGCGTATCGCAGTCGTCGAGCACGATCACGGGGCTCTTGCCGCCGAGTTCGAGCGAAACGCGCTTCAGATCGCTCGCGCATTGCTTGCCGATGATGCGGCCCACTTCGGTCGAGCCGGTGAACGTGACCTTGTCGACGTGCGGATGGCGCACGAGTGCTGCGCCCGCCGTCTCGCCCTGGCCGGTGACGACGTTGAACACGCCCGGCGGAAAGCCCGCTTCGTGCGCGAGTTCGGCGAGACGGATCGCGGTGAGCGGCGTTTCCTCCGCGGGTTTGAGCACGACGGTGCAGCCGCACGCGAGCGCGGGCGCGATCTTCCACACGGCCATCAGCAGCGGAAAATTCCACGGCACGATGGCGGCGACCACGCCCGCGGGCACGCGACGCGTGGAGGCGTTGTAGCGCACGCCCAGCGGAAACGCGAGCGAGAGATCGACCGTGCTGCCTTCGATCTTGGTCGCCCAGCCCGCCATGTAACGCAGCCATTGCACGCTGCCGCCCACTTCCAGCATTTTCGAAAAGCCCAGCAATTTGCCTTGATTGAGCGTTTCGAGCGCGGCGAGTTCGTCGCCGTTCTGCTCGACGAGATCGGCGAGCTTGAGCAGCAGACGCTCGCGCGCGGCGGGCGGCAGGCGTCGCCACGTATCGGCTTCGAAGGCGCGGCGCGCGGCGCTCACGGCTGCGTCGATGTCGGCGTCGCCGGCGTCGGGCACCTGCGCGATTTCATGGCCGGTGGCCGGATTGAACACGGCGAAATGGCGGCCGTTGCCGCTCTCGACAAAGCGTCCGTCAACGAACATCTGCGTGCGGATCGTGTGTGTGAAATCCTGGCGGTCCATCTTGTCTCCTTGATTCGATGATGGGTTCAGCGAAGTTCGATTGCGCCGCGCGTGGCGAGCGCGGACGACGCGACGTATTGCGTCCCGGCGACGCGGCGATGGGCGAGTGCATACGCACAGGCGAGATTGAGCGCGCCGCCGAGCAAGTAAAGCGCGTAGAAGCCCTGGCCGAAGCCCCAGGACGTCGTGGCGAGCGCCGCGCCCGCGAGCATGCCGCCGTGATGAACCACGCCCGGACAACCCGCGTGCGCGGCGCGCTGCATGCGTGACGCGCGGATGAGCGCGGGCAGCGTGAGCGCATCGAGCAGCGCGAAGGCGGGCGCGGCGAAAACGGTCCAGGCGGAAAACGCCGCGAGCGTGAGCGCGGCGAGTAATGCGCCGCGCACGACAAAGAGTGCGAGCAGCGTGTGCCGATGATCGGCGCGATCCGCGATCAAACCGAGCAACGCGACGAGGCAGAGCGACATAGCCGCGTGCGAAAACGAGAACGGTCCGGACCCGCAGATCGAAAAGAATTGAAAGCGGGCGAGCACGCCGCTCGACAAACCGGCAAGCAACGCGGCGGCCAGCATGGCTGCGTTGCTGCGCAACGCGCTATTCACCTCGCTGCGTCTAATTTTATGATTGGGAATCCTTGGTAAATTTTTAAATTGAGAGAAATTCACCATCGGAGTAAGCAGTGAAACGCCAAACAAAATCAATATCGCCGCTTGACCGATCGATATGGAATTCGCCTGCGCCGAAGCCGCGCTTATCGCGAGCATCGTTGTCGCGAGCGCGGTGGCGATGGGCGTAATGGACGTAATGGGCGTAATGGACGTAATGGACGTAATGGGCCGCGTTGCGAATCGCCGCGCCAGCATAGCGGGCAAGCACGCCATCGCCGCAAGCGCAAGCCCGCTGGCGGCGAGCGCGCCGGTTTGCGTGCCCGCGCGCATCGCCGTCGCCATCACGCCCGCCGCCAACGCGGCCGCGCCGCCCGTCACGGCGCACCACGCGCGCGCAGCGGCGAACGTGTCGCGAACGTTCATGCCCGGGAGGCGGCGCGCGCGTGGCTGCATGGTCCGCTTACTTCTTGCTGCCGCAGCAGGTGGGGGCGCTGTCCGGCGCGCCGTCCTGCACGCTATGCGGATCGCGTCCGCCTGGCAGATCCATCGCCGGATTGCCGTCGAAGAAGTTATTCGGCTTGAGCATGAATCCCGCGTATTCCACCGGCATCACCGGGAAATCCTCGGGCTTGCAAACGTGCGTATGACCGAAGCTGTGCCACAGCACGATGTCCTCGTTTTCGACGTTGCGATTCGCCTCGATATAACGCGGCAGACCGTCGCCGCCCGCATGCTGATTCGGATAGTCGCCGCTCGCATAGCGTTGCGTGGTGTCGTACGGCGTGACCCATACGTGACGCGTCGCGAAGCCGCCGCGCTGGCGTACCTTCGAGTTCGGATCGGCGAGCATTAGCGGCGAGTCGTTGACGATCAGTTTGTAGCCAGGATTCGCACCCACACGGTTTTTCACGTTCGGATTCACGACTTTCCAGAAGCGGCCGGTCTGACCGTTCGCATTGCGCGCCGCTTCCTGCTCGGTTTTCAGCACGCGCTTCGTGGTGTCGAATACATTGCCGTACGGATTGCCTTCGCCCATCGGACGCGGCACGAATTCATGCTCGGTCACGGCGTTCTTTTCGCCGTCGACCATCATGTGCAGGCGCGCGTTGAAGAAGTGCTGATGCGTCGGGCCGCCGAGATTTTCGGTGACCATGCCGCCCCACGGATACGAGCCGCCGTCGGCAACTGCCGAGGTCTGGATAATGCCCGTGAGTTTGCATTCGAGCTGAATCGTGCCGTCCTGATAGAAGTACCAGTAAAAACCGTAATCGTAATTGCCGACCGTTGCGAAGAACGAAATCACCAGGCGGCGCGAGCGGCGCATTTCGAATACGCCGGTGCGGAATTCATAATGCTTCCAGAGCGTGCCGTAATCTTCTTCGTGCAGACAGACAGCGTTTTTCATCGTGAAGCTATTGCCGAAATCGTCGGCGGACGGAATGTCGAAATAGCGGATCGTGCCCAGACAATCGCAACCGAGTTCGAGCTGATTCGCGAGTTTGCCGAGTCCGTATTCGCCTGCGTCGAACGCGCTTTTCCAGTAGTGATTCGTGGTGGGATCGGAGTAGGGCACGCACATCTCCGTCACGCTCGCGCGATAGATGATGGGGCGCGGCGCATGCTTGCCGTCGTCCCATGTGATCTGATTCAGCACGAGACCTTCGCGCGGCGTGAAGCCCACGCGGAAGCTCCAGTTTTGCCATTTCACCTGCCAGCCGTCGATGGTGAAACTCGGACCTTCGGGCTGGCTGATCGACAGCGGTTTGACCGTGTCGCGCGGCTCGCCGAGACTCGGCGTGTCGTAGTTATGCTTTGCGCGCGGAATTGGAATGATGCGGCCGTCGTCGACGAGTTCGATGACTTTCTGTTCGAGCAGATCGACTACCGCGACCACGCCTTCGATCGGATGCGCATAGCCGTTGTCGCTCACGTGCTCGCGGTAGTAACTCACGCAGCGCACGAGGCGACGGCCGCCTTCGTTGGGGCGATCGAACGCGCCTGCCGAAAACGGGTCCACCTGCACGCGTTCGAGATCGTCTTCGGTGAGGCCGCGCTTGAGCACGGCTGCGCGCCACGCCGGATCTTCCTTAACGATGCGCTCGGCATTGATGAAGTCTTCGATCATCACGGGCGGCTGACCGAACGGCGCGCTTTGCAGTGCGAGCGGCGTGCGCGATTCCACTTTCTTCTCACGCAGATCGACGACGAATTCGATCGTCCGCGCGCGTGTGCGATCGATGGCGATCACAAACGCGCGGCGCGAAAAATAATCGCCTTGCTGCCAGGCCAGCACTTCCGCTTTGGGCGGATCGCGCAATTCGGTCACGGGAAAGCGGCCAAATTCGTCGAGCTGTTCGGCGGCTTTCACGATGTCACAGGCGAGCTGCATTTCGGCGAGGCTCAGCGGGTCGAGCGGATGCGAATTCGAGGTCGTGTTCATAAGCATTTCGTAAGGATGTCGTTGAGCCGGAACAGCGCCGCCTGCAACGCAAGAAACCCTGTATGAAGTGCTGAATGCAGGGTGATTCGAGTGGCGATGCCGTGAGCGATGTCGTGCATCCATCGTAGAAACGCCGTATTTTTTTCGCGCTTGCAGAACGCGCCAAAGGGGCGATAGAGTGCGCCATACGCAGAGCGAACGAAGCTGTCAGGCGAACGGAGCGAGACATGAAAAGAGTGCCGGTGAACAGCGGTTATCCGATGATTCGCGGCGCCGTGATGGGTCCCATCGTGCGCGCGCTCGACGCCGCGGGCGCCAATTGCGACGCGCTGCTCGACGAGTTCGGCTTGAGCCGCCGACAGTTGTCGGACCCTTATGAAATCCTGCCGCTGGGGCGTTATGTCGAGGTGTTCGAACGCGCCGCGCAGGTGCTCGACGAGCCGTGGCTCGGGCTGCGTCTGGGCAACGAATTGCAGCTCACGGAACTCGGTCCGGCCGGGCTCGTGTTCATGTCGTCGCCGACGCTCGGCTCCGCAATCCGTAGATTCACCGATGCGTTGGCCTCATGGCAAAGCGCCACGCTCGTCGACCTCGTGAGCGACAATGAATGGCCGATGTGGAGCTATCGCATCGCGCATGCGAACATCTGGCCGCGTCGTCAGGATGCCGAATACAGCGTGAGCGCGATGTGCCACATGATTCGCCTCGTGCGCGGCGCGCAATGGACGCCGGTCGAGATCCATTTCGAGCACGCCGCGCCCGCCGATATCAAACCCTATATGCGGATTTTCCGCGTGCCGGTGCGTTTTCAGCAGCCTGCGAGCGGTGTGGTCCTGCATCCGCACGATCTCGACGCGCCGCTCAAAAGCGCCGACACCCAGCTTGCGCGCCTGATGGAGCGTCACGCCACCGACCTCATTTCGCGCGATACCGTGCCCCATAATCTCGTCGATCAGGTTCGCGATCTCGTCACGCGACGGCTCGCGCGCGAGAAACTCGTGGTGGCCGATATCGCACGCGACCTCGGACTTTCGAACCGCTCCTTGCAGCGCCATCTCGCGGAGGCGGGCACCTCCGTGCGCGAGATCATTCGCGACGAGCGCCAACGCAGCGTGGCCGTGCTGCGCGATCAGGAAGGCATGACGAACGCAGCGGTCGCGCGCGCCGTTGGTTATGCCGACGCCACCGTGCTCTGGCGCGCCACGCGCAACTGGGCGCGGCCGGAAAAATAGCGACCGTCCGCGAATCGCCGCGCGCTTACAAATAGAAAGCTATACCGGCGCGAGCGGCGTTCGACCGCTCCGTTCATTGATTCGTCATCCGAATCAAATTCGGAATTTTTGCCTCGTTAAGTAAAAACCCGCAGGGGTGTTGGCGCACTTTATCGAAAATTTGGCGCGGAAAGCCAGGTCGCCGGATTTTTTAGCTGCCTACCATGCGCTCCAATCGATTCACGAAATGGCATCGCGAATGCCGTCCGCGAGATTCGATTCCCCGAGCGCCAGGGCACGCGGTTCCCATCGTGTCGAATGGCGAATGACAGTCCAGACACCAGCAGAGGCAACGATGAACGAACCGTTTTCAACCGCCGGCCTCGTCGGCGATGACGCCGCAGACGCCTCGGCGCCGCAGCGCAGCCGCCTCGGCCTGTGGCAGATCGTGTTTCTCGTGATTTCGGCGGCCGCGCCGCTGACCGGCATGCTGGGCGCGGTGCCGCCCGCCATCAGCCTCGGCAACGGCGCGGGCATTCCGGGCGCGTTCGTGATCGCGGGCGTGGTGCTGCTCGTGTTCAGCGTGGGCTTCGCCTCGATGAGCCGCCACATCGTGCGCGCCGGTGCGTTTTACGCCTACATCACGGCGGGTTTCGGGCGACCGCTCGGCATGGCGGGCGCGCTCGTCGCGCTGCTGTCGTACACCTGCATCCAGATCGCGCTCTACGGCCTGTTTGGATTTTTCTGCACGGTGGTACTCGGCCCGATGCTGCATAGCGCGCTGCCGTGGTACGCGTATTCGCTCGCTTGTCTTGCCATCGTGCAGATCACGGGATTGCGCGGCATCGATCTCAACAGCCGCCTGCTCGGCGTGCTGATGTGCCTCGAAATGGGCATTCTGCTCGTGCTCTCGCTCGCCATCGTGACGCATCACGGCGGCCCCGATGGACTCACGCTCGAACCGTTCGCGCCGAAGCACGTTTTCAGCGGTCATATGGGCATTGCGGTGATGTTCGCGCTCGCGTCGTTCATCGGTTTCGAGGCGACGGCCATCTACGGCAAGGAGTGTCGCGATCCGAAAGTCACGGTGCCGCGCGCGACCTATGTGTCGGTGTCGTTGATTCTGGTGTTCTTCGCGTTCGTTACGTGGGCCATCGTGTGCGCATACGGCTTGAAAGACGTGGCCGATGTCGCGACGAAACAGCCTGGCGATTTTTGGTTCATGCAGTCGGCGAAATATCTCGGCGGCACGATGACGACCGCGATGAGCCTGTTGCTGCTCTCCAGTATTTTCGCGAGCCTGCTGTCGTTTCATAACACGATCGTGCGCTACATTCACGCGCTGTCGGTCGAAGGTCTGCTGCCCGCGAAACTCGATCGCCTGCATCCGAAGTACGGTTCGCCGTATCTCGCGAGCTATCTGCAAACGCTCTCGGTGCTGGCGCCGATCGGCATCTTCGTGATGGTGGGCGCGGACCCGTTCAATATCGTCTTTAGCTGCACGTCGGCGTTGGGCACGATCGGCATCGTGATGTTGCAGGCGGTGACGAGTTTCGCGGTGGTCGCGTATTTTCGCGCGACGAAAAAGGACACGCGCTTCTGGCACGCACTCGCGGCGCCGGTGCTGGGCGGCATCGGGCTGCTGTGGATCGGCTTCGTGCTGATCGGCAATCTGGACGCGCTCTCGGGCTCCGATAGCGCCATCGTGCGCGCGTTTCCGTGGATCGTGCTCACGGTCGCCGTGCTCGGCATCGTGCTGGGCTTCGCGCTCAAGCGCGCGCGGCCCGACATCTACGCGCGCTTCGGGCAGTAGCAGGCAGGGCGAGGGCGCGTTCCCCGCGCCTCGCTGAAGGCTTCATTCAGCACGACCTCCAGCAGTCAACTCTGGCAGCAGCTACGCGGGCGGCGCGTGCGAACGACGCGCGCCGTGGCCCGGTCGCGTCCGGCGCATGACGGCCCGCGCGATCTCTCACTTCAAAAAGACAACGACATGGCAGATCTTTTCGTCAAGCGCGCGGCGCTGGCGCTGGCTTCGTGCACCCTCGCGATCGGCGCACACGCGCAATCTTCCGTCACGCTGTACGGCACCGTGGATGCGGGCATCGTCTATTCGACGAACCAGCAAACCACGCACGCCGATGGCAGCACCGACGGCCACTCGAACTGGCAACTGGGCGGCGGCAATCTCGTGCCGTCGCGCTGGGGGCTCACGGGCAGTGAAGACATCGGCGGCGGCACGACGGTGAATTTCACGCTGGAAAACAGCCTGCTTACGCAGAACGGCGCAATGCTGCAAAGCGGCACGCTGTTCAATCGCAATGCGTGGGTGGGCGTCGCGAACGCGAACTACGGCACGCTCACGCTGGGGCGTCAGTACGATCCGTTCTCCGATTACCTGGGTGCGTATGCATCGAGCAATAACTGGGCAACGCTTTACGGTTCGCATTTCGGCGACGTCGATAACCTCAACGAAGCGTTCAATTTCAATAACTCGATCAAATATCTGAGCCCGAATTTCGGCGGCCTGACCGTGGGCGGCTTGTTCAGTCTCGGCGGCATCGCCGGTGACTTCTCGCGCAATCGCGGCTGGTCGCTCGCGGCCAATTACACGCACGGTCCGCTGTCGCTGTCGGTGGGCTATCTGCAATTGCATAATCCCTTGCAGGCGGCATTGGGCGGGGAGAGCGGCTATATCGGCGACTTCAGTTGCGCGAATGCCGACGCCTCGTATTGCGAATTGCAGAATGCGCAGAAGATCGATATCTGGGGCGCGGGCGGTTCGTACGTCGTCGGTCCGGTGACGGTGGCGCTGAGCTATACGCACACGCGGCTGTCGCAAAGTCAGTACTTCGCCAGCGCCGCGCAACCGCAAGGCGCGAATATCTCATTCGATATCGCGGAGTTGAATACGATGTGGCAATACTCGCCTGCGCTGCAATTCGGCTTTGCGTATATTTTCAACGACGCCCATCCGGGCGACAGTTCGTCGACGCGCGTGCATCAGATTAATCTCGGCGCGGTCTACAACCTCTCCAAGCGGACCGCGCTCTATGCGGTGGCGATCGGCCAGAAGTCGTCGGGGGCGGGCATCGGGATTGACGCATCGACTGGCGCATCGCGCAATCTCGCGCAGATTCCGAACCTCGTGAATTCGGACACCGACAAGCAACTCGCGGTGATCGCCGGGATTCGCCACAACTTCTGAGCGAGGGCGCGCGCGGGCGCGCTGCGTTGCACCGCGCAAAAAAAGCGCGGGGCAGGCCGGACAAGCGGGGCAAGCGGGGCGGCGCCTGGCCGCTTCGCGCGCCCGGCGGGCGGATCGGCGCTAAAATGAGCCGGTCCGCTTTCCGCGTGAGCCCTCGCATGAAAGTTGCCCTGTTCATCCCGTGTTTCATCGACGCGTTCTACCCCGAGGTGGGGATCGCCACGCTCGAATTGCTGGAGCGGCTCGGCTGCGAGGTCGACTATCCGCTGGAGCAGACCTGCTGCGGCCAGCCGATGGCCAACAGCGGCGCTCAGGCCGACGCCGCGGGCGCGGAACGCGTGTTCGTGCGCGCCTTCGCGGGCTACGATCATATCGTCGGGCCGTCGGCGAGCTGCGTGAACCACGTGCGCGACCATCTCACCGCTATCGAGCAGACCGACGAAGTGCGCCGCGTGCGCGCCAACACTTACGAGCTGGTCGAATTCCTGCACGACGTGCTCGGCGCACGCGATTTTCCGTGGGCCGAATTCCCCTGGCGTGTGGGCTTGCACAATAGCTGCAGCGCGCTGCGTCATCTGCACGAAGCGTCGATGTCCGAAATCGCCGGCGCGCCGTTTTCGAAACCGCTCGCACTGCTGCAACACATCAAGGGTATCGAGTTCGTGCAGCCTAAACGCCCCGACGAATGCTGCGGTTTTGGCGGCACGTTCGCGGTGACCGAAGAAGCGGTCTCGGTACGCATGGGCCAGGACAAGATCGTCGATCACGTGAGCGCGGGCGCGCAGTACATCGTCTCGGGCGACATGTCGTGCCTCATGCACCAGCAGGGCTGCGCGGAGCGTATGAAGGCCGACGTGCGTTTCATCCACATCGCCCAGGTGCTCAACGGAGCGCGCGCATGAGTACCGGTTCCCCCACGAGGACGAATCCGAATCCGAATCCGAATCCGAGCGTGAGCCCGCTCGAACCGCCGCGTCAAGCCAACGCGAACTCTGGAAAGCGCGTCGAGCACGCGAAACTCGCGGGCTCGTTTCTCGCGCATCCCGAACATGTCGACTTTCACGACAAACGACTCTGGGATCTGCGCACGAAACGCGACGCCCAGGCGCACGCAATTCCCGAATGGGAAACGTTGCGCACGCTCGCTTCGCAGATCAAGGCGCACACGCTTTCGCACCTGGCCGATTATCTCGACCAGTTCACGCGCGTGGCCGAAGCGAATGGCGTAAAAGTCCATTTCGCCGATACGGCGGGCGAGCATAACGAAACGGTCTTCCGCATTCTCAGCGAACGCGGCATTACGGCGCTCGTGAAAAGCAAGTCGATGCTCACCGACGAATGCGAGATGCGCCCTTATCTGGAGCAGCGCGGCATTGCGGTGATGGAAACCGATCTCGGCGAGCGTATCCAGCAACTCGATCAACAGCCGCCGAGCCATATCGTCGTGCCGGCCGTGCACAAATTGCGCGACGACGTGGCCCAGGTCTTCGGCCGTACGATCGGCACCGATCCGCACAACAACGATATTCATTATCTGGCCGAAAGTCAGCGCATGAATACGCGTCCGTGGTTCGTGCGCGATCGCACGGCGGGCATGACGGGCTGCAATTTCGCGGTGGCGGAAACCGGCACGGTGGTGGTGTGCACGAATGAAGGCAACGCCGATCTCTCGGCCAATGTGCCGCCCATTCATATTGTGTCGATGGGCATCGAGAAGTTGATTCCGCGTCTGTCCGATCTCGGTGTGTTTATCCGCATGCTTTCGCGCAGCGCGCTCGGCTCGCCGATCACGCAATACACCTCGCATTTCCGTGCGCCGCGCGAAGGCGCAGAACTGCATTTCGTGCTTGTCGATAATGGCCGCAGCGCGCGGCTCGCGATGCCCGACTTCTGGTATTCGCTCAAATGCATTCGCTGTGGCGCGTGCATGAATACGTGTCCGGTGTATCGGCGCAGCGGCGGGCTGTCTTATGGCAGCACCTACGCGGGACCGATCGGCGCGATCATCAATCCCACCTTCGATCTGAAACGATTCAGCGCGCTGCCGTTCGCGTCCACACTCAACGGCAGTTGCACCAATGTGTGCCCGGTGAAAATCAATATTCACGAACAGATTTATCAATGGCGCGAAGTGATCGCCGCTCAACATGCGGTGCCGTTCGTGAAGCAGGAAGTGCTCAAAATGGCGGGCAAACTGCTCGCGAGCCCGAAGCTCTACCGCACGGCCGTGAGTTCGCTCGATGGCGCGCTGCGACGCCTGCCGAATTTCGTGCTGTATAACCCGCTGAATATCTGGGGACGCCAACGCACGCTGCCGCAGGCGCCATCCACGACGTTTCATGCGTGGTATCGCAAACACCGTGGCAAGGGAGGCGGCGATGGCCAGTCGTGAGACTTTTCTGGCGCGCGTGCGCGCGGCGCAACCGGCCGCCGAACCGCTGCCCGAAGTGCCGGGCTTCGATGCGCCGCCGGGCGATGTGCGCGAGCGTTTCGTCGCAAGTCTGGCGCTGATGGGCGGAAAGACCGCACAAGTTGCATCGGGCGGCGAGGTGCTTGCGCAGATTCAGGCGCGCTTCGGCGCGGACGTGTCCATCGTGTCCAGCGCGCCGGAAGTGCCCGGCACGCGCGCGATCGATGCACATACGCCGCCTGCCTCGCTCGAAGACGTGCAGGTGGGCGTGGTGCGGGCGCGCTTCGGCGTGGCGGAAACGGGTTCGGTGTGGCTGAGCGAGCGCGAATACGGCGTGAACGCGCTCGGCTATCTCGTGCAGCATCTTTATGTGCTGCTCGATCCCGCTGCGGTCGTGGCGGGTTTGCAGGACGCGTATTGGCGCGACGACTTCCGTCACGCGCGTTACGCGGTGCTGGTCACGGGCCCGTCCGCGACCGCCGATATCGAGGGCGTGCTCATTCAGGGCGCGCAAGGGGTGAGATCGCTGACCGTCGTGTGGTTGCCCGCGCCGTGACGGTGCCGCGCGCGCTCGACACGCACGACATCGAGGCGATCTCGCAAGCCGGGCAGTCACGCGAGCGACGATGGTCATCCACATTCTTCTACTGAGCGGTTTTCTGCTGGCGAGTATCGCGCTGGTGCAAGCCGTGAGTCTGCGATTCGCGCTGTCCGAATCCGTGCTGCTCGCGGCGTGGGGTTTCGCGCTGGGCGGCATCTATATGGCGAGCGGCGATCTGTGGCCGCAACTCGCGTCGAGCTTCGTCACGCCCGCGCTCGAGCCGCGCCTGCCGCCCGAAGCCTATCTCTGGATCTTCCTGCCGCTGCTGCTGTTCCAGGCCGCGCTCAGCGTGAACGTGCGCGAGATGCTCGGCGACGCCGCGCCCATCCTGCTGCTCGCGGTCGTCGCCGTGTTCGTGGCGACGGCGATGGTCGGCGGCGGCATCGGCCTCACGGGACTCGGGCCGGTCACCGACGGCCTGTTGCTCGGCGCGATGGTCGCCACCACCGATCCCTCGGCGGTGCTCGCCGTGTTCCGCGAAGTGGGCGCGCCCGCGCGCCTCGTGCGCCTCGTGGAAGGCGAGAGCCTGCTCAACGACGCGGCCGCGATCGCCATCGCGAGCGTGCTGATTGCCGCCATCACCGGTGACGCCGCCGCGGCAACGGCGAGCGCCGCGCTGCGCACGCTCGCCGTCGAACTCGTTGGCGGCCTCGCGGTGGGCGCGCTGGCCGGACGCGCCGTCGCGTATCTGCTGCCGAATCTGGGCGGCGAGGGCAAGGCCGAAATCTCGCTGAGCTTCGCACTGCCGTATCCGCTCTATCTGCTCGCCGATCAGGTGCTGCACGTGTCGGGGGTGGTGGCGGTGGTGGCGGCCGGCCTCGTTATCAGCGGGCTGGGGCGCACGCGTCTGTCGCCGCGTAACTGGGAGCATCTGCAACTGATCTGGGAACAGGTCGCGGCGATGGCGGGCGCGGCGATCTTTTTGCTCGCGGCCATGCAGATTCCCGCCACCTTGAGCGCGGCGCACTGGGGCGATCTGCTCGCGCTCGTGGTGGTCGTGATCGCCGCGTTGCTCGCGCGCCTCGTGGTGGCGTTCGGCATGCTGCCGCTGTTGAGCAAGCTGAAACTCACCGAGCCCGTGAGCGCCGCCTACAAACTCGTGATCGCATGGGGCGGATTGCGCGGCGCGGTCACGCTGGTGCTCGCACTCGGCCTCGCGCAGAACGAGGCGCTGCCGGAAAGCACGCGCCGCTTCGTGGCGATCCTCGCGACCGGCTTCGTGCTGGTGAGCCTGATCGTCAACGGCTCGTCGCTGAAACTGCTGATCAAGCGGCTCAAACTCGATCTGCTCTCGCCGCAAGAGACCGCATTGCAGCAGCAAGCGGTGCAGCTTTCGTCGATCCGCGTCTCCGAGGAAGTGCATGCGGCGGCCCGCACGTTCCGCATTTCCGATGTGATCGCCGACGAAGCGTGCAGCACGTTCCGCCGCAGCATCGACCTCTGCACGACGGCTTTCGATATCGAAGTGGCGTTGTCCGAGCGCGAGCGTCTGGCGATCGGGCTCGTCACGCTGGCGTCGAAAGAGCGCGATCTGATTCCGCGCTATGGCAGCGGCATCATCACGGTCCGCAATCTGGATGCGATGATGCAGAACACCGACGCCATGATCGAGGAGTCGCGCGTGTCGGGCCGCATCGGCTATCAGCGCGCGGCAGCACGCATTCTCGAAGATACGCCGGGCCTGCGTCTCGCGCGTTTCGTCGCGCGCTGGGTGCATATCACGCAGCCCTACTCGGATGCGCTCGCGGACCGTTTCGAACTCTTGATGTGCCGGCGCGTCGTGCTGCACGAGTTGTACGCGTTCTCGGAAACGAGCCTGACGCCGCTGCTCGGCGCGCGGCTCGCGAAGCTGCTGGGCACCATACTGAAGGGGCGCATCGAAGCGGTGGAGCGTGGGCTCGATGAAGTGCGCGCCTGCTTTGGACATGGCGCCGACGTGCTGGAGCGCCGCATGATGTTGCTGTACGCGCTGCGCGAAGGCCGCGCGCGCGTGGTGGCGATGTACGAGGACCGCTCGATCTCGAAGGAGATCTACGATTCGATTCGCCGCGAGCTGGACGTGGCGTGGAAGCTCGCGGTGCCGCGCGCGCATCCGGGCGTGCTGCTGCCTTCGGAGGCGGCGCTCGCGCACGAGGACGCCACGCCGATTTCGATCGACGAAGCCGATGCGTCGCGCGACGCGGCGGCGGCACGCAGCGAGTCCGTCGAGCAGGCGCCGCGCGAGGAAAGCGCGCATGAAGGCACGAATGAAAGCGCGCATGAAAGCGCCCCCGAACAGCGAGCCGCGCCATGACCGAACTCGGCTACGCGGCGCTCGTCTTCGTGCTGCTGCTTGGCGGCACCGGCCTGGGGCTGTTGCTCAAGCCTCTGCTGCCCGAGGAACATCGCAAGCACGAGACCGTGCAGCTCGTGCAACTCGTTGTCGGCATGCTCGTGACGTTCGCGGCGCTGGTGCTGAGCCTGCTCACCGCATCGGCGAAAACGAGCTACGACACCGCCACCGACGACATGCGCGCTTACGCGGCGGACCTGATCCAGCTCGACTCGCGGCTGCGCGACTATGGCGAAGGCGCCGACGCCACGCGCCACGCGCTGCGTGTCTACACGGCGGCGGCGATCGCCTCGACGTGGCCGCAGGAGGGCGCGCCGCCGGGCGATTATTATCCGCGCGTCCAGGGCGCGCGCGACGGCGAGCTGGAAAGCACGCAACTCGGCGCGATGCTCAACACGGTCGGTCATCAGATTGCGTTGTTCGATCCGCACGACCGCTATCAGGCGGCGCTCGCGACACGTCTGGGCGACCTGTTCGCGCGCGTGCGCGATACGCGCTGGCGACTGATCGAGGAGGCGCACGGCACGATCTCACGGCCGTTCTTCGCCATGCTCACGCTCTGGCTCATGCTGATCTTTCTGAGCTTCGGACTGGTCGCGCCACATAACTCGCTGGCCGCCGTGATGATCGTGCTGGGTGCGGTGTCGATCTCGTCGTCGGTGTATGTGATCGTCGATCTCGATACGCCGTTCACGGGGCAGATCATTATCGCCAGCGATGCCATGCGCGACGCGCTCCGGCACATGAACGTGCCGCGCGATCCCGGCGTGCTGCTGCCGCGTGCGCAGTAACGTCCCTGGTAACGCGCGCAGCGACGTGCGGCATTGCGCTAGACTCGCGCATCGCATCGGATCGATGTGATCGGGAAACCGGCAAACAGGAACAGGAGTTCACCGATGCTGCGCAAGACACTCAACGCATCGCGATTGCAGGACGAGGTGAAGCGCCGCCTTCAGCGCTTGCAGGAAGTGGTGGAGGACGGCGTGAAGATCGTCGTGCCGCGTCCGCAAATTCAGGCCGTCGACCGCACGGGCTGCAACTGGACGATGAAGCACTTCGGCAATGCGGCGGGCTTTGAAGCGAGCATCGCGGGCGTGCTCGCGCAGGTGCAGAAAGCGTACAACCTCGCGGAAGGCGACGAAGCAGCGGACGCCACCGAAGGGGAGGAAACGCCGCGCCGTGCAGCGGCCGATCCGTTCGGCGGCGCGGGCGCATCGAATGCACCCGTCAATCCGTTCGGCGACACGACGCGCGCCGCGAAGGCGAATCCGTTTGGCGATGCCACGCCCGCGAAGTCGGGCGGCGATCCGTTCGGCGCGCCGCCGGCTCCCGATGACGAAGCGAACGAGCCGCCGCGCAAGCGCCCGGCGAACCCGTTCGGCGACTGAGGCCGCCTAGCTTTCCGGCGTGGCCGTCTTGCGCGGACTGCGCGGGCGCGCCGGGGTTTTCTTCGGCGCCTTCTTGCTGGGCGCCGCGGCTTGCGCAGACGCGGATTCGGCCGGCTCGGCCGCTGATTCCGGCGCGACATCGTGCGTAACGTCGTGCACGGCCTCGGCGGTTTCTACAGCCTCAACAGCAGGCTTCGCGGCCTTCTTGCGCGCCGTGCTCTTGCGCGAAGCGGTCTTGCGGGCGCGACGGGGCGCTTCGGGCTCGGCTGCGGCCTGAGCTTGCGGCGCGTCAGCCGTATCGACGTCGAAAGGCGGCACTTCGAACAGCGGCATCGCCGCGTCGTGACGGCGCGTGTCGGCGAACAGGTCGCCGTGCTGCGTGTCGGCTTCGAACACCTGCACGTCTTCGCGCTCGCTCGCTTCGAATGCCACCGCGGCGTCGTTCGATTCATTCGCGTGATTCGACTCGCGCGCCTCGTCGCCCTGAGCCTGCGCGTTGCGGCCATTGCGGCGACCCTTGCGGCGCGAGCGCGATTCGTCGTTGCGCGGTGCGGGCGTTTCCTCGGCAGCGAGCGTCGTAGCGGCCGTGGTGGCGCTCGTGGACGCCGCAGGCGTGCCCGCCACCGCCGGCGGGCTCGTGCGCGTCACGTAGGTGCCGGACTTCTCGTCGCGGCCCACTTCGAGCAGGCCGCGCGCCTGCGCTTCCTCCAGCAGATTGCCGAACGCGCGGAAGCCGTAGCGCGCCTCGTTGAAGTCCGGACGGCGGCGCTTGATCGCGCTCTTGAGCACCGAGGCCCAGATCTTGCCGCTGTCGCCGCGCTCGTAACCGAGCGCATCGAGCGTTTCCACGGTGAGCGCGATGGCCTTGGCCTTGCGCTCCTCGCCGCGCTCCTCGGCGCTCTCCGGCTTTGCCTGACGCTCGTCGCCGCCCTGGCGCTTCGCGTTCGCGCCGCCGTCGCGGCCCTTGCCGCGCGACTGCTGTTCGCGCACGAGTTCGCGCACCAGATCGTCGTAAAAAATGAATTCGTCGCAATTGGCGACCAGCAGGTCGGACGTGGAGTGCCGCACGCCCACGCCAATCACTTTCTTCGCGTTCTCCCGCAGCTTCGAGACGAGCGGCGAGAAGTCGGAGTCGCCGCTCACGATCACGAACGTGTCGACGTGCGATTTCGTATAGCAGAGATCGAGCGCGTCCACGACGAGGCGGATATCGGCGGAATTCTTGCCCGACTGGCGCACGTGCGGGATTTCGATCAGCTCGAAACTCGCTTCGTGCATCGAGGCCTTGAAGCCCTTGTAGCGTTCCCAGTCGCAATAGGCCTTCTTCACGACGATGCTGCCCTTGAGCAGCAGGCGCTCGAGCACCGGCTTGATATCGAAGCGGTCGATCTTCGCGTCGCGCACGCCGAGCGCGACGTTCTCGAAGTCGCAGAACACCGCCATGCTGACGTTTTCCTGAGGGGAGGCCATGTGATTCGTTTGTTCCATCTACGGTACGAACGTACATGATAGCCCCTCGCGGCCAGGCGGGCTGAAAACCGGCAACCGGCCACCCGCGATCAAGACGATTTCGATCTCGATCGCCCGCCGATCCGCGCTCGACGAAACCCCTCGCAGTTCATATGTGAAACGCCGCGCGCGCGATGGAGTCCGTTGCGCGCGCAAGCATGCTGCGTTTCTGTGGTTTTTGCACGAACGTGCCTGAAAGGCTGGTTTTTTCATGGTTTGGTCACACACGCTACCTAAGCTTGCGCGGCCCATTCACTCAGCGTCGGATGGGTACCAAAAAAATCGATAACGACTCGACACAACAGAGGACTCCCATGGCTGTTTGCTTCAAGGGCAAATTCGGCGCGTTTTGCGCGACCGTCTTCGCCGCGCTATTCGTTGCGCTTTTCGTGAGCGCGTGTGGCTCGTCGGTGAATTCCACCGTCGCGGGCACGACCCAGCAGATTCGTCACGTGTTCGTGATCACGCTCGAAAACGAGAACTACACGACGACGTTCAGCTCGACCACCAAGGCGCCGTATCTGGCGAATACGCTGACTTCGCAGGGCGCGCTCGTGCAGCAGTATTACGGTACGGGCCACGTCAGCCTCGACAACTATATTTCGATGATCAGCGGTCAGTCGCCGACGCTGCAGACCGATAACGACTGCACTACCTACGAGGACTTCAGCCTCACGGGCATGACCTCGGACGGTCAGGCTATCGGCACGGGCTGCGTGTATCCGGCCAGCGTGAAGACCATCGCCGACCAGCTCACGGCCGCGAACCTCACGTGGAAAGGCTACGAAGGCGACATGGGCAACGACCCGGCGCGCGAGGCGGCGACCTGCGGCCACCCGACGCTGAACACCACCGACCTGACGAACACCCAGGAAGCGCCGAACGCCACGACGCCGCTGGGCGACTCGTACGCGACGCGTCACAACCCGTTCATGTATTTCCACTCGATCATCGACTCGCCGGACTGCGAGAAGAACGTGGTGAATCTGGACAACCTGACGACCGACCTCAAGACGGTCGCGACCACGGCGAACTTCAACCTGATCACGCCGAGCACCTGTGACGACGGCCACGACTCGCCGTGCGCGAACGGCGCGACGGGCGGTCTCGTGTCCGCCGATGCGTTCCTGCAAAAGTGGGTGCCCATCATCATGGCGTCGCCGGCGTATCAGCAGGACGGTCTGCTGATCATCAACTTCGACGAAAGCAGCTATGCCTCGGTGAGCATGCCGAGTTCGAGCGAGGTGGACTTCACCTTCGCGGGCGACACCTGCTGCAGCCAGCAGGAAGGCCCGAATCTCGGCACCTTCCCGCAGTCGGCGACGATGGGCACGGTGCCCGCCGCGTACCTGACGAAGCTCGGCATGACCGTGCCGTCCGGCGTGACCGGCAACATCAATCTCGTGCTCACGAAGACGAGCTACGGCGGCGACCGCACGGGCGCCGTCATGCTCTCGAAGTTCATCAAGCCGGGTACGGTGTCGACGGTGCAGTACAACCATTATTCGATGCTCAAGAGCATCGAGGACATCTTCGGTCTGACCCACCTTGGTTATGCGGGGCAGTCGGGGCTGGTCGGTTTCGGCAAGGACATCTTCACGAGCCTCTAAGCCGATGACCGTTTTCCACGCACGTCAGGCGGCGCGTCGCGCCGTCGCGACTGCGCTGGCCGCCGGCGCAACCGCGCTGGCGGCTTTGGCCGCATCGGGTATCGGTGCGGCGCATGCGCAGTCTTCGTCACCCGGTTCGCCCGCGCAATCCCAGCCCGCGCTCAGCGACGTTGCCTCGCTCGGCAAGCTCATCTTCAACGACCCGTCGCTGTCCGCGTCGGGCCGCATGTCGTGCGCGAGCTGCCACAGTCCCGCGCATGCCTACGGTCCGCCCAACGGCCTCGCCGCGCAACCCGGCGGCGCCGATCTGCATGCGCAGGGCACGCGCGCGGTGCCCACGCTCGGCTACGTGCTCAACCGCACGCCGGTGTGGACGCACGTGCAGGCCGCGAGCGTCTTCGAGCGTCTGACCGATGCCGACAGCCCGCCCGCCGGCGGCTTCGCGTGGGACGGCCGCTACAACACGCTGCACGATCAGGCGCTGTTCCCGCTGTTCAATCCGAACGAGATGGCCAATCGCGATAGCGCGCAAGTGGCCGCGAAGCTGGAGCGCGCGCCGTACGCCGCGCGGTTCAAGCAACTGTTCGGCGAGACGATTTTCGTCTCGAAGGATGCGGCCGTGCATCAGGCGATGCAGGCGGTCGAGCGCTTCGAACTCGAAGAGCCGGGCTTCCATTCGTACACCAGCAAGTTCGACGCGGTGCTCGACCGCAAAGCCGAATTCACCGCGAGCGAAATGCGCGGCAAGAAGCTGTTCGACGATCCGAACGGCGGCAATTGCGCGTCGTGCCATATCGATCAGGTCGGCGCGAACGGCGCGCATCCGCTCTTCACCGATTACCAGTTCGAAGCGCTTGGCGTGCCGCGTAATCCGGAACTGCGCGCGAACCGCGATCCGAAGTATTTCGACAAAGGTTTGTGCGGCCCGGTGCGCACCGACGTGTCGAGCAACAAGAATTACTGCGGTCTGTTTAAAACGCCCACGCTGCGCAACGTCGCCACGCGCGAGGTGTTTTTCCATAACGGGCGTTTTCATACGCTGCGCGACGCACTGCGTTTCTACGTGGAACGCGATACGAATCCGGAGAAGTGGTATCCGAAGGATCGCCACGGCCATGTCGTGAAGTTCGACGATCTGCCTGCCGCGGAGCGCGTGAATGTCGATACTGTCGATGAGCCGTTGACGCGCAAGCCGGGCGGCAAGCCCGCCTGGAATGCGCGCGATATCGACGATGTGATTGCGTTCCTCAAAACGCTCGACGACGGTTACCTGCCGACCAATCCGCCTACGGCGGGCGCGAGATTCGTGAAGATCAGCACGACGAGCGCGCCAATCAAACGGCAATGAAGCGGCAATGAAGCGGCAATAAAATTCGCGGCGCGCGTAATTAAAAGAGCGCGCCGCGATTTAATCAAACAACGGTTTTAAACTGCGGGCGCACTATACCCGAGCAACGCGCTCGCGGCGGCCGCTTCGTCGCGCAGCGCGCGTCCGATCGGACCATCGGGCGTGGCGTCGAAGCCGCCCGTCGCGCCGAGCGCCGTGAGCACCGCGCAGAGCTTGCCGGTGTGATCGAACAGCGGTGCCGATACCGCGCTGATCCCCTTGAGATTCGTATCCTTCACGCTCGCGCAGCGCGCGCGTTGCACGGCGCTGCGCAGCGCGCCGATCGGATCGCGCGCGTCGAATTGCGCGAGCTGGCCGAGCAGATCGGCGTCGGCGTGCGCGAGTTCTTCCTGCGCCTGTGCGAGCACGCGCGTATCGTCGAGCAGGCCCAGAAACACGCGTCCCGTCGACGACCAGAGCAGCGACATCACCGAGCCCACACGCACGTTCACCGTGACGGGCAGGCCCGGTTCCTCGAAGCGGATGATCGTCGGCCCCTTGTTGCCCATCACCGCGACGAACGACGTCACTTCGAGCGATTCGCGCAGCCGCACGAGTGCAGGCTCGGCGATGCGCACGGGATCGGCCTGACGCATCGCGGCCACGCCGATCATCATCGCCTCGGGGCCGAGTTGATATTGCTGCGTGGCGCTGTCCTGCGCGACCAGTCCTTCTTCGATCAGACTCACCAGATAGCGATGCACCTTCGCGGGACTTTCGCTCACGAAGGCGGCGAGTCCCGAGAGACTCGCGCGGCCGCCGAGGCGCGCGAGACCCTTGAGCACGGCCATGCCGGTCTGCGCGGACTGCACGCGCTGGCGGCGCTCGCGAGTCACCGGCGTGACGGGCGCGTCGGCGTTTTCAGGGGCGGATGAGGCGGGCGCGGCGCGTGACGATTTGCGTCGTGCGGCGGCGGGCGCGGCATGCCTGGCGTTCGTGGCGTTCGTGGCGGTCGTGGCGGAAGCCGCGGGCGTGGACGTTGCGGTTTTTTTCATACGGCGATTCTAGTGTCAGGGCCGCTCCGCGCGGATGACGGCGTGGGCCGAGGTTAACCCCTATCTCACAATTACGCAATGCGTACTAGAGTTACGCAAAATGAAATCGACGTAACGTCGACGCACCCAGCAGGAGGCAGGACGATGAGCGAGACACCTTCACAAACGTCCGGGCGATGCCCGTTTCCCCACGCCGCGCAGGCGGTCCCGAATACGCAGGACGCCGCGCGCTGTCCGATGCATGCGAATCATGCGGTGAGCACCCACGCCGCCGCATTCGACCCTTTCAGCGACGGCTATCAGCAGGACCCGCCCGAATACGTGCGCTGGGCGCGCGAGCAGGAGCCGGTGTTCTACAGCCCGCAACTCGGCTATTGGGTCGTCACGCGCTACGACGACATCAAGGCGATCTTCCGCGACAACCTCACGTTCTCGCCGTCCATCGCGCTCGAAAAGATCACGCCCACAGGGCCGGAAGCGAATGCAGTGCTGGCGTCGTATGGCTACGCGATGAACCGCACGCTCGTGAACGAGGACGAACCGGCGCACATGCCGCGTCGCCGCGCGCTGATGGAGCCGTTCACGCCCGAGCATCTGAAGCATCACGAGCCGATGGTGCGCCGTCTCACGCGCGAGTACGTCGATCGTTTCATCGACTCGGGCCGCGCCGATCTCGTCGATCAGATGCTCTGGGAAGTGCCGCTCACGGTGGCGCTGCATTTTCTCGGCGTGCCCGAGGAGGACATGGATCTGCTGCGCCAGTATTCGATCGCGCATACGGTCAATACGTGGGGACGTCCGCGTCCCGAGGAGCAGGTCGCGGTCGCGCACGCGGTGGGCAACTTCTGGCAGTTCGCGGGCAAGGTGCTCGACAAGATGCGCCAGCAGCCCGACGGTCCCGGCTGGATGCAATACGGCATTCGCAAACAGCAGGAACAGCCGGACGTCGTCACCGACTCGTATCTGCATTCGATGATGATGGCGGGTATCGTGGCCGCCCACGAAACCACCGCGAACGCCACGGCCAATGCGATGAAGCTGCTGTTGCAGCATCCGCGCGCGTGGCGCGAGATCTGCGAGGACCCGAGCCTGATTCCGAACGCGGTGGAGGAGTGTTTGCGCCACAACGGTTCGGTGGCTGCGTGGCGTCGGCTCGTCACGAAAGACGTGCGGATTGGCGGCATCGAGATTGCGGCGGGCGCGAAGTTGTTGATCGTGACGTCGTCGGCGAATCACGACGAACGTCATTTCGCCGACGCCGATCTGTTCGATATTCGCCGCGACAACGCCAGCGATCACGTGACCTTCGGCTATGGCTCGCATCAGTGCATGGGCAAGAATCTCGCGCGCATGGAGATGCAGATTTTCCTCGAGGAGTTCACGCGCCGCCTGCCGCATATGCGGCTCGCCGAGCAGCAATTCTCTTATGTGCCGAACACGTCGTTCCGGGGTCCGGAGCATGTCTGGGTCGAGTGGGACGCGACGCAGAATCCCGAACGCGCGAACCGCGCGCTGCTGGACGCCGAGGTGCCGGTGCGTATCGGCGAGCCGTCGGCGCATGCGTTGAGCCGCCCGGTGGTGGTCGAGCGCGTGGAGCGCGTGGCGCAGGACATCGTGCGCCTGCGTCTGGTCGCGCCCGATGGCGGCGTGCTGCCGCGCTGGGCGCCGGGCGCGCATATCGACGTCGAATGCGGCGAGAGCGGCGTCTCGCGTCAGTACTCGCTGTGCGGCGATCCGGCCGACACGCACGCGTTCGAGATCGCGGTGCTGCGCGAAACTGAAAGTCGCGGCGGTTCCGTGTGGGTGCACGACACGCTGCGCGAAGGCATGCGTCTGAAGATTCGCGGCCCGCGCAATCATTTCCGGCTCGATGAAGAAGGACGCCGCGCGATTTTCATCGCGGGCGGCATCGGCATCACGCCGGTCAGTGCGATGGCGCGCCGCGCGCGCGAACTCGGCATCGACTACGAACTGCATTACAGCGGCCGTGCGCGCGCAAATATGGCGCTGATCGACGAACTCACGCAGTTGCATGGCGAGCGGCTTTGCGTGCATGTGTCGGAGGAAGGCACGCGCAACGACTTCGGCGCGCTGCGCGTGGATGCGCTGACGCGCGTCTATGCGTGCGGTCCGGCGCGCATGCTGGAAGCGCTCGAAGCCGCGAGCGCGGCGTGGCCCGAAGACGCGTTGCGCGTGGAGCATTTCGCGGCGAGCGTGGGCAAGCTCGATCCGGCTGACGAACATGCCTTCGAGGTCGAACTCAAGGATTCGGGACTCGTGCTGCCGGTCGCCGCCGATCAGACCGTGCTGGACGCACTGCGCCGCGCGAATATCGACGTGCAGAGCGACTGCGAAGAAGGCCTGTGCGGATCGTGCGAAGTGCGCGTGCTGGCGGGCGAGATCGATCATCGCGATGTCGTGCTTACGCGCGCCGAACGCGACACGCAGACACGCATGATGGCTTGCTGTTCGCGTGCGAAAGGACAGCGCATCGTGCTCGAACTCTAGCGTCGCCCAAGACTGCCGCGCGAGCGAGACCGCATCAAGACACCATCAAGACTAAAAAGATATCGTTTGGAGACACAAGGATGAGCAAGACCGTGGAGGTGACGGGCGTCGTCGACGCGAGCCGGTTCGGCCCGTATCAATTGCTGGTGGTGGCGCTGTGCGCGCTGTGCCTCGTGATGGACGGCTTCGACGTCCAGGCAATGGGCTACGTTGCGCCGGTCGTGATCCGCGAATGGGGCATTGCGAGGGAAACGCTTGCGCCGGTGTTCGGTGCGGGGTTGTTCGGCATGCTCATCGGTTCGCTCACGTTCAGTGCGCTCGCCGACAAGATCGGCCGCCGTCCCGTGCTGATCGGCGCGACGCTGTTTTTCTCGGCGTGCATGATCGCCACCGGTTTTGCGCAGACGATCGAGCAACTGATCGTCTGGCGTTTTCTCGCCGGTCTCGGTCTCGGCTGCATCATGCCGAACGCGATGGCGCTCGCGGGCGAATACAGCCCGCGCCGGATCCGCGTCACGCTGATGATGATCGTGTCCTGCGGTTTCACGCTCGGCGGCGTGGTGGGCGGCCTCATCACCGCTGTGCTGATTCCGGCGTTTGGCTGGCGCGCGGTGTTCTTCGTCGGCGGCGCCATTCCGCTTGCGATGGGCGTGCTGATGTGGCTCGCGTTGCCGGAATCGATCCAGTTCCTGCTGTTTCGCCAGCAGGGCAGCGCACGCGGCGCGGCGCGCGTGCGCCGGCAACTTGCGCGTATCGCGCCCACGCTCGCGTTGCCCGACGACGTCGTGCTCACGAGTGCCGAAACGCGCTCGCGCGGCCTGCCGTTCGTCGAGCTGTTCAAGGAAGGCCGCGCACGCGTGACGGTGCTGCTGTGGATCGTGAACTTCGCGAATCTGCTCGATATGTATTTCCTCTCGAACTGGCTGCCGACCGTGATCCGCGACGCCGGCTATTCGACCCAGACCGCCGTGCTCGCGGGCACCGCGCTGTGGGGTGGCGGCGTGATCGGCACGCTGCTGCTCGGGCGCATCATCGACATGGCGGGGTTTACGCGCGTGCTGGCCAGCACGTTCCTGATCGCCATCGTGTCGACGGCGGCCATCGGCAATCCGGCGGTGATGGTTTCGGTGGTCGCGATGTTCGTGGCGATTTTCCTCACGGGTTTCTCGATCATCGGCGGGCAGCCCGCGCTCAACGCGCTCGCCGCGACCTACTATCCGACGTCGCTGCGCTCGACAGGCATCGGCTGGAGCCTCGGCGTGGGACGCATCGGGTCCGTGGTCGGCCCGGTGCTCGGCGGCGCGCTGCTGCATCTGAACTGGTCGTCGTCGGCGCTGTTCGTGGCGGCGGCCGTGCCGGCATGCATTTCGCTCCTCGGCATCATGGCGATCCATCGCGCGAACGCCGCACAAACGCGCACCGAAATACGGGTTTCTCCGTAGCCACTCCGGGCGAATGCCGACTTCCGGCCTGACGAATGCCGGCTTCTTCGAAAACGAATTGTTGGTCGTGCGCTGCTCCACCAAACTGGTGCCTGTCGCGACGCGGTGCGAGATAACGCCGCGCGCAGAAAACAAGGCATAGAGAGGAGGTGACGGTGGAGAGGCGAGCGGCGCGCAAGATCAGCGACATCGCGCGGCACTGGGCGCAAACAACGCCCGATGCCACGGCGATACGCGAAGAGGGCCGGGAAACCGGCTTCGGCCAGCTCTGGCAGAACGTGGAGGCGGCGCAACGCTTCCTGCGCGAACAGGGCGTGGGCACGGGCGACCGCGTGATGGTGGTCGCCGAAAACTGTTCCGCCGTGATCGCGCTGCTGTTCGCGCTCTCGGAGATCGGTGCGTGGCCGGCCATCGTCAACGCGCGGCTGTCCGAGCGCGAAATCGAAACCATCCGCGCGCACTGCGGGCCGCGTCTCGTGCTGTTCACGCACGCCGCGTCGCCCGACGCGCTGCGTCATGGCGTGCGTCATCGCGCGAAGGAAATTGCGCCCGAAGGCCTCGGCCCGCTCATGATGGCCGACGCCGATCCCGCAGCCACGCGCGAGCCCGAGGCGCTCGCGCATGAAGTCGCGCTGCTGATCTACACCTCGGGCACGACGGGCCAGCCCAAGGGCGTGATGGCCACGCATCGCGGGCTGCTGCATTTCGCGCGCGTGTCCGCGACCTCGCGTGAGATGAGTCCCGCCGACTGCGCCTATGCGGTCATGCCGATGTCGCACATCTTCGGCCTCGCCACGCTGCTGCTCGCCACCTTCGAGGCGGGCGCGAGCCTGCATCTGGCCGCGCGCTTTTCTGCGGAAGAAGTCGTGCGTGCGCTCACGGCCGCCGAAATTTCCATCCTTCAAGGCGTGCCGACGATGTTCACGCGCATCGTCGCCTACGTGCGCGAACACGGCGGCGCCGTGAACGCGCCGCGTCTGCGCTATCTCTACACGGGCGGCGGTCCGCTCGATCCCACGCTGAAACAGCAGGTCGAAACGCTGTTCGGCATGCCGCTGCATCACGGCTACGGCATGACGGAATATGCGGGCTCGCTGTTCATCACACGCATGGACCGGCCGCGCAAGGACGTGTCGTCGGGGCAGATCGTCGAGGGCGCGGAACTGCGCGTGGTGGGCCCCGATGGCCACGAAGTCGCGCGCGGCGAAGCGGGTGAACTGTGGGTGCGCGGACCGGGCGTGATGCGCGGCTACTATCGCGAACCGCGTTTGACCGAAGAAGCGATCGACGCCGACGGCTGGCTCAAGACCGGCGACCTCGGCCGACTCGAAGCCGACGGCGCGCTCTTTATCGTCGGCAGATCGAAGGATCTCATCATCCGCTCGGGCTTCAACGTGTATCCGATCGAAGTCGAATCGGTGATCAACACCTATGACGCGGTGCGTTTGTGCGCGGTCGTGGGCCGCACCGACGCCGAGGGCAACGAAGAGGTCGTGGCCTTCGTCGAGCCGAAAGAGGGCGCGACGCTCGATATCGACGCGCTGCAACGCTATATCGGCGAGCGGCTTTCGCCATACAAGCGGCCCGCGCAGATCGTGCCCATCGACATGATTCCCACCACGGCGAGCGGCAAGCTGCAGAAGCAGCCCTTGCGCGAGCTTGCGGCGCGGCGTCGCTGAACGCGCGCCTGTTCTGTCCAATCCATTCAAGTACGCCCACTCAGGACCGACAATAATGATTCGCGACCAGGAAACGATGAACGTTCTGCTCGATAACGTCGCGCGCTTCGTGCGCGAGCGTCTCGTGCCGAACGAGGAACGCGTGGCGGAAACCGATGAAATTCCCGCCGATATCGTCAACGACATGAAAACGATGGGCCTGTTCGGCCTGACGATTCCGGAAGTC
The DNA here is from genome assembly GCF_046535315.1 of Paraburkholderia sp. SIMBA_027. Classification (NCBI taxonomy): domain Bacteria; kingdom Pseudomonadati; phylum Pseudomonadota; class Betaproteobacteria; order Burkholderiales; family Burkholderiaceae; genus Paraburkholderia; species Paraburkholderia sp. SIMBA_027. The sequence continues at coordinate 227,124 of NZ_JAWRWY010000008.1, forward strand.
TACGGCGGCCTTGACCTCGCGATGGAAGAGGAAGTGCTGGTGATGTTCGAACTCGGCAAGACCTCGCCCGCGTTCCGCTCGATCATCGGTACGACGGTGGGTATCGGCTCGCAGGGTATCGTGATCGACGGCACCGAGGAGCAGAAGGCCACGTGGCTGCCGAAGCTCGCCACCGGCGAAGTGATCGCGAGTTTCGCGCTCACCGAACCGGGCTCGGGTTCGGATGCGGCGTCGCTCAAGACGCGCGCCGAACGCCGCGGCGATTATTACGTGGTGAACGGCACCAAGCGTTTCATCACGAACGCGCCGCAAGCGGGCATGTTCACGCTGATGGCGCGCACCAATCCCGACGAACCGCGCGCGGGCGGCATTACGGCGTTTATCGTCGATGCAAAAACGCCGGGCATCAGCTTCGGCCGCCGCGATCGCAAGATGGGCCAGAAGGGTGCACATACTTGCGACGTGATTTTCGAAGACGTGAAAGTGCCCGCGCAAAACATCATCGGCGGCAAGGAAGGCGTGGGCTTCAAGACGGCGATGAAAGTGCTCGACAAGGGCCGCATTCATATTGCCGCGATCTGCGTGGCGGTGGCGCAGCGCATGCTCGACGACGCGCTGCGCTATGCGATGGAGCGCGAGCAGTTCGGTCAGGCGATCGGCGAATTCCAGCTCGTGCAGGCCATGCTGGCCGATAGCCAGGCCGAGCTTTACGCCGCGCGCTGCATGGTGCTCGACGCCGCGCGCCGTCGCGACGAAGGCAAGAACGTGAGCACCGAGGCGGCCTGCGCGAAACTCTTCGCTTCGGAGATGTGCGGGCGCGTGGCCGATCGCGCGGTGCAGATTTTTGGCGGCGCGGGTTATATGGCGGAATACGGCATCGAGCGTTTCTATCGCGACGTGCGCCTATTCCGCATTTATGAAGGCACGAGCCAGATTCAGCAGATCGTCATCGCGCGCAATATGATGCGCGACGCGGGTGCGCGTTAATCGTTGAATCGCTTTGAATGAAATTTGAATGAAAAGAAACGGCGGCGCAATTTCAATGCGCCGCCGTTTCTTTTTTAAAAGCGTGAATTATTCGAGCCGGCCGATGCCGTCTGCGACGAGCAGATCGACGAGTTTGCGTGCGAACAGCGGCAGCGCATCGCGATCGTTCACACAGATTTGCAGTTTGCGCACGGCCCATTCGTCGGTGAGGGGCACGATCTTGAGCGCCATGGTTTGCGCATGGCGGCGCGCGCTGCCTTCGGGCAAGACGCCAATGCCGATATTCGCTTCGATCATGCGGCAAGCGGCTTCGAAATTGCCCACTTGAATGCGCCAGCGAATGGTGCGCTGCAAATCCGACGAGGCGCGCTTCAAAAACGCGAAGATCGCGCTTTCGTCGGGCGGACCCACGAAATCGTAATCGAGCGTGCTCGCAAATGCCGTTTCGCTGGCCTGCGCGAGCGGATGCGAAAGCGCGGTCACGAGCACGAGTCGATCGCGCCGATACGGCATCGCCTGCAATCCCTCGGTGCGGATTTCGCCGGCCACGATACCGATATCGATGGTGCCGTCCTGCACCGCGCGCACGATATCCGGGCTCAGACGTTCGTGAATATCCACGTAGACATCGGGATGATTGATCAGGTAAGTGCGCAGCACCGCGGGCAGAAACTCGCTCATTGCCGTGGTGTTGGCGAAAACGCGCACGTGGCCTTTCACGCCCTGCGAATACTCCTGCAGATCGCCGCTCAATTGTTCGAGTTGCTTGAGCACGCGCCGCGCATGCGCGAGCAGCGTTTCGCCGGGCGCGGTGAGCGTCACGCCCTGACTCGTGCGCGACAGCAGCTTGACGCCGACCTGTTCTTCGAGATTCTTGATGCGCGTGCTGGCCGCCGGCAGCGACAGATGCGCGCGTTCTGCGCCGCGCGTGAGGCTGCTGGCTTCCGCGACGTGCGTAAAGAGCTTCAGGTCGACTAGATCGAAATGCATTGCTCCGCCTGGGTGGTGACTGTGCGTGCGCCGTTCGGTCTACGGTATGCCAATGCGTGAAGCATGGGCGCGCATCGACGCACATTGGCGATTATTGCGCCGCATTGCAACATGCGCCATTAGCGAAATCACGGGTTAATCGTGGACGAAACGGGCGTTCGGCATATCCAAATTGTGCGTGCGTGCGCCTTGCGTCAAGCTGGCAAGCAGACGGTGAATCAGACTGTGACACGGTGCGCGGCCAGTGACGCCGGGCCCGCGCCGGCTACGGCAATCAGTCGAATAACGCGCCGCGCAAGGCGGCCTGGAGGAAGACGAAAGATGACGACGCAACGGATGCTGGACGGCAAAGTGGTGGTGGTGACGGGCTCGGGCGGCGGCATCGGCCGCGATATCGCGCTGGCCATGGCGCGTCAAGGCGCGAAAGTCGTGGTCAACGACGTGGGCGCGTCGCTCGCGGGCGAGGGCCATAACGACGGTCCCGCGCAGGCCGTAGTCAACGAGATCGCCGCGTTCGACGGACAGGCGACGGCGAACACCGATAGCGTCGCCGACCCGCAAGGCGCCGCGCACATCGTGCAAAACGCGCTCGACGTGTTTGGCCGCATCGACTGCGTGGTGAACAACGCGGGCATTCTGCGCGACCGCTTCTTCCACAAGATGAGCGAAGAGGAATTCGACGCCGTCGTGAAGGTGCATCTGTACGGCTCGTACTATGTGTCGCGCGCGGCCGCCGATCACTTCAAGGAACAGCGCAGCGGCGCGTTCGTGCATATGACGTCGACGTCGGGCCTGATCGGCAATCTCGCGCAGGCCAATTACAGTGCGGCGAAACTCGGGATTGCGGGGCTGTCGAAATCGATTGCGCTCGATTTGCAGAAGTTCGGCGTGCGCTCGAACTGCATCGCGCCGTTTGCGTGGAGCCGCATGATCAATTCGATCAAGATCGATTCGGCCGAGCAGGAAGCGCGCGTCGAAAAGATCAAGCAGATGACGCCCGCCAAGATCGCGCCGCTCGCCGTGTTTCTCGCGAGCGAAGAGGCCGCCGATGTCACGGGGCAGATCTTCGCGGTGCGCAACAACGAAATCTTCCTGATGAGCCAGCCGCGTCCGGTGCGCTCGGTGCATCGCGGCGAAGGCTGGACGCCGCAGAGCATCGCCGAGCACGCCATGCCCGCGCTGCGCAAATCGTTCCATACGCTCGACGTTTCCGCCGACGTGTTCAGCTGGGATCCGATCTGATGACGCGCGCCGCGCGCGTGATCGACGCGGACCAGCTCGATCTCGCGCAGTATGTGCGCCCCGGCGATACGGTGGCGTGGGGCCAATGCGGCGCGGAGCCGCTGGCGCTCACGACGCGCTTGATGGCGCAGCGTCACGCGATTGCGCGTCGCGCGAAGTCGGGCGGACGTTTTCGCGTCTTCGTGGGCGCGACGTGGTCCGACGCACTCGATCCCGCCTGCGCCGATGTCGTCGATTTTGCGGGCTATGGCGGTGCGGGCGCGAATCGCGCGCTCGAACGCGCGGGCCTGCTCGACATTCTGCCGTGCCACTACTCGCAGTTTCGCGAGACGCTCACGCGCGGTCCGAACCGCGTCGACGTGCTGCTGTTGCAGGTCGCGCCCGCCGACGAAGCGGGGCGTTACAGCCTCTCGGTTGCGCACGAATATCTGGTGCCGCTGATCGACAGCGCGCGCGTGGTGATCGCCGAAGTCAATGCGGCCGCGCCGTGGACGCATGGCGAGCGCGTGCTGGTCTCGCACGACTTCGACGCGCTGATCCACACCGAACGCATGCCGCTCGAAGCGCCGCTCACCCTTGCGGGCGACGTCGAAGCGCGCATCGCCACGCACGTTGCGGGGCTGATCGAAGATGGTTCGACGCTGCAATTGGGGCTCGGCGCGCTGCCCGAAACGATCGCTGCGCGTCTGCATGATCGCCGCGATCTGGGCGTGCATACGGGCGCATTTGGCGACGCGCTCGCCGATCTCACGGAAGCGGGCGTCGTGACGAACGCACGCAAGACGCGCGACGCGGGCGTGAGCATCGCGGGCACGCTGATGGGCACACGCCGCGCGTATCGCTTCGCGCATCGCAATACGCAGGTGCAGTTTCGTTCGACCGCCTATACGCACGACATCGACGTGCTCGGCAGTCTCGACCGTTTCGTCGCGATCAATTCGGCGCTCGAAGTCGACCTGACCGGGCAGGTGAATGCCGAAGTCGCGGCGGGGCGCTACGTGGGCGCGGTCGGTGGCGCGCTCGATTTCATGCGCGGCGCGGCGCGTTCGCGTGGCGGCATGGCGATCGTCGCGCTCGCGTCGAGCACGCGGCACGGCAGCCGGATCGTTGCGCGGCTCAATGGTCCCGTGAGCACGCCGCGTAGCGACGCTGCGATCATCGTGACCGAACATGGCGTGGCCGATCTGCGCGGACTCACGCTCGCGCAGCGTGTCGCGCGCATGCTGGAGATTGCGCCGCCCGAACAGCGCGAGGCGCTGGCCGCCGCGCATCACGCGCAGCGCGAGACCGTCGCGGCCTGATACGCGAATTCATGCAACATGAAAGTCGGCAACCGAATCGAATAAAAAGGAATCCGAAATGAGACGAGCAGCAATCGTAGCGCCGGTCCGTACTCCCGTCGGCACCTTCGGCGGCAGTCTGCGCCCCATGAGTGTGGAGGCGCTGGCCGCCACGGTGCTGCGCGAGACCATCGCGCGTAGCGGCATCGACGCCGCGCGTATCGAAGACGTCGTGTTCGCGCAGTCCTATGCGAACAGCGAGACGCCGTGCATCGGCCGCTGGGCCGCGCTCGAAGCGGGACTGCCGGTGGAAGTGCCCGGCATGCAGCTCGACCGTCGTTGCGGCGGAGGCCTGCAGGCGGTCGTCACGGCCGCGATGATGGTGCAGAGCGGCGCCGCCGATGTGGTCGTGGCGGGCGGCGTCGAGAGCATGAGCAACATCGAGTACTACACCACCGATATGCGCTGGGGCGCGCGCGCCGGTTCAGTGCGCATGCACGACCGGCTCGAACGCGGCCGCGAGCGTTCGCAGCCCGAGGCGCGCTTCGGCTACATCTCGGGAATGATCGAGACGGCGGAAAACCTCGCGAAGGAATACGGCATCACGCGCGAAGAAGCCGACGCGTACGCGGTGCGCAGCCATCAACGCGCGGCGGCCGCGTGGGAATCGGGGCGCTTCGCCGATGAAGTCGTCACGGTTTCGGTGCCGCAACGCAGGGGCGATGCCGTGCAGTTCGCGCGCGACGAAGGCATCCGCGCCGACGCGAGCGAGGCGACGCTTTCGAAGCTCAAGCCGCTCATCAAGGGCGGCACCGTCACGGCGGGCAACGCGAGTCAGCAGAACGACGCGGCCGCCGCGTGCCTGATCGTCGCCGAAGATCAACTCGACAAACTCGGGCTCACGCCGCTCGGTTATCTGACCGGCTGGGCCGCGTCGGGTTGCGAGCCCGCGACGATGGGCATCGGCCCGGTGCCTGCCGTGAAAAAACTGCTGCAAAAGACGGGGCTCACGTTCGATCAGCTCGATCTCGTCGAATTGAACGAAGCGTTTGCGTGCCAGGTGCTCGCGGTGCTCAAGGGCTGGGGCTGGCACGACGAATCGCGTCTGAACGTGAACGGTTCGGGTATTTCGCTCGGTCATCCGATCGGCGCGACCGGCGTGCGCATGCTCACCACGCTGCTCTACGAATTGCAGCGCCGTAAAGGCCGTTACGGACTCGAAACGATGTGCGTGGGCGGCGGGCAGGGCATCGCAGCGATCTTCGAACGCGCGGTCTGACGCAGACGGGCGCAGCCCGATCAACAGGAGGAGACAACCATGCTGCATCGGCTCAATGCGCAGCTTGAGCGCCTGCACACGCATCCGTTCTATGCGGGGCGTTTGCCGCGCGAAGTGACGAGCACGGCGGAATTCGCGCAACGCGTGCCGCTGATGTCGCGCGCGCAACTCGTCGCCGAAATGGCGAAGCCTGGCTACGGCGCGTTCGCGCCCGCGCCCGCGCCCTCCGCGCCGCCCGTGCGCGTGCATCTCACGCCGATGGGCGCGTCGCTCGTGCCCATTCTGCACAGCGCCGCCGATCTGCGCACCATCGAAGCGGCCTGCGGGCAGCATCTCGACGCGTGCGGCATCGGTCCCGGCGACGTCTGCATGGTCACGTTCGGCTATCACCTGTTTGTCGCGGGCCTGTTCTATCAAAGCCAGATGGAGGCGCGCGGCGTGGCGTGCATTCCGCACGGCCCCGGCGAAACGGAACGCGCCGCGCAGGTCGCGCGTCAATGCGGCGTGACGGTGCTTGCGGGCAATCCTTCGCATGCGCTGAAGCTGATCGAAGCGGGCTGCCCGATTCCGCGCGTGTTCTTCGCGGGCGGCGAGGCGTTCAGCGGCAACGCTGAGCTGTATGCGCGCGTGCGGGCCGCCATGCCGCATACGCTGCTGATCGACAGTTATTCGTTATCCGAGTGTTTGCCGGTCGCGCGGACCTTCCCCGGCGGCGATTCGCCCGGCGTGCACGTATTCGACGAACTGCTTTACGCCGAAGTGATCGATCCCGATAGCGGCGAAGTGCTGCCCGACGGCGAGCGCGGCGAACTCGTGCTCACGCATCTGAAGAAGGAATTGCAGCCGCTCGTGCGCTATCGCACCGGCGATCTGACCGTGCTCGAACGCACGCCGCCCGTGCACGGACGCACGGTGGCGCTGCCGCGCGTGGTGTTCGGTCGAGTCGATTCGATGGTGAAGGTCAAGGGCGTGAAGGTCTATCCGTCCGAACTGAAAACGGTGCTGCTCGGCGTGCCGGGCGCAACGGGCGCGTATCGGCTCGTGCTCAGTCGCAAGGCGCACGGCGGCGATCATCTCACGCTGCTCGTGGAAGGCGCACCCACCGATCTGCACACCGTCGCCGAGCGCTTCAAGCGCCAGACGCTCATTCATGCCGACGCGATCGAGACCGTCGAGAAGCTCGACGGCGCCGCGCTGGTCGAAGACAACAGGAGAGAGACAGCATGAACGCAAAGACAGCAGCGTCGCCGTGGCGCTACGTGGTGGGCGGCCATAGTTACGCCGACTTTTCGACGTCGGTCTCGCCCGCCGTCGAGCGTGCGGTCGCCGAGCGTCGCGCGCCGCCCACGGTACTTCTGAACGTGTTCAACAGCGACAGCATCACGGTCGGCGTGAACGAGGATCCGAACCAGGTGCTCGACCTGCCGTTCTGCCGCGAGAACAACGTGCTGGTGCGTCGTCGCGTGAGCAGCGGCGGAGCGATTTATGCGGGCAGCGGCTCGGCGTTTCTCGCGCTGTATCTGCCGGTCGATTTGCCCGGCGTGCCGTCGACGGCCGCGCAGGCGTTTCCCACGGTGCTCGGTCACGTGGCCGAGGCGTTGCGCGAAGTGTTCGGCCTCGCGGCCGCTTATCGTCCGCTCAACGATGTCGAAATCGACGGCCGCAAGCTCGTCGCCACGTCGCTGAAAATCGAAAGCGGCGTGCTCACGTTCCGCATTCTGCTCAACGTGAAGGCCATCGATACGGCTATCGCGGCGCGTGCGATGCCGATGGCGCCGGAGAAAGTGAAGGACAAGAAGCACAAGGATCTTGGCTCGCGCTACACGTATCTGGAGCAGGAGTTGGGCCGTGCGGTGAGCGAAGCCGAATTGCGTGCGTGGGTCGAGGCGTGCGTGCGGCGCATCTTCGGCGATATCGCGCTCGAAGCGGGCGAACTGAATGCCGATGAACGCGCGTTCGCGCAGCAATACGAAAGCGAACTGATCGACGACGGCTGGTTCCATCAAAAGAGCGAAGCCACGCGCTACGGCCCGCACGCGCGCGAAGGCGACCGCGTGGTGCGCGGCCGCGAGAAAGCGCCGGCAGGACTGATCTGGTTGAGCCTGCTCGTGCGCGGCGGCGTGGTGCAGCGTGCGATCGTGAACGGCGACTGGCATCCGCGGCCGCTGCGATCGGTGGACTGGCTCGAAGACGGATTCGCGGGTCTCGCCGCCACGCGTGACGCCTGCGGCCAGCATATCGAAGCCTTTCTCGCGCGCGAGGATGTGGAGTTCGCGGGCGTCGAACCCGTGCATCTGCTTGCCGCGCTCGACAAGGCGCTGGCCGAACTGGCGGGATCGGCCGCTTCGTCCGACGACCGCGTGCACGAAGATTCGGCGGGAGCGACCGCATGAGCGCGCCTGAAGACAACAACACGCTGCTGATCACGCAACACGATGGCGTGGTCACGCTTTCTTTTAATCGCCCCGAAGCGAAGAACGCGCTGAACACGGAAATGCGCACGGCCTTGCACGACGCCATCGTGTTCATTCGCGCGGACCGTTCGATACGCGCCGTGGTGCTGCGCGGCGAGGGCGGCGACTTCTGTTCGGGCGGCGACGTGCGCGGCATGAACGTGACGAGCGCGCAAGCGGGCCGCGAGCGCATCGACGACCTGCATGGCTGGATCAGCATGCTGATCGATCTCGATCGTCCGGTGATCGCCGCCGTCGACGGTGTCTGCTACGGCGCGGGCTTCAGTCTCGCGCTGGCCGCCGACTTCGTGATCGCCAGCGAGCGCGCGCGTTTTTGCATGCCGTTCATGAAAGTGGGCCTCGTGCCCGATTGCGGCGCGTTCTACACGCTGCCGCGCGTGGTCGGTCTCGCGCGCGCCAAAGACCTCGTATTTACCGCGCGCGAGATGCGCGCGCCGGAGGCGAAGGAAGCGGGCGCGGTGCTCGAGATCGTCGAGGCGGCGCAGTTGCACGCGCGCGCCGCACAGATCGCGGCTTGTCTCGCCAACGCCTCGCCGGTCGCGTTTGGACTGGCGAAGCGCGCACTCAATCAATCGCTCGGCAGCGACTTGCGCGCGATGCTCGACATCGAAGCCGCCGCGCAGGGCATTGCGTTCACCACGGAGTTTCATCGCGAGGCCGTGCGTCGTTTTCGCGAGAAAGAAGCGCCGCTGTTTCAGTGGCCCGTAAGTCAATAAGCCGGTCTGAAAACGTGAGCGAACGCTCGCTTTCCAAAATCTCGCCATTCACTTTCATCGCACCGTTATGACGATCGACTATCACACGCTGCGCAACTGGCCGTTTCAGGACGTCGAACAGACTTACACCGCGCGCGACGCGATGTTCTACAGCCTCGCGGTGGGCTACGGCGCGAATCCCGTCGATGTCGACGATCTTGCTTTCGTCTACGAAAAAGAATTGCGCGTGCCGCCGACGTTCGCCGTCGTGCTCGGCTTTCCGGGCTTCTGGGCGCGCGACCCCAAAAGCGGCATCGACTGGGTGCGCCTGCTGCACGGCGAACAGGGCATCGAGATTCACAAGCCGCTGCCGCGCGAAGCCACGGTGATTGGCCGCTCGCGTATCACGCGCGTGGTCGATAAAGGCGAAGGCAAAGGCGCGCTGCTCGAAATCGAACGCAGCCTCACGGACAAGGCCACGGGCGAGCGCTACGCGACGCTGCGTCAGCTCACGTTCTGCCGTGGCGATGGCGGGTTTAGCGCCAACGGCGGTCCGAGCGACGAGGCACCGTCGGCGCCGCCCGCGGTGCCCGATCGCGAGGCCGATTATGTCTGCGAATTGCCGACGCGTCCCGAAACCGCGCTGCTCTATCGTTTGTGCGGCGACGACAACGCCTTGCACGCCGACCCGCAAATCGCGCACGCAGCGGGTTTCGAGCGGCCAATCCTGCACGGACTCGCCACGTGGGCCGTGGCGGCGCACGCGCTGCTCAAGACGCTGTGTGCGAGCGATCCCGCGCGTCTCGTGCGCTTTCACGCGCGCTTCACCGCGCCGGTTTATCCGGGTGAAACGATCCGCACCGAAATCTGGCGCGACGGCAATGCCGTGAGCTTTCGCGCGCGCGTGGTCGAGCGCAATATCATCGTGTTGAACAACGGCACCGCGTCGCTGCGCTGAGGTTCGGCACTACGCGTCGTTCGGCGCACATTCACTGTCAATCGAATTCGAAGGAAACGCAGTCATGGCCCGTCAACCCAAACCGCTGGTGCGTTCCGATATTGCATACAGCACGCCCGATCGTATCGTCGTGCGCGGCAAGAGCCTGCCCGACGACGTGCTCGGCCATATGAATCTCGGCGATTTCGCCTTTCTGCAACTCACCGGTCAGGCCGCCACGCCGCAGCAATCGGCGATGTTCAACGCCATCGTCATCACGCTGGTCGAGCATGGCATGACGCCGAGCGCGATCGCCGCGCGCATGACCTATGCGGGCGCGCCCGAGTCGTTGCAGGCCGCCGTCGCGGCCGGCTTGTGCGGGCTCGGGTCGGTGTTCGTTGGCAGCATGGAGGGCGCGTGCCGCATGTTGTCCGAAATCTTGCCCTATGGGACGCAATGCGACGACCTCGAAAAACTCGCCGTCGATACCGTGGCCGCCTGGCGCGCGCGCGGCACGCCGATTCCGGGCCTCGGTCATCCGCTGCACAAGCCGATCGATCCGCGCACGCCGCGACTGTTCGAACTCGCCGCGCAGAACGGTTTGTCGGGCGACTATGTGAAGCTCATGCAATTGATCGGCAAGGAAGCGGAGCGCGTGTCGGGCAAGGCGCTGCCGATCAACGCGACGGGCGCGATCGGCGCGATCTGCTGCGAGTTCGGTTTTCCGTGGCGCATCGTGCGCGGCTTCGGCGTGATGGCACGCGCGATCGGCCTCGTCGGTCATCTGCTCGAAGAGGGCGAGCGTCCGATGTCGTTCGAGTTGTGGCAGCGCGTGGAAGACGAAGCGTCGGCGCATTTGCGCGGCGAAGTTTGAAGGGCGCGCGTACGATGTTTGAACGAGGAAGTGACGAAAGCCGGCTGCAAGCATTAAGCCACGCAAAAGGGCCGATTCGGCAAAGCCAACTTCGCGAAACGCGGCGCGCGCGGCATAGTAGCCGCATCGTCGGCCGTAGCCGCAGGGAGGAGCACCGTGTCCGATTCATCCACGCCATCGCTTGACGCGTGGCTCGACAAAAGCGAAACGCTCGCTGACGACATCACGTCGTTTCCGCTACGCGCGCTCGCCGCCACGCTCGATCGCGACGCGCCCGGCGAGCATGTGCCGCCGTTGTGGCACTGGCTGTATTTCCTGCCGGTCGCGCCGCTCGCGCAAGTCGGCGCGGACGGCCATCCGCAGCGCGGCGGTTTTCTGCCGCCGGTGGCGTTGCCGCGCCGCATGTGGGCGGGCGGCCGCCTCACGTTTCATGCGCCGCTGCGTGCGGGGCAACGCGCGCAACGCACCTCGACGATTGCGAACATCGAAGACAAGACCGGCCGCAGCGGCCGTCTCGTGTTCGTGACGGTGCAGCATCGCTATGAAGCGGCGGACGAACTCTGCATCGAGGAAGAGCACGACATCGTCTATCGCGACGCGCCGCAAGCTGGCGCGAGCGCGCCGAAACCCGTGAGCGCGCCGGTCGGCGAAACATGGTCGCGCACGCTCACGGCCGACGCCGTGATGCTGTTTCGCTATTCGGCGCTGACGTTCAACGGTCATCGCATCCACTACGATTTTCCGTATGTGACGCAGGAAGAGGGCTATCCGGGACTGATCGTGCACGGTCCGCTGATCGCCACGCTGCTGCTCGATCTCGTGCATCGCGAACGGCCCGACGCAACGGTCGCGACTTTCGCGTTTCGTGCGGTGCGTCCGACCTTCGCGGGCAACGCGTTCACGCTTTGCGGGCTGCCCGCTGCGGACGGCCGCTCCGTCGAACTGTGGGCGAAAGACCACGACGGCTATCTGACGATGCAGGCTACGGCGACGTTCGCCTGAGTGCTCCATTCATCCACGCATTTTCCACGCAGACAGACTCATGACCGATCATCCCAGCCGCACGCTCGCGGCGTTCGCGGCGACGCTCGACTATCGCGCGATTCCGGCGCACGTTGTCGAACGCACCGTCAATCTTTATGTGGACTGGCTCGGCTCCGCGCTCGGCGGCAAGGGCGCGCGTCCGGTCGAAACGATCGCGCGTTTTGCGCGCGCGGCGCGCGACGCGCAAAGCGCGAGCGATGCGTGCGATGTCGTGATCGATCGCACGCGCACCACGCCGTATTTTGCGGCGATGGTCAACGGCGCGGCTTCGCATTTCGTCGAGCAGGACGACGTGCATAACGGCTCCGTACTGCATCCGGCTACCGTGGTGTTTCCGGTGACGCTCGCTCTGGCGCAATCGCTTGGTGCGTCGGGGGCGGAATTTATCACGGCGTCGGTGGCCGGTTATGAAGTCGGCATTCGCGTCGGCGAATTCATGGGGCGCTCGCACTACAAGATCTTCCACACGACGGGCACGGTCGGGACGATTGCGGCGGCCGCGGCGGCGGGACGCCTGCTCAAGCTCACGCCCGGGCAGATGCTCGACGCGTTCGGCTCGGCGGGCACGCAGGCAAGCGGGCTGTGGGAATTCCTGCGCGACGCCGCCGATTCGAAGCAACTGCACACGGCGATGGCCGCGGCCAATGGTTTGATGGCGGCGCAACTCGCGGCGGAGGGCTTTCGCGGCGCGCAGCGCATTCTCGAAGGCGCGCAAGGGATGGCGGCGGGCATGTCGAGCGACGCCGATCCTGCGAAGCTCGTCGATCGTCTCGGCGAGCGCTGGGCGACCGTCGAGACCTCGTTCAAGTACCACGCGGCGTGCCGCCACACGCATCCGGCCGCCGACGCCTTGCTCGCGGTGATGGCCGAGCATCGCCTCACGCCCGCCGATATCGCCGCCGTGACCGCGCACGTGCATCAGGGCGCCATCGACGTGCTCGGCAACGTGGTGGTGCCGAGCACGGTGCACCAGGCGAAGTTCAACATGGGCACGGTGCTGGGTCTCTGCGCGTATCGCGGCTATGCGGGCGTGAACGAGTTCGAGCACGGCTACGCCGAAGCCGATATCGCCGCGTTCCGCGAACGCGTGACGATGGCGCTCGACGAGGAAGTGGATCGCGCGTATCCGGCGCGCTGGATCGGCAAGGTGACGGTCACGACGCACGACGGCCGCACGCTGCACGGACGCGTCGACGAACCGAAGGGCGATCCCGGCAATACGCTCTCGCGCGACGAGATTGCTTCGAAGTTCGTGCGTCTCGCGGCGTTCTCGCACGCGGCGAGCGAAGCACAGGCGCGTGCGTTGCTCGACGATGCCTGGGCGATTGCGGAGTGTGCTCGCGTGGGCGCGTTATTTGAGCACGGCGAGACGAAAGCCGCCGCATAAGCACCCTCCGCCGAATCGACGAGAACGCAAAAAAACGCCGGAATTCCCGGCGTTTTTTATTGTTCAGCTTGAAAGGTTACCGCCGTTCCTCGCGCACAAAACGCAACGCGAAACGCACGAGTTTCGGCATGGTTTCAGGCCGCTGCAAACGCATGTCGTAACCCGAGAAACGCCGCGTGTTTTCCGCGAGACACAGGCGCATCAGATCCGGCACGCCGATATCGACGTCGCTGACCGACTGCGCGCCGTTCATCGTGAAGTTGTTGTCTTGCCGATGCTCGTTGCCGTCGGCGTCCATCGCGCGCGCGAGCCCCACGCGCTCCCAGCACAGAAACACCCACACGGCGGCGATGCGCAGCTCGAAGCGGATTCGTCGCCACCACGACAGCCGCGCGCGATGCCACGCCAACCAGTTCGCGAACAGCAGAATATGGCGGCACTCTTCCTGCATGACCGGTTCGAAGGTGTCGATCAGTTCGGGCGGAAAGAGGCCCGAGCGTTTGGCGACTTCGAAGAGGCCGAAGGCGAAGAAGCTGTCCACGCATTCGCTGTAGCCGGTGACGAGATAGGCCCATTCGGCGTCTTTCGGCAATACGTAGGGCGGCTCGCTCGCGAGCGCGATGCCGTAGGCCGCGACGAGTCGCGAGAGCACGTCTTTGTGTCGGCTTTCTTCCCATGCGTTGAGCGCGAGCGCCGCGCGCATGTCCGGGTCGTCGAGCGTGGCGGCATAGGCGGCCATGCGCAGGCGCGCCTTGCCCTCGGTCTGCACGGCGATGTCCCAGATCGGCAGTTCGACAATGCGCTTGAGCGCGGCCGGTTCGAGCACGGGCCATTCGAGCACGGCGGGCCGGTACGGATTGAAGGTCTCGCGGAACATGCGGCAGGTCTCGCGACGATGCAGATCCGTGCCGGGCGTGAGCGGGCCGCTTGCATCGCTGGTCCAGTGGCGCGTGGTGTAGTCCGCCGCTTCGAGCGTGCGGCGGTCCGCATGATGCAGCGGCAAGTGCGGCGCGCTGAAGCCCGGGATGAGCCGCGCGGTGTCGAAGCTGTCGATGGCCTGATCGCTCATCAGAAAACCTCTCCAGGTTGAGCACAACGCCGAAACGCCTGTAATAAAAAACGAATGAACTCACCGTGGCGGCCTGAATGGATGATTCACGCCGATTAAAGATGGCTTGAGATCGATTGCCGGTTTTTTCGATCGCTGTCTTCAATCGTTTCCGCTAATTGTGGCACCGTTCGGCATATGTCGCGCGCGAGATCGATCGATCCAGATCAGTTGAATCGGCTTGAATTCAGGCAGAAAATCGCCTAGCTCAAGGGCTTTGGAGCTTGACCCTGTTTTTCACGTCAACGCGTGCCGAGCGCGTGAGGATCGTTGCATTTGCTTGAACGATAACCGGCGTGGTTTCGATAAAAAGCATAATGAAGACGAATGTCGACATTCATCTCGTGCCAGAAAAATAAACCGAAATATCGCGGGGAATTAAATAGCGCAGATACAGCGCGTCATCGCGCTATTCGATATAGCCTGTGGCGGATGTTTGATTCGCTGCAACACGGCGAATCTTTTTCATCATCAGAAGGCAGTCGAAACAGGGGGCGTCGCAAGCGCGGTCGTCATGAAGGCGGCAGCACGCGGCGCCGGAGCCAGCCTTAACCGGAAGCTTGCCCGTGCGCATCCTGTCGATATTCGGAACGCGGCCCGAAGCCATCAAGATGGCGCCGCTCGTGAAGCGTCTTGAAGCGGAGCCCGGCGTGCAGTCGGTCGTCTGCGTGACCGGGCAGCATCAGAGCATGTTGCAGCAGGTGCTCGACCTGTTCGGCATCGTGCCCGCGCACAACCTCGCCGCCATGACCACCAACCAGACGCTGAACGGACTCGCCGCACGACTGTTTACCGGTCTCGACGATGTGCTCGCCGCCGAGCAACCCGAGCGCGTGCTCGTACACGGCGACACCACCACCAGCATGGCGGGCGCGCTCGCGGCGTTTCATCGGCGCATTCCGGTCGGCCACGTGGAAGCGGGCCTGCGCACCGGCAATCTCTTCGAGCCGTGGCCCGAGGAAATGAACCGGCGCGTGGTGGACGTGGTCAGCGATCTGCTGTTCGCGCCCACCGCAAGCTCGCAGGCGAATCTCGATGCGGAGGCGCTCACGGGCCGCGTGGTCGTCACGGGCAACACGGTGATCGACGCCCTGCGTTTAATGTGCGAGCGCCTCGACAGCGACACCGCGATGCGCGAACGCATCGATGCGCAGTTTCCGTTTCTCGAACCCGAGGGCGAGGGCAGGCCGCTGCTGCTCGTCACGGGGCATCGGCGCGAAAGTTTCGGCGCGGGCTTCGAGCACATTTGCGCGGCGCTCGCGGCGCTGGCGCAGACCGGCAAGATGCAGATCGTCTATCCCGTGCACCTGAATCCGAACGTGCGCGGCCCCGTGCTCGCCACGCTCGGCAACGCGCCCAATGTGACGCTCACCGATCCGCTCGACTATCCCGAGTTCGTGCGGCTCATGCAGCGCGCGGCGATCGTGCTGACCGATTCGGGCGGCGTGCAGGAAGAAGCGCCCGCGCTCGGCAAGCCGGTGCTCGTGATGCGCGACGTGACCGAGCGGCCCGAGGCGCTCGCGGCGGGCACGGTGAAGCTCATCGGCACCGACCGCGTGGCGATCGAGCGCGCCGTGCTCGAACTCGTCGACGACGAAGAGGAGCGTCGTGCGTTCGCGCGCCGCGTGAATCCCTATGGCGACGGTCATGCGTCGGAGCGCATCGTCGCGGCGCTGGTGGGCAAGCCGTTCACGCCTTTCGCGAGCCGCGCGTTGCCGGGTTATCTGCATCCGGTGCTCGCCGCGCGGGCGGATGCCTAGCGCATGCCTCGCGCACATCCGAAGCGCGCCGATCGCATCGTGCGGGGTTCGCGCCGCGCCGACCAACATGAGGTCCATGACGTGATATCGAATTCGACTTCGCATCCGGTGGGGACGACGAGCGCGCGCGGCCCGAAGCGCGTGCCGGTCTGGCTGAACGGCGCACTGCTGCACGCGCTGGGCGCGATGAGCGTCGCGTGGTGCGCGCCGGCGCTGGCCGCGCCCGGCGATCTCGCCGCGGCGTTCGCGCAACTCGGGGCGGGGCGCGTCGAATCGCGCACGGTGTCGCTCGCGGATCTCGGCGTGCGTGAACCCGTCGTGCTGCGCGCGCCCGACGCGGCGCAGGAACTCTATCTGCCGGTGCCCGCGAATCTGCCGATCGAGAACGCCACGCTGCAACTCGACGCGAACTATCTGCGCGGCAACGGTGGCCGCACGACCTTCGTGCTGTCGCTCGACGGCTCGCCGGTGCAGGCACGCACGCCGGGCGACGCGCAGGGCGATGGCTCGCTGAGCATCGGCGTCGACGGCGCGCCGCGCGCGTCGGGCTTCGTGCGCGTGGGGCTGCAATGGTCGTCGGTGCTCAACGACACGTTCTGCACGGACCAGACCGCGATCGCCAATCTCTGGCGCGTCGCGCCGACGACGCGTCTCACCTATCAGTTCGACACCTCCGCGATCGAGGACGTCCACACCGCCTGGAGCGCGCTGCCGGCGAAACCCGTGGTGGCGATCGGCGCGGGCAAGCTCGATCCCGCCGCGTACGACGCCGCGTGGCGGCTCGAAGCGCTGCTGGTGCGCGGCGGCGCGACGCCCGTTACGCAGATCGTGCCGGCGGTCGGCGACACCGTGCATCTGGGCAGCGTGCAGGTGCCTGCCGCGTTGCAGGCCGTGCCCGCGTTCGCGGCGCTCGCGGCGGGCGGCGATCACAAGCTCGCGAATCCCGCCGAACTCGGCGCGCTGATCGCGCTGGCGCCCGCCGGCGTGTTCGCGCCGAACGTCGTGATCGCCGATGCGGCTTTGCGCGCACGCACGGGCGAAGCGTTCGACGCGTTGCGCGCGCAGGTGCAGAGCGTGTCCGCCGATGCGGCGGGCGCGTTCGACGCCTGGCGCAAGCGCGCGGGCGGCGCGCTGCTCTCGGGCGGATCGGCGACGCCGCCCAAAGGCGAACTCGCGCTCGCGCATCTCGGTGGCCTGCCCGCCGTGGTGGTCGGCGACGACCTCGGCGTGAGCGCGCTGTCGCGCGTATGGAGCGGCATGGGCGTGTCGAACCGGCTCGTCGTGCACGAACTCGCGCCGTCGCCGAATCTGAGCGCGGGCGGGGCGAGCGACCGTCTGGCGCTCTCGCTGATCGGCGGCGCGCCCGCGACCTTGAGCGTGCTGACGAGCGCCGCGTGGGAAGCGCATTTCGATCTCGCCGCCGTGAGCGGCAACGGCAAGATTCCGCGCCGCGTGGTGCTCGATCTCGCCGCCGCGCCCGCCGCCGATCGCAACGGGCAGACCGCGTCGATCTTCTTCAACGGCGTGCTGATCGGCTCGCATCTGCTCGATACCGATGGCCGCGCGCAACGCGTGAGCGCCGATATTCCGGTCTACGCGCTCGGCACCACCAACACGCTGCGCGTGCTGTTCCAGCGTCAACCGGCGGGCGGCTGCCGGCCGCGCGAGCAGGGCTATCCGGCGGCGGTGCTCCCGAGCAGTTATCTGGTGCTGGGCAAGGGGCCGCTCGGCGACGATTTCACGGGCATGGTCGCGCGGTTCTCGCAGTCGTCGAACATCGTCGTGCCGCAGGCGTATCTGGCCGATCCGCTCGCGAGCCTGCCGCGCCTCGCGCGTCTTGCGAACGCAACCGGCGTCTCGCCGGCGCGCGCGACCTTGCAGGTGGTGGCGGACGGTCAGGCCGCGCAGCCTGCGGGACCGTTCCTCGCCGCCGACGTCGCGCTCGATCAGGATGCGAACCACGCGAGCTTCGCCGACGGCCGCATCACGCTCAAGGGACGCGGCGGTTCGACGCTCGTCGATCTCGCGGGACTGGACCGCGTGGGCGTGATCGAGGTGACGCGCGCGGGCAGCACGCCGGGCGTGCTCTACCGGAGCGTGGGCGCGCCGCCGGTGCTGCCCGCGAGCCTGCAACTGCTGCAGGGCGACGTGGCGATCGTCGACGGCTCGGGCGTGATCAAGCAGTTCGACACGCAATACGCAGGCGGCGTGCCGCCGACCGACGATCAGCGCGCGTGGCTCGCGCGTCACTGGGCGGGCTGGGGCGTGCCGACCATCGCGGTGGTGTTGCTGGTGTTGCTGCTGGTCGGCGCGGCCTGGGCGCGCAGCCGCGCCCGCAAGCGCACGGCGGCGGCAGCGGCGCAGGCCGAGAGTGCGAGCGCGCATACGGGCAGCGGTCCCGACGACGGCGGGCCGGGCGCATCCGGCGGCGGTGCGAATCCGCAGGGCTGAGCGTGAACTGGGCCTCGACCGACTGGTGGCTGAACTACGTCGCCGGCCGCTATTACCAGGGCATGGAGTACCTGGCGGCGGCCGTGGCGGTCATCATCCTGCTTTCGAGCCTGGATGATCTGTTTATCGACGCGTGGTACTGGCTGCGCCGCACGATCCGTCATTTCACGGTCGAGCGGCGCTTTCAGCCGCTGCGCGCCGAGCAGCTTTACGACCGCGAACAGCAGTGGCTCGCGATCATGGTGCCCGCGTGGCGCGAGGAGGACGTGATCGCGGCGATGGTCGAGAACGCCGTGAAGGTGCTCGATTACCGCAACTATGTGATCTTCGTCGGCACCTATCAGAACGATGCGGCGACGATCGGCGAAGTCGAGCGCATGCGGCGGCGCTACAAGCAGTTGCATCGCGTGGAGGTGCCGCACGACGGACCGACCTGCAAGGCCGATTGCCTGAACTGGATCGTGCAGGCGATCTTTCGCATGGAAGGCGAGGCGGGCATCGAGTTCGCGGGCGTGATCCTGCACGACAGCGAGGACGTGCTGCATCCGCTCGAACTGCGCTTCTTCAACTATCTGCTGCCGCGCAAGGACATGATCCAGTTGCCGGTCGCCTCGCTCGAACGCGAGTGGTACGAGCTGGTCGCGGGCACCTATATGGACGAGTTCGCCGAGTGGCACGCGAAGGATCTCGTGGTGCGCGAGAGTCTCGCGGGCGCGGTGCCGTCGGCGGGCGTGGGCACCTGTTTCTCGCGGCGCGCGCTCGCGGGACTCGCGGCGCAAACCAACAATCAGCCCTTCAATACCGAAACGCTCACCGAGGATTACGACGTGGGCGAACGGCTCGGGCGCATGGGCATGCAGTCGATTTTCGCGCGCTTTCCCGTGCAGTTCGCCACGCGCCGCAAGTCGTGGTTCGGTCTCGGGCCGATGCGCGAATTCACGCTCACCATGCCGCTGTGCGTGCGCGAGTATTTCCCCGATACGTTCCGCACTGCGTATCGTCAGCGCGCGCGCTGGACGCTCGGCATCGGCCTGCAAGGGTGGGAGCAGACCGGCTGGGTCGGCTCGTTCGCGAACCGCTATCTGCTCGCGCGCGATCGCAAAGGCATTCTCACGGCGTTCGTCGGCATCGTCGCCTATGCGCTGCTGGTGCAGTTCCTGTTGTTCACTTACGCGGATCTGCTCGGCTTGCGGCCCGATCTGATCGCCTCGCCGTTTTCGAATTCGCGGTTTCTCACCCTCGTGCTGTGGGCCAACGGCATCGCGCTGCTGCTGCGCGTGGTGCAGCGCGTGTATTTCGTCTCGCGGCTGTATGGCTGGGAGCATGGGCTGCTGTCGGTGCCGCGCATGGTGATCGGAAATTTCGTGAACTTCATGGCGGTCTCGCGCGCGTGGAAGATGTATCTGAACTATCTGGCGACCGGCAAGCGCCTCGTGTGGGACAAGACCATGCACGACTTTCCTTCGTCGGACGGGTTCAAGGACCGGCGTCAGCGCCTCGGCGAACTGCTGGTGTCGTGGCAGGCCATCGCGCCCGAGGAACTCGACAAGGCGCTCGCGCAGGAGCACGCGCAGGAAGCGCCGCTGGGCCGCGTGCTGATGGCGCATGGCTGGCTCGACGAGGAAACGCTCGCGGAAGCGATTGCGTTTCAGGCCGACCTGCCGCGCGCGCGGCTCGACCGCGCGAAGCTCATGCGTCACGCGCAGGATGTGCCGATCGAACTGGCGGTGCGCTATCGCGTGCTGCCGCAAGGCGACGATGGCGCGGGCCATTGCGTGCTGCTGTGCGCGAGTCCGCTGACGAGCGAGGCGCTGGCCACGCTGCGCGCGAAGACGGCGATGCCGGTCGTGCAGCGCATCGTGCGCGAAGGCGAGATCGCCGATGGTTTGCGGCTGTTGCGCGGCGTGCCCGTGACGCCCGAGGGCGACGGCGACGCGGCGCAAGGCGCTTCGCCGCCGAAGGCGAAGACGCCGCTCGCGGTGCCGCTGCTCGGCGATCTGCTGATCGAGCGGGGCGCCGTGCGGCGCGCGCAATTCGAGGACGCGCTGCAGCGCTATCGTCCGGCGGAGCATGGGCGGATCGGCGACTACATGGTGGAGCAGGGCGTGATTTCGCGCGACGCGCTGGCGCAGGCCATCGCCGAGCAGGAACGCCTTCGCGCCGAGGCGCAGGCTGCGTCATGAAGCGCATGCCGAACGCTTTTCCGACTCAGCCGACTCAGCCGGCTTTGCGCGCGATTGCGCTGGCCGCGCTGTGCCTGAGTCTCGGCGCGAACGTGCCGGTGCGGGCGCAAGCCGCGCCGGCGGCGGCTCACGCGCTGCCGCTCTCGGGCGCGGCCTATCGCGTCGCGCAGCAAGGCTACGACGCATTCGCGCGCCACGATTACGCCGCCGCGCAGCGCTACGCGCGCGAGGCGATACGGCAGCGGCCCGATGTGGCGTCGCTGCGTCTGCTGCTCGCCAATGCCGAGGCCGCGCAGGGCAATCTGCGCGCGGGCAGCCGCACGCTTTCGGAGGCGATTGCGCAACTGGGTCCCGAGCCGTCGCTGGTCGCGCGGCGCAAAGCGTTCGATACGCAGATCGCGGCGGCCACGGCGCGTCCGTCGGCGTCGCGCGCCACGCAGGCGTCGCGCGCGGGGCGGCCTGCGCAGGCTGCTCAGCCGGGTCACGGTTCGCCCGACAATCTCACGGGCCGCGCCTTCGTGCTCGCGCAGGATGCCTATCGCGCTTACGATGCGAAGGATTACGCGCGCGCGTTGCGCGAGGCGAACGCCGCGATCGCGTTGCGGCCCGACGTGCTGCGTCTGCGTTTGCTCGCCATCGACGCGGCCATGGCGCAAGGTCAGGACGCGGCGGCGTGGCAACTGGCGCAGGACGCCGCACCGCGCTTCGGCAACAACGCCGAGTTGCGCGCGCGGCGTTCGCAGATCGGCGCGCGTCTCGCACCGAAGTTTGCGGCGGCCGCGCAGGACGCGCAGCAACGGGGCGATCTCGCCGATGCCGCGACCCAGGCGCGCGCCGCCATCGCCTATGCGCCGGACCGGATCGGCTACCGGTTGAAATTGTTCGGCATCCTGATCGATGAAGGCGATATGCCCGCACTCGACGCAGCAGCCAGCGACGCCTTGAGCGCCAACATCACGCCGACGATGATGCTCCACGTCATGCGCGGTTACGCGCGCGCGGCGCAGGGACAAGCGGCGCAGGCCGATGCCGATTTCACGCAGGCGCTGCAAGCCGACGATGGCAGCGCGCGCGAGCGGCGCGTGGCGCGCGTGATCGTCGCGGATGTGTGGACCGCGCAAGGCGAGCCGCAGCGCGCGCTCGACCTGCTGAAGCCGCTCGGCACGCAAGGCGACGACACCGACGCGTGGATCGCGGCGCGGCGCTACACAGCGCGCGAGGCGTTGGCGCGATCGACGCCCGAAAGCGCGCAGCAGGTGGCGAGCGAGGCGCGTCCGGTGCTCGATTGTGCGGTCGATGCGAGCGGCGCGGCGTGCGATGTCTATGCCGCCGATGCGGGCTTCGCGGCACGGCGCGCGTCGATTCTGGCGGCGCAGCGCGGCGACAAGGAGGCGGCGGTGCACTACGCGCGCGCGGCGGTCGACGCCGCGCCGCGCAATCCGCAACATCGCGTCGAACTGATCGACGCGCTGGTCGCGGCGGGCGATCCGGACGGCGCACGGCGCGAAGCGCGCGCCGCGCTCGACGCCGGTCTGCTCGACGCGATGCCGCCTTTGTCCGCCGCATATCTCGCGCAGCGCGCGGGCGCGGACCGGCGCGCGTTCGAGTATTTCGTGCAAGCCGACGAAGCAGGCCAACTGCCGCCGCAAGCCGCGGGCGACGCGGGCTACAGCGCCTATCGCGCGTGGTTCGACTCGGCGGCCGCGCGCTATCTGGAACGCGCCATCGACTACGGCACCGCGCCGCCGGACGGCGTCGCGCCCGCCACGCTGCTGCAATTGCAGGACCTGCGCAACGTGCACGCCGACGTCACGCGCGACTGGGGTTTCATCGCCTCGATCAACTATCGCGGCGCGGGTTTGCAGCCCGGCGTGACGACCGGCTCGGTGCCCGGCGCGTACAACAACTGGCAGATGGGCGTCGAAGGCTACTGGCGTCCGTTCGGCTCGCTCGGCGACCGCAACTTCGAAGTCTATGCGCGCGCTTACCAGGACTTCGGCGCGAAGGGCGGCGCACCGAGCGGCGTCTCGACGGCGCTCGGCGCAATCGGCATGCGCGCGAAGCCGTTCGAATCGATCAACGCGGTGATCGCCTTCGAGCGCCTGATTCCGATTGGCTCGCATGCGCCCTCGGACTGGCTCGTGCGGCTCGCGTATTCGGGCGGCTTCGGCACCGAGCGACGCCTCGACGTGCCGTCCTGGTGGACCGTGCAGGATTACGCCGAAGTGGGCCATTACGTGAGCAACGGCTGGAACTACGCGACCGGTTATCTCGAAGCGGGGCGCACGTGGCGGCTCGATCGCATCAGCCCGAAACTGACCGTATTCCCGTATGGCGTGATCGGCATGGACTACGATTCGAGCATCAATCACAGCGTGCCGGTGGGCATGGGCGTGGGCGTGTCGACGCGCTACTGGTTCCGCGATACCTTCTACGATTCGCCGCGCTCGTATGTTGACGTGTCCGTGCAATACCGCTGGCGGCTCACGGGCGACGACCGCGCGGGCGGCGTGTTCTTCGGCGCCGTGCTGTCTTACTGAGGGAGAGGCCGATATGGCGAGGTGCATCGCACAGCCCCGCGCGTATTCAGGTGCGGTAGCGCGCACGCACGTGGCGTGTCTTGCGTGTCTCACGCAGCGCTGCACGCGCGCCGCCGTGGCGGCGCTGTGCGTGCTCGCGGCGGCGGGCTGCACGCTGCAGGTGCCTGCGCACGCCGACGCGCTCGCGCAAGGCGTGGTCTGGCAGCCCGACAACGATCATCTCGATCTGCGCGGCAACTGGGACAAGCTCGGCGTCAACGAACTGCTGGTGCAGTGGATCGCCGTCGACGACGTCGCGTACATGGCGGGCGCGGGGTTGCCCGCGCCGCGTGTGCCCGACTGGGTGCGCATCTCGAACGAGCCGTGGGCGCGCGGCGTGATCGTCGGCCTCGCGGGTTTCGCGGACGAAAGGAAAGCGCGCGCGAACATGGAAGAACTCGTCGAGCGATCGCTGCGGCTCGCGATGGTGCGCCCGCCCGTGCATATCACCGGCTGGTATTTTCCCGTGGAAGCCGATCCCACCTGGGCCGACGCCGCGCGCATGGGTCCGCTGCTCGAACGCTTGCCGAAGCCGCTCTGGATCAGCGTGTACGACACCAGCAATATCGGCGGCGAGGCGTTCGCGAAGTGGCTCGACGGCTGGTTGCCGCGCGACGTGGGCGTGCTGCTGCAGGACGGCTGCGGCGTCTATGCGCGTGGTCCGGCGGCGGCGCGCGAATATGCCGATGCGCTCGCGGCGCATCTGGGCAAGAAGCGCGTGCGCGTCATCGCGGAGGCGTTCAGGCCGAAGCAGGGTGGGGGATTTCGCGCGGCCACCGCGGCCGAGCTGGCGCCGCAACTGGAGGCGTATCGCGGCTATCGCGTGTATGTGTTCGACGGGCCGCATTATCTGTCGCCGGAACTCGTCGACGGATTGCTCGCGATACGGCATGGCGAGGGTAAAGCGCGGTAAATGCCGCGTTTGTCGCCGGGCAGCGTTCAACACGAACGCTTCAGGCAGCGCTCAACGCAGCACCGCACGCATCGAGCAACGCGCGATCGACGCGCGATCAACGCAACTGGGCGAACGCGATCAGCAGCACCATCGAGCCGATCGCGCCATCGAGCACGCGCCACGCACTCGCGCGGCGGAATAACGGCGCCATCGCCCGCGCGCCATAACCGAGTCCGAC
The DNA here is from genome assembly GCF_046535315.1 of Paraburkholderia sp. SIMBA_027. NCBI lineage: Bacteria > Pseudomonadati > Pseudomonadota > Betaproteobacteria > Burkholderiales > Burkholderiaceae > Paraburkholderia > Paraburkholderia sp. SIMBA_027. Next base: position 251,527 of record NZ_JAWRWY010000008.1, read on the forward strand.
GAACCACACCGCGCTCACGCACATCGCGCCGATCGCGAAAGCGAGCCGCGCGCCTTGCGGCTCGCGCGCGCCCGCTGTGCCGATCAGCAAAAACGTGTCGAGGTAAACATGCGGATTGAGCCACGTGAAGGCGAGCGTCATCAGCATGATGGGCAGCGCGCGCTGCTCGGGCGCGTTGGCCTGCGTCGCGGCGTCGAGTACGGCATGCGTGGGCTTGACCGCGCGACGCAGCGCGCCGATGCCGAACCAGACGAGCCACGCGAGCCCCGCATAGAGCACGAGATGCACAAAGGTCGGATAGCGTTCGACGAGCGCGGACGCGCCGCCCACGCCTGCGCCGATCAGGATGAAATCGGACAGCGCGCACAGCACCACGATCTTGCCGACGTGCGAGCGCAGGATGCCCTGGCGCAGCACGAACGCGTTTTGCGCGCCAATGGTGACGATGAGCGAAGCGCACAGCGCCGCGCCGTGAGAAAAAGCGAGCCAGTTCATGATGGTCGGAAACGAAGCGGCCGGGACGATCGGTGCGGAGCGATGAATCGCGCGTTCCGGGCGTCGCGGCGTGGACAGAAGCGGAGAATGGCGTTAGTCTGCGACCGGAATCGTCTTAAGCAAAGCTGTTTTTGTTAATCCCGATTAAGGAACGCTAATGCTCGACTACGCGCTGCTCGATGCGCTCGCCGCCGTGGTGCGGCATGGTTCGTTCGACCGCGCCGCCGGCGCGCTGAACGTCACGCCTTCGGCGGTCTCGCAGCGCGTGAAGCTGCTGGAAGAACGCGTGGGGGCAGTGCTGGTGAAGCGCGGTCAGCCCTGCGTGGCGACGGCCGCGGGCGCGCTGCTGTGCCGCCACACCGAGCGCGTGCAGTTGCTCGAAGCGGAACTGGGCGGCGGCATGCCCACGGTCGTGGGCGCGATCGACGCGGCGCGGCCCACCTTGCGCGTGGCCGTCAACGACGACAGCGTGGGCACGTGGTTCATCGACGCCGTCGCGGGCTTCTGCGTGGAGCGCGGCATTCTGCTCGATCTCGTGATCGACGATCAGGATCACACGGCGCAGCGTATGCGCGACGGCAGCGTGCAGGGCGCAGTCACCACCCAGGCCGAGCCGGTACAGGGTTGCCGCTCGACGCGTCTCGGGCGCATGCGCTATCTCGCGGTGTGCTCGCCGGCATTCTTCGCGCGCTATTTCGCCGACGGCGTGGGCCGCGAGTCGCTGCGCCGCGCGCCGTGCGTCGAATTCAATCCCAAAGACCAGTTGCAAAAGCGCTTCGTGCGCCGCATTACGCGCGCGCAGGTGGACGCGCCGCTGCACTGGATTCCGCACGTCGCGGGTTTTCTGCGCTGCTGCGTGAGCGGGCTCGGCTGGGGCATGTGCCCCGAACGCATGATCGCGCCGCATCTCGAACGCGGCGAACTCGTTGAGCTCACACCAGGGCGCGGGCTCGACGTCGAACTCTACTGGCAGAGCTGGCGTCTCTCGATTGGCTGGCTCGACGATTTCGGCGCGATGTTGCGCCGCCAGTCGGCGAGCTGGCTCGATCAGGGTCGCGGTTAAGTTCGTTTCCGATTCCCTTTTTCGATTCCCCTTTCCCGACCGCCCGAACCCGCGCCGCCCGCATGTCGCGAGCGCGGCGGCGGAGGTCGTTCGCACAATCCGCCTTTCATCCGCTATTAGCCGCCATTTGAATTGTTGTTATCCGTGCGGGGAATCGCTGTGTCTATTGGATGACGGACGGCGCGCGCAATTGGTGCAATCGCCGTGGAATCGCGGCGCAATCCCGTTGCAATGCCGCTGCAATGGCCGTGCATTTCCGCATGACAAAACGGCTAAAGCCAAATTGATATTTGATTAATAATGCCTGAAATAGAGGCGTGTCTCGCAATTCAGATCTGTAAGGTTTGGGGCGTGGCGTGCGACAAATTCCTGCGCCTCACGGGCGACTTCTGCTTGCGTAATCCCACTGCGCATAAGGCTTAAGACATCCATGCGTTTCATTGATCGAACAACGATCTCAAGCATCTGCGCACATGCGGCGTCTGCTAGTGCGGATCCAATGCGCTGCCCGCTCAGGGCCGCCGGATAAGGCGTTGCGGCAGGTGCGCGAAGAAACCGTTGAATGTCTTAATAGTCTTGCTAATTGGCGGGACCGTTCCACTTTGCGCGCATGGTGCGGTTACTTTTTCCTGTTGGCAATGTTAAAAATCAACAAATCCACGAAAAAAGTTCCGAATGTAAAGAAACCACCATTGCCCGCAGATAGTCTGACTTGAAAATTCGACGTCTCGAATTTCATAATTGAGAACTATCGTGTGAAAATTCAGTTTTTCCTGTGGAGAGCGGAAATCGCACGCTATAATCCGGACGTGGCAGAGTGCTTATTCGACCGGCATATTTGAATCGTTTCCACGTGCACGAGGTGCATTATGACGAAATTAGATACCGGCAGCGCATGGCAACAAACCATTGATCTTCTGACGGCCGCTTCGGAACCCGTAAGTCCGGACGTCGAGCCAATGGGCTTCAGAAACTGCAAACCGGTACCCATCACACGCAGCGCATCGGAAGCGGCCAATCGGCGTCGCGCCACGGTGCGGTCGTGGGATGCGCAGGGCATCACCTTGATCCGGCGTCATGATCCGGACAGCATCACCGTATGCTGGAGCGACGCAACGTATGGGCGTTACTCCGACCAGTTGTGGCGGGTTTGCACCGCGCGGCGCAGTGCGGTGTGCGCGTTGACCGGCGAGAAGATTCGTCGCGGCGACGCGGTGTTCCGTCCGAGCCCGAATCGCCGTCATCGTCCGGCCAATGCCGACGCGATGATCCTCGCGAGCAAGCTCGATGCGTTCCCGAACGGCGTCGTGGCCGCGCGTCTCGACGAGGCGCTCGCCGCGTGAGCGGTGGCCGGGCCGCGGCTCGGGGCGGGGCAGGCGGCGTCGCGCGGTCGATTCCCGGCTGATAGGTGGGCGATGAGCGGCCGATAAGTTGTCGATAAGCGGCAATCGGCGCTCATGGCCGCCGTTGAGTCGCACCCGCATCATGCGTGCTACATGGTTTTCCTCAAGAGACAGGCCGGTTCGTCCGGCCTGTCTCGTCTCGTTTGTGCCTTTCGTTCATCCCTTCTGCGCTCGCGTCGGGAATCCGCGAGACGCTAACGCATCGATATCGACGTAAAAGCAGTGCGCATGTGACAAGCCCCCGCCGCATCGCTGCGACGGGGGCTTGTTTGTCACGTGTAGCGCGGCCAGCCGTACCTCACGCGCCTTACGTCTGACGATTACGGACGCGCCTTATGCGGGCGCGTCGCGCGCAGGCTCCTCGTCGAGCGTTTCGCGCGTTTCGGGCATCACGAGCCACACCAGCAGCACGGCCAGCGCGCCCGCGGCCGCGAGGCCGAGGAAGCTCACGGTATTGCCGAAGTGATCGGCGATAAAGCCCGCGAGCGCCGTCGAGAGCGTCGCGCCGATCCCCGCCGAGAGCCCGAACAGCCCGATACAGAGGTTGTAACGGCCCTTGCCGCCCGCGACGTCGGCGGCGATCAGCGGCAGCATCACGCCGAACACGGCCGCCGACAGGCCGTCGAGCATCTGCACCGGCACGAGGAAGTACGGGTTGCCCACGGCTGCGAACAGCAGCGCGCGCACGGGCAGGGCGCTGAAACCGAGAATCAGCACCGGGCGGCGTCCCCAGAGTTGCGAGGTGCGCCCGACCCACGGCGACATCATCGCGACGATCGCCTGCGGCACGATGATGCACGCCGCAATCACGAGCTGCACGTTGTCGCCCATGCCGGCCGTCACTTCGCCCGCCGCGAGGTTCAGCATCGCCGCGTTCGAGAGGTGGAACAGCACCACGCAGGCCGCGAACGTGAGCATGCGCTTGTCACGCAGCAGATCGAGAATGGTCTCGCGCTCTTCGCCGGCGGGCGCGGCATCGGCCTTGTTCGCCTTGAGCGGCTTGGGTGCGTGCGCGTGCTTGTCGTATTCGATCATCGCGAGCGCGACGAGCGCCGGCAGCGCGAGCGCGGCCGTCAGCCAGAACACGGCGCGCGGCGAGATGTACTCGCCGCACAGCCCCATCAGCCCGGCGGCCACGGCGCTGCCGATGGACGCCCAGCGCGCGTTGCGCCCCAGCCGGTCGCCGAGATTCTGACGGCCCACCAGCGCGAGCGCGAGCGCGGCCATCGCCGGCACCAGCATGCAGCTCGCGAAGCCGTGGAACACTTCGGCGGCCATCACCGGGATCACGGTCGGGCTCGACGCCAGCAGCACGGCCGAGGCGATGATCGCGATGATCGCCCAGGCCGCGGCGGCCTTCTTGTTCTTCAAGGCGTCGACGGCCGCGCCGCCCGGCACCTGGCTCACCATCGCGCTGATCGTGCCGACCGACAGCGCAAGGCCGATTTCGCCCTGCGTCCACTTGTGCGAAGCCAGATACGAAGCGATGAACGGCCCGAAGCCCGTCTGCACGTTCGCGACGAAGAAGTTGAGCCAGTCGAGCGCACGCACGCTGCGCAGACTGGGTGTGAATTGCGTGGTCTTACCGATCATTGGGCACCGCGCGCGGAAGCTGCCGGGGCGGCGCCGGTGGCCGGATTCGGACTGACGGCGCGCACCGGCTGGTCGTTCGCATACGGCGGCGAGGCGTCGACCTGCTGATCGCTCATCTCGATCTGGGCTTCGAGCGCGTTGTTCTTCGTGACGAAGTGCAGCGCCGACCAGTCGGCGGCGATCGTGTGGCGTTTCTCCAGCGTGCCGCTCACGTCGAGCACGACCGCGAGCGGGTCCGCGCCGCCATCAAGCAGCACGTCGACCACGCGGCCCACCTTGGCGCCGTTGGCGCGCTCGACGGTCGCGTCGATCAGCGGCAGACGCGTCGGGCCGGCCTCGCCGACGCCGGGCTGCGCGCCGCCCGACTTGGGCCGGTCGGTCAGCTGCAACTGCGCGGGCGTGAGCGCGAGCGTGATGGCGGGCGTCTTCGGCTGCGGATTCACGCGCACGGCGCTCCACGGGAAGCTCGCCTTGCGGTCGCCGATCCCCATGAAGCCCTGCAGATTCACGATGACCTCCTGCGGCTTGCCGCCGGGGCCCGCGACCATGTCGACGGCGCGGCCCACGACCTTGCCGTCGGTTTTCTGCACTTCGCTGTCGAGCAGCGTGCGGAAGGTGCCGCGTTCGATCACCTTCGTCTGCACGAGCGGCTGCGGCGGCGGCGCGACGGGCGCGCTGGCGGGCGCGGGCGGCGGCGGCGTGGGGCGGCGGCGGCGCACGGGTGCGGGACGCGGCTTGCGCGGCGCGGGCTTCGCTTCGGGCGTTTCGGTGTCGCTGGCGGCATCGGGCGCCGATGCGGCCTCGGGCTCGCTCGCGACATCCGGCTCGCTCGCGGCCACGGGCGCTTCCGGCTCGGGTGGCGGCGGCGAGCGGAACAGGCTACAGCCCGACAGCACGGCTACGACGAGCAGAGCAGAAAGGGTCGGAAGATTTACAACAGGACGTGCGAAACCGCCTCTCATCAACAGAAACTCCTAGGAGCGCCGGCGCGGGCTTGCGCTCAGGCGCGCCGCGCGGCGGGGTCAAACCGGGTCGTGAGAGTTTAACCCGCGCAACGCGGCAATCCGCCTAAAACGGCCCTTTTTGCGTCTTTTCAACCCGATTGACCCGCCATCTCGACGACAAAAGCACATCGGCGGCCCGGATGCCGCGCTTGTCGCGCGAGCCGGCCGGCGCGCGCCGGGTGCCGTTCGTGCCAATTCGGGCTGCCTGCGCGTTCTGTCAGGCGTGCGGCTCAGCGCAAGCCGCACGCCCGAGCGCGGCGATCCCATCCGATTCATTCATCGGACGACATCGCGCGCGGCCAGAGCGCGGAAGAAAAAAGCGCCGGGGTAAACGCGGGGGCCGCCCGCCCGCCGGGCCTTGTTCGCGGCGATATAAGGATCACGGCATGTCCTCAATGCGATTTACGCGATGGGAGCGCATGACGGGTTCGCCTAACCTTCGATCCAGCATAAAGATGTCAAAAACTGTCCACCGACATAGACAGCGCTTTCCAAGGCGCGCCCGGCTGGCGTCGACACGACAACTCAACATACGAGACGAACCTGATGACGGGGCCGCGCGCAAGCCGCCGGTCCGTTTCAGCATGCTGATAAAGGAGGCACTCATGCTCGACCCCCACGTCCGGCCCTTGGCCGACGCCGCCGAACTGACCGCGGATCTGTCCGTGGCCCGTGACGGCGACGCCCTCGACGCCGCCCGCGCGACGGGCTTGCTCGACCGCTATTTCGACATCGCCGCGCGCGGCAGCTCGGTGCGCCAGGAGGGCATCGCGGGCGTCACCACGTTCCTCGCGATGGTCTATTCCGTGTTCGTCGTGCCCGGCATGCTCGGCAAGGCGGGCTTCGACACCAGCGCCGTGTTCGTCGCCGTCTGCCTGACCACCGCATTCGGCTCGCTGCTGATGGGGCTGTGGGCGCGCCTGCCGATCGCGATCGGTTGCGCCATTTCGCTGACGGCGTTCACCGCGTTCGGCCTCGTGCTCGGCAAAGGGCTCAAGCCGGAAGTCGCGCTCGGCGCGGTATTTCTGATGGGCCTCGTCTTCACGGCGATTTCCGTCACGGGCGTGCGCTCGTGGATTCTGCGCAACCTGCCGCACGGCATCGCGCATGGCACGGGCATCGGCATCGGGCTGTTCCTGCTGCTGATCGCGGCCAACGACGTGGGCCTCGTCGTGAAAAATCCGGGCGCGGGTCTGCCGGTTTCGCTCGGTCATGTCACCTCGCTGCCGGTCATCATGTCGGTGGTCGGTCTCGCGGCGATTTTCGGCCTCGTGCGCCGCCGCGTGCCGGGCTCGATCCTGATCGTGATCGTGGCGATCTCGGCGCTCGGGCTTGCGCTTGATCCGGCCGTGGCGTTCCACGGCGTGTTCGCGTGGCCGTCGCTGTCGGCACCGGGTCATGCCTCGCTGATCGGCGCGATGGATATCAAGGGCGCGCTTTCGCTGACGGTGTTGCCGAGCGTGCTCGCGCTCGTGATGACGGCCGTGTTCGACGCCACCGGCACGATCCGCGCCGTGGCGGGGCAGGCGGGCCAGCTCGACGCCAACGGACGCATCATCAACGGCGGCCGCGCGCTGACGGCCGACTCGGTCAGCTCGATCTTCTCGGGCTTCTTCGGCGGCGCGCCGGCGGCCGCCTATATCGAATCGACCGTCGGCGTGGCGGCGGGCGCGAAGACCGGCATGGCCGCCGCCGTGGTGGGCGTGCTGTTCCTCGCGGTGATGTTCTTCGCGCCGCTCGCGGGCCTCGTGCCGTCCTACGCCACGGCGCCCGCGCTCATGTACGTGGGCCTGATGATGCTGTCGAGCGTCGCGCGCCTCGACATGAGCGACATGGTCGATTCGATGGCGGGCCTCGTTTGCGCCGTGTTTATCGTGCTGACCGCCAATATCGTCACCGGCATCATGCTCGGCTTCTCCACGCTGGTGATCGGCCGCGTGGTGAGCGGCGAGTTCAGGAAGCTCAACGTCGGCACGGTCATCATCGCCGCCGTGCTCGTGGCGTTCTACCTGGGCGGCTGGGCCATCTGACGCGCACGCGTCGCGCTGGCCCGGTCATCGGCAGGACGGTCCCACGGCGGCCCGTCCTGGCGGCTTCACGGCTCGCGTTCGCCTGACGGCGGCGCGGGCCGTGCGGCATTTGCGGCGCGATTTTTTATTGCCGAAACCGGCAAAGATCGCGCCTTGACTTCCGCGTCTCGCGTCCTATGCTAAACCGCATGGTTAAGTATGAAGACGACGCGTTGAACCGCACCTTCGCCGCGCTCGCGGACCCCACGCGGCGCGCGCTGCTCGCGCGGCTCGCCCAGCAGGACGCGCTCTCGGTGAGCGCGCTCGCACAGCCCTTCGCGATGTCCTTGCCCGCCGTGATGAAGCACCTCGACGTGCTCGCCGAGGCGGGTCTCGTCACGCGCGAGAAGACCGGGCGCACGGTCGCGTGCCGTCTCGCGGCGGGGCCGATGGAGGACGCGATGCAGTGGCTCGCGCACTATCAGCGCTTCTGGAACGCGGCGCTCGATCGCCTCGCCGCTTTCGTGGAGGAAGACGCATGTCCCGCCGACCCGAACCTGTCACCGCTGCAACCGCTCTCACCAATACAAGCGATGGCGCCGACGCCGCCGGAGGTGTCGCCGTCCTCGTCATCCGCCGTCGTCTCAACGCGAACGCCTGCAAGGTCTACGCGGCATGGACGCAAGCGGCGCAACTGATGCGCTGGATGCATCCGCTCGACACGACCTGCCTGCATGCCGAAGCGGATGTGCGTGTGGGCGGGCGCTTTCGCGTCATCATGCGTTCGCCCGACGGCGAGGAGCACGATGTGAGCGGCACGTATCTGGAGGTCGTGCCCGAGCAGAAACTGGTGTTCACGTGGGCGTGGCGCAGCACGCCCGAGCGCGAATCGCGCGTGAGCGTGCTGCTGCGTGCCGAAGGCGAAACGACCGAGCTGACGCTGCGCCACGAACGTCTCTTCGACGAAGCAACGCGCGACGCGCATCGCGAAGGCTGGTCCAGCGCATTCGACCGGCTGGGCGAACTGTTCGACTAGGCCGGACTCAAGCCGGGATCGACGATCAACCGAAGGAGGAAGACACGATGGAAGCGCATAAGATTGTTTCGGAGGCCGAATGGTTGAGGGCGCGCGAGGCGCTGCTCGAAGACGAGCGCGCATTCACGCATGCGCGCGACGCGCTGGTGGCGAAGCGCCAGGCGCTGCCGTGGGTGAAAGTCGAGAAAAACTATACCTTCGAGACGCCGCACGGCACACGCACGCTCGCCGAGCTGTTCGGTCCGCGCAGCCAGTTGCTGACGTATCACTTCATGCTCGGACCGGACTGGGAAGAGGGCTGTCCGGGCTGCTCGTTTCTCTCGGATCACGTCGACGGCATGCTGCCGCATCTGGAGCATCACGACGTGACTTACGTGGCCGTCTCGCGCGCGCCGCTCGCGAAGATCGAGGCTTTCAAGCAGCGCATGGGCTGGCGGTTTCCGTGGGTGTCGTCCTATGGCGGCGACTTCAATTTCGACTTCGAGGTGTCCTTCACCGACGCCGATAAGGCACGCGGCAAGGCGCGCTACAACTATCGCGAACAGGACTACGTGAGCGACGAATTACCGGGCATCAGCGCGTTCTATCGCGACGAGGCGGGGCAGGTGTATCACACGTATTCGGCCTACGCGCGCGGCGTCGAATTGCCGATCGCGACCTACGCGATGCTCGAATTCACCGCGAAAGGCCGCAACGAAGCGCACGACATGAACGACTGGATGCGCCATCACGATCGTTATGGCGACAGCGCGCAGACGCACGCGTGCTGCGGGCACGACAAGGCCGGGCGCTGAAGAAGGCGTGGGGCTTAAAGACAGCGCGAAACGATGCGTCTGTCAGCTTGCGCAGGGTCGCGGAAAGTGCTGCGAAACGTGAATGAAAGCACCAGGGGCGAGCGACGCAATGCGGCGTCGCGAACGCGAGAGTCGGCTTAAAGCGACATCTCGAACGCGGGGCGCAGCAGGACTTCAATCGCCATCACGATCAGACCCATGGCGGCGGCGGCGAGGGTCAGCGTGCCGTATTCGTCGTAGCGCGCATCGTAGAGACAAGCGACGACGAACAGAATGGCGAGCAGGTTGGTCAGCCAGTCGAAGTTCAGCGCGAGGAGCATCGGCATATCCGGGTGCCGATCCGAAGAAGGCGGGCCGGCGGGTAGTGCAAACCGGCGCGATTCTAGCGGATCGACCTTACGGATACGCAACAATACGGCGCATTACAACGTTATTTTTGCGCCGGTTATTTTCCGGACGCCGGCACCGGCATCTCGTCGCGAATCCAGTCCGTGACCGAGTTGCGCTTCGGCTGCCAGCCGAGCAGCGTGCGCGCGCGCTCGCCACGCACGCGGCTGTTCGAGCCGAGCCCGTACGACGCCATCTCGTAACCCCATTCGTCGATCGCGTCCTTGAGCGGCCAGTCTTGCGGCGCGCCGAGGCCCATCTTCCGCGCGAGCGCTTCGGTCATCGAGACGAAGTTGGCTTCGCCGCTGTCGACGAAATAGAACGTGCCCGCAGGGGTTTTCTCGATCGCGAGGCGATAGAGTTCGGCGACATCGTCCACGTGCACGTTCGACCAGATGTTCAGGCCGCGCCCCACGTGACGCATGACGCCGCTTTTCTGCGCCTGACGAATCAGCCGCGGCAACTGCACGCTCGCCGCGCCCGGCACCGCGCCGACGCCGTAGATCAGCGTATTGCAGAGCACGGCGCTGCGAATGCCGCGCTGCGCGCCCGCGAGCACGAGATCGTCGATGGCCACGCGCGGCGCCTTGTCGGGCGTCGGCGCGGGCAGGGCGTCTTCGTAGTAGATCTTGTCGGTCGGCTCGCCGCCCGAGGCGTCGCCGACGATGCTCGATCCGCTCGTATGCAGCAGCGGCTTGCCCGAGCCTTCGAGCGCGTCGAGCAGCGCTTCGACCGCGCCGCGATGGTCGCTGTCGGCGGCGTTGATGACGGCGTCGGCGGCGCGCGCTTCGTGCATCAGCAGGTCGCGGTCGTCGAGGCCGCCGCGCACCGGCGCGATGTTCAGCGCTTCGAGGTCGGCGAACTGTTCGGGGCGGCGCACCAGCCCGCGCACTTCGTGGCCCGCGCGCGCCAGATGCGCCGCGATCGTGCCGCCGATAAAGCCGCCTGCGCCTGTCACGAATACTTTCATTGGGACTCTCCTGGTTGGCCCGGCGCCGCCAACGGTAGCGGGGGCGAATGGTCGTGATGAATGATCTGGCGATGAGTATCGCGGCATTCGCGCTTTGCAAAAACCGTGTTAGTCTCAAATGAATCTTGACTGCGGATCAATAATGAAAACGTCGACCGACGAATTGCTCGTATTCGTCACCGTGATCGATGCTGGGTCGATCACCGCCGCCGCCGAAAAACTTCAGCAGACGGTGTCGGGCGTGAGCCGTGCGCTCACACGGCTCGAAAAGCAACTGGGCGTGGCATTGATCCTGCGCACCACGCGGCGGCTGCAACTGACCGAAGAAGGCGAGCTGTTCCTCGAACGCGCCCGCGCGATTCTGGGCGCGATGGAAGATGCCGAAGAGGCCGTCACGCGCCATCGCGAGCAGCCGTCGGGGCGGCTGCGCGTGGACGCGGCCACGCCGTTCATGCTGCACTGTATCGTTCCGCACGTGAGCGCGTTCGCGGCGCGCTTTCCCGAGATTCAGCTCGAACTGACGAGCAACGAGCGCATCGTCGACCTGCTGGAACAGCGCGTGGATATCGCGATCCGTATCGGCGCGCTGCAGGATTCCACGCTGCATGCGCGCTCGCTCGGCGTGAGCCGCCGCCGCGTGGTGGCGAGTCCCGCGTATCTCGCGGAGCACGGCACGCCGCGCTCGCTCGCGGCCTTGCGCGAGCAGCGGCTGATCGGTTTCACGGCGCCCGTGCAACTGAATCGCTGGCCGCTGCGCGAATCCAACGCCGACGCCTACGCGGACAGCGAGCATCAGGCGCCCTTGTTCGACGAAACCGCCGAGCCGGGCATCGCGATCCAGCCGACGCTGTCCGCTTCGAGCGGCGAAACCATCCGGCAACTCGCGCTCGCCGGCGCGGGCATCGCCTGTCTGTCGGACTTCATGACCGCCGACGACCGCGCGTCGGGCCGCCTCGTCACGCTCCTCGACGACGCGCTGCTCGCCGAGCGTCAGCCGATCCACGCCGTCTATTACCGCAGCGCCGCGCTGGCCGCCCGCGTGCAGTGCTTTCTCGCGTTTATCGGGGGCAGGCTGGAACTTCAGCCCTGACGGGGCCCGGTGCCGTGGCGGGGGCCGCACTCATGGATAGTCCCAGGGCGGCGTGATCCGACTAAGAGTTGTCTATACAGGCGCGCCAGGCTAGACTGCGCGACAACTTGTATAGACAGGATTCGATCATGCTTCTCACGCCCGGCCATCTGACCCTGCCCCAACTGCGCCAGATCGCGCGCGAAACGGTGAAACTCGAACTCGATCCGGCGAGCTACGCCGGCATCGACGCGGGCGCGCGCGCCGTCGCCGAGATCACCGCCAAGGGCGAGCCCGCTTACGGCATCAATACGGGTTTCGGCCGGCTCGCGAGCACGCATATCCCGACCGATCAGCTCGAACTGCTGCAACGCAACCTCGTGCTCTCGCACGCGGTGGGCGTGGGCGAGCCGATGTCGCGTCCGGTCGTGCGCCTGCTGATGGCGCTGAAGCTGTCGAGCATGGGCCGCGGCCACTCGGGCATCCGCCGCGAAGTGATGGACGCGCTGGTCACGCTGTTCAACGCCGACGTGCTGCCGCTGATTCCCGTGAAGGGTTCGGTCGGCGCTTCGGGCGACCTCGCGCCGCTCGCGCACATGTCGGCGGTGCTGCTCGGCATCGGCGAAGTGTTCATTCGCGGCGAGCGCGCCAGTGCCGAAGCGGGTCTGGCCGCCGCCGGCCTCAAGCCGCTCACGCTCCAGGCCAAGGAAGGCCTCGCGCTGCTCAACGGCACGCAGGCGTCCACGGCGCTCGCGCTCTACAACCTGTTCGCGATCGAAGACCTGTACCGCACGGCGCTGGTGTCGGGCGCGCTGAGCGTGGACGCGGCGGCGGGTTCGGTCAAGCCGTTCGACGCGCGCATCCACGAACTGCGCGGCCATCGCGGCCAGGTCGAAGCGGCCGCGTCGTATCGCGACCTGCTCGAAGGCTCGGCGATCAACCTCTCGCACCGCGATTGCGGCAAGGTGCAGGACCCGTATTCGCTGCGCTGCCAGCCGCAGGTGATGGGCGCGTGTCTCGACCAGATGCGCCACGCGGCGCACGTGCTGCTGATCGAGGCGAACGCCGTCTCCGACAATCCGCTGATCTTTCCGGAAACGCTCGAAGTGCTTTCGGGCGGCAACTTCCACGCCGAGCCGGTGGCTTTCGCCGCCGACAATCTCGCGCTGGCGGCCGCCGAAATCGGCGCGCTGGCCGAGCGCCGCATCGCGCTGCTGATCGACGCGACGCTCTCGGGTCTGCCGCCTTTCCTCGTCAAGGACGGCGGCGTGAACTCGGGCTTCATGATCGCGCACGTGACGGCGGCGGCGCTGGCCTCGGAAAACAAGACGCTCGCACATCCGGCGTCGGTCGATTCGCTGCCGACTTCGGCGAACCAGGAAGACCACGTGTCGATGGCGACCTTCGGTGCGCGCAAGCTCGCCGACATCGCCGACAACACGGCCAACATCCTCTCGATCGAACTGCTCGCCGCCGCGCAAGGCGTCGATCTGCGCGCGCCGCACCAGACCAGCCCGGCGCTGCAACGCGTGATGCAGACCGTGCGCGCCGAAGTTCCGCACTACGATCTCGACCGCTACTTCGCGCCGGATATCGCGGCCGTCACGCGTCTGGTGCAGGACGGCGTGATCGCGGCGCACAGCCCGTTCGCGTTCGAATCGCAGGCGAACTGAGCGTCGCCGGGCGACGAGCGTCGCGCATGAACGCGCCCGCGTATCAAGGCATCAAGGACTTCATCCTTGCGCGCATCGACGCGGGCGAGTGGGGCGAGGGCGACCAGGTGCCGTCGGAGAACGAGCTGGCGCGCGAGTTCAAGGTCGCTCGCATGACCGTGAACCGCGCGCTGCGCGAGCTGACTGCCGAACAGGTGCTCACGCGCGTGCAGGGCGCGGGCACCTTCGTCGCGCGGCCGAAGTACGAGTCGACGCTGGTGGCCATCCGCAGCATTTCCGATGAGATCGTCGCGCGGGGTCATCGTTATCGCGCCGAAGTGCTGGAACTCGGGCCGATGGCCGCCGACGAGGCGCTCGCGCTCGAAATGGGCCTGCGCACGCACGACGTCGTGTTTCGCTCCCGTGTGCTGCACTTCGAAAACGACAAGCCCGTGCAACTCGAAGAGCGCTGGGTCAATCCCGCGCTCGCGCCCGATTACGCCGGACAGGATTTCACGCAGACCACGCCGAATCAGTATCTCGTGCGCGTGGCGCCTTTGCAGCGTGTTGAGTACCGCATCGAGGCGCTTGCGCCCGAAGTCGACACGCGCGCGCATCTGGCGATGGGCGAGTTCGAGCCGTGTCTCGTGCTGCATCGGCGCACGTGGTCGCGCGCGCTGGTGGCGTCGGTGGCGAACCTCTGGCATCCTGGCAGCCGGTATCGATTTACCGGGCATTTCTAGGCACGTTCCGCCGTTTTTTCCAGTCGCGCTTCGTCTTTCTGTTGCGTTGCAGCGGACATGGATTCATTGGTAATCCGAAGTAATCCCTCCCTTCCTTTTGCAGCGATGCCTCCCTATGGCGCGAGCGTGCTGCTGCATCGCTCACTAGCGGGTTACGACCCCGCTTGAACGTTGCGGCCGCGCGGCACGTGTCTTGCGGCGGGTTGCATCGCACCGTGCGATGCGGCTAACCTTCAGGCATCGGCCAGGCGCATCGACGCTGATGCGGCCTTCGAGGAGGACCTCCGCAATGGAAGATTCCGGCGCAACGCTCATGCCCATGTGGCGCGCGAACCTCGCGCTGCTCACCCGCGAAGTCGGCGCGGTCACGCGGCTCGCGCGCATGATGACGTTTTCCGCCAGTCACATGAAGCTGATCGTGACCGGTCAGCGCGACTTCAGCGCGGAGTTCGTGCGCGGCGTGGAAGCCGTCACGGGCTTGCGCGAAGGCTGGATGGACGAGCCGCACGAGGCGGCCGACGTACCCGACGAAGCCCGCGAGGCCATCGCCGGCGAATCGCCGCGCGCGCGTTTTCGCGGCACGGCGCATCCGGTGCGCAAGGCGCCGGTGCTGCGCTCCGAGCCCATCTTCGGGCAGACGGGCGCAAGGCGCGAGGCGGGGCAGGACGCTCAGGCGCAGCGGAAGCTGGCGGGCACGCGCAAGATCCGCGAACTGGCGGCGCAGGACGTGCGCAAGCTCGAACGCCACCTGAGCATGCTGCCGGTCGATCCGGAAGCGCTGCGCTCGCGTATCGAGGACGTGATCGGCTACGCGGAGCCCGACGAAAGCGTGCGCGCCGATCTCGAAGGGCGGCTCGAGCAGATCGAGAAGCACCGCGAGTTACTGCTGCGGCACATCTCGCGGCTGCATGCGCTGCTGCTGCGTCTCGGCGAGGAGTGACGCCGCGCATTACGCACCGCTTTCATCGGCTAGACCCGCAGTTCCGCGAGAATCTGCTCGGCGAGAAAGTCGCACGGCGGGCGGTTTGAACTCGCGCTGCGTGCGAGCACGACTTCGAGTTCGGGCAGATCGGGCAGACCGTGCGGGCGGCCCAGCGTCGCGAAGGTCTCGGGTACGGCGCAGCGCGCAAGCGGCGCCACGGCGAGGCCCGCCGCCACCATGCTGCACAAGCCCATCAAGCTCGGGCTTTCATACGATGTGCGATAGGTGATGCGCGCACGCTCCAGCGCCTGGATCGCGTTCGCGCGCGCCACGCTGCCCGCGCTGAAGAGGGCGATGGGCAGCGGCCGTTCGCGCCAGACCTCGCGGCCGATCGCGGCCGTGGCGGCGGCGGGCGGCCCGGCCCAGACCATCGGCTCGAAGCGGATGAATTCGCCGGACAGACCGCGCGCGCTGCTGGTGCCGGTCGTGCCGGTGATGCACGCGAGATCGATCTTGTTCTCCCGCACCAGCGGCGCGAGCGCGCTGCTCGGCAGCCCGACCACCTGAATCTCCACCTTCGGCCAGTTCGCCGAGAACTTGCGCAGCACGGGCGGCAGCAGCGACGACGCGTAGTCGTCGGGCATGCCGATCGAGACGCGCCCCGTCACCTCGGGATGTGCGAGCGTCGCCCAGGCCTCGTCGCGCAGCGCCAGCATGCGCCGCGCGTAGGCGATCAGCGTATGGCCGTCGGGCGTGGGCGTGACGTTGCGCGGCGCGCGGATGAAGAGCGGCTTGCCGAGGGTCTCTTCGAGCGCGCGGATCTGCATGCTCAGCGCGGCCTGCGAGCGGTGCACCAGCGCCGCGCCGCGCACGAAGCTGCCGGCGTCGGCGACGGCCACCACCATGGCGAGCACGTCCAGATCGAGGGTCTTCATCGGTATAAGAAAAACTGATCGAAAACTTCAATATAACGCGTTTGTCTGAAGCCCGCGACGTCCGTATTCTGGGGAACGAGCCGTCCGCTTTGTCCTCGGTCCGCTCCCTTCTCACGTTCCGCTAGCGCGTTGCCGCCAACCATAACGAGATCCGCGATGTCGATGACCCCGTCTATTGATTTGAACTACGAACGATTCCGCGCGCTCGGCCTGCGCCTCGACATGTCGCGCGGCAAGCCTGCGCCCGAACAGCTCGATCTCTCGGCGGCGCTGTTCGAGGCTGCGGATACAGCCGGTTTTCGCGCGCGCGATGGCTTCGACTGCCGCAATTACGGGCTGGGCGCGGGCGTGCCCGAGGCGCGCGAACTGGGCGCGGAACTGCTGAGCGTGAGCGCCGCGCAGGTGGTGGCGGCGGGCAATTCGAGTCTCGAACTGATGCACGACGCGTTCGTGTTCGCACTGCTGCATGGCGTGCCGTCGGGCGAAGCGGGCGCGCAAGGCGCGCCGTGGCGCGCCCAGGGCGAGATCGCGTTCCTCTGTCCCGCGCCGGGCTACGACCGTCACTTCGCGATCTGCGAGGCGCTGGGCGTGCGCATGATCGCCGTGCCGATGAACGACGAAGGTCCCGACATCGACGCCGTCGAAGCGCTCGTTCGCGACGACGCCTCGATCAAGGGCATGTGGTGCGTGCCGCATTACAGCAACCCGACGGGCGCGACGTATTCCGACGACGTCGTGCGCCGACTCGCCGCGATGGCCACGGCCGCGCCCGATTTCCGCCTGTTCTGGGACGACGCCTATCGCTTCCATCATCTCGTCGAGACGCCGCGCGCCGCGCACGACATGATCGCGGCTTGCGCGGCGGCGGGCCACGCGGACCGCGTGCTGGTGTTTGCGTCGCTGTCGAAGGTGACTTACGCGGGCGGCGGGCTCGCGTGGCTGGCGGCGTCGCCGCGCAACGTGGCGTGGTGGCTGCGCCATACGGGTGTGCGCTCGATCGGCCCGGACAAGCTGAACCAGTTGCGCCACGTGCGTTTCGTGCGCGATCGCGCGACGCTCGACGCGCTGATGGCCCGGCACCGCGCCTTGCTCGCGCCGAAGTTCGACGCGGTCGATGCGGTGTTTCGCGAGCGTCTGGCGGGCGTGCCGCAGGTGAGCTGGAACGCGCCGCAGGGCGGCTATTTCATCAGCCTGTATGCGCCGCCGGGCTGCGCGCGCCGCACGGTGGAACTTGCCGCCGAGGCGGGGCTCGTGCTCACGCCCGCAGGCGCGGCGTTTCCTTATGGCGTCGATCCGCAGGACAGCCATTTGCGGATTGCGCCGTCGTTTCCTTCGCTCGACGAGGTGCGGCTCGCGGCGCATGGCATCGCGCTGGCATTGCTGCGGGCCGTCGAGGAGCAGGGCAGGCGGGCGGCCTGAAGCGGGTGGTCTGAAGCGGGTGGTCTGAAGCGGTTGTCTGAAGCGGGCGGTGCGGCAGGCGATGTGCTACAACGAAAGTCGAACGCCATCGTCTCCGCGAGGTCGCCGTGTCCGCTGCGCTTTCCCCGTCCTCTTCGTCGCTCGCCGCCGGTCTGCAACGCGCGCTCGCGCAGCTTCGGCGCGACGGCGCGGCGCGTCAGCCGGAACGCCGCCCGCTCGCCGCGGGTCCGGGCCCGCACGCCGATGATGGCGTCCGCACGCTCGGCCCCGGCGACCGGCCCTTCGAGGAACGTCACGAACGCGCGTGTCTCGCGATCGTCGTGGCGGGATCGTTCGGTGATCGCGGCGCGCGGCGCACGCGGCGTTGAGCGTGACGCGCCCCGGCGGCTTTGCGCGGATCTTCGCGCTTGCGCTTGCACTCTGCGTGGCCTCGGCGACGCGGGCGGCATCGGCGCAGCCCGTCACCACGCCGCCGCCCGATTCGTCCACCGAAGCTGACACGCCCCCGGCGACGCTGGAACGCGACGTCCACGTTTTCGTCGTGCAAAAAGACGGCTCGGTCGAGGAGCGCGACGATTCGACCTTGCGCGCGAACACGGGCGCGGGCGTCGATGCCATCGCCCAGCGCTACGTCTGGTTCAATAAGGATATCGAAACGATTACGGGCCTCGCGGCGCAGACCGTCGATCCGGACGGCAGCGCGCACGCGGTCGGCCCGGCGAATATCCGCGACGTGCAGGAGCCGCGCTCGGCGGGCGCGCCGACCTTCGAGGACGGCGTCTTGCGCACCGTGATCTTTCCGGGCGTGCAGCCCGGTTCGCGCGTGCGCCTCGCGTTTTCGAAGCGGCGCACGAAGCCCTTGCAGGCTGGCACGTTCTCGTACTTCGCGGTGCCGGAAGATCAGCCCACGCAGTTCCAGCGCCTGATTTTCGATCTGCCCGCCGACGTGCCGCTCTACGCCGACGCACGCGGCTACACCGCGCAGCCGCCCGTGACGGAGAACGGCCGCACCCGCTACGCGTTCGATTACGCGCACGGCCCGTACGCGCCGCTGGAGGCGGGCGCGATCGCGCGCGTGAACTGGGGTGCGCGCCTGATGGTGACGACGGTGCCGGGCTTCGCGGTCTTCGCGGCGCGCTACCGCGAGTCGGCGGCGGATCCGTCGGCGACGAGTCCGGCCATCGCGGCCTTCGCGCAATCGCTGACGGCGGGTGCGAGCGATCCGCGCGAGAAGGCCGCGCGCATCTACGACTGGATGCGTCTGAACATTCGCTACGTCGCGCTGTTTCTGGGCGAGACCGAGGCCGCGCCGCATCGCGCGGCGGATATCCTGCGCGACCGTTATGGCGACTGCAAGGATCACGTCGCGCTATTCACGGCGCTGCTGGCGGCGGTCGGCGTGCGCGCCGAGGCCGCGCTCATCAGCCTCGGGCCGGTCTACAGCTTGCCGGACGTGCCGGGCTATGGCGCGGAAGCGATCAACCACGTCATCGCGTATCTGCCCGATCTGAACGTGTTCGCCGATACCTCGTCGGGCGGCGTGGCGTTCGGCTTCCTGCCGGCGGGCGTGATGGACCGCCCGGCGCTGCTCGTCGACGACGGCGTGCTCGTGCGCACGCCCGCGACGCAACCGCGCGCGCGTTCGGCGCGGCTGGAGATCGACGTGAATGCCGAGGGCAACGCCGCGTTTCGCTATCACGTCGACGATGCGGGCGCGAGCGCGGAACCGGAGCGCAACACGTTTCGCCGCGCGACGCGTCAGGTCGCGCAGCAGATCGCCGCGCAGCGCGTGCGGTTGACCGGACTCGCAGGCACGGCGCGTCTGTCGACGAGCGCGCTCGACGCCACGTCGGGGCCGTTCGGCACGCGTATCGAGGGCACGCTCGACCACTTCGTCTGGCGCGACGGCACCACGGCGCTGCCCGCGCTGAGCAGCCTGTCGGGCGGCATCGCGACGCAGATCGACACCTGGCTCGCGGTGCCGCGCCGCACGCAGCCGTGGGCCTGCGTGGGCGGCGAATACGAGGAGGACGCGCAGATCGCGCTGCCCGCGTTCGCGCGCGTGACGGATCTGCCGCGCGATACCGATGTGAGCACGCAGGCCGACGCGGCGCGCATCGTCTACAGCGCGCATTACGTGTTCGATCCGCTCACGCGCACGGTGCAGATTGCGCGGCGCTTGTCGGCGCGATTCGGGCAACAGGTGTGTTCGGCGCAGCAGTTCGAGCAGATGCGCGATGCGCTCGTGCGCATCCAGCGCGACACGCATGCGCAGATCGTCGTGCGCGCGCGATGAATCGATCAGGATGGCTGATTAATTTTTTAGACGCCTGAAAACAGGCATCGAACGCGCGGTCTCAGCCGCCGCGCGTCATCACCGAAACCCACACGCCCTGTTTGACCTGATACAGCGTGGACGCGCCGTTCTTGAGCGCGCCATGTTCGTCGAAGGCGATGCGGCCGGTCACGCCGTCGAAGGCGAGCGTGCCGAGCACGGGGCGGTAGACGTCCGGTTTCGCTGACTTCGCCGCGACCATCGCGTGAATCGCGGCCCACGCGGCGTCATAGCCGAAGGGCGCGTAAGCGAGCACGTCGGCGCCAAAGCGACTGCGGTACTTCTGCGCGAAGCGCGGGCCGTCCGGCAGTTGCGCGAGCGGGCGGCCGTATTCCCATGCCATCGCGCCTTCGCCGGCCGCGCCCGCGAGCTGCACGAAGTCGGGGTTCGCCACGCCGCCGCCGCCCACGAACTGCGTGTTCATGCTGCGCGCCTTCATCTGCTTGACGAGCGACGCCGCCTGGTGCGCGAGGCCGCCGAAGTAGAGCAGGTCGGCGTCGGCGGCCTTGATCTTCGAGAGCTGCGGGCCGAAGTCGTCGGATTCCATGGCGGCGAACTCGCGCGCGACCACGTTGCCGCCGTGCTCCTTCACGGTGCGTTCGAACACGTCGGCCTCGCCCTGGCCGAAGGCGCTGCGGTCGTCGATGATCGCCACGCGTTTGGCCTTCATGACGTCGATGGCCCACGCGCCGGCAATGCCTGCGTTCTGCGCGTCGTTCGAGATCACCGTGAAGGTGTTCGCGAAGCCCTGCGCCGTGATGACGGGGTTGGTCGCGGCGGGGTCGAGCATCGGAATGCCGGCGCTCTCATAAATGCGCGAGGCGGGAATCGCCGTGCCCGAGTTGAAATGGCCGATCACGGCCGCCACGCCCTGATTCGCGAGCTGGGCCGCCGACTGCACGCCGAGGCGCGGATCGGCGCGGTCGTCGAGCGCGACGAGTTCGAAATGCGCCACCTGATCGCCGATCCGGAGACCCTGGGCGTTCGCTTCGTCGAGCGCGAGCTGCACGCCGTTTTGCAGGTCGCGGCCATAGTTCGCGTAGTCGCCCGAGATCGCCGCCACGAAACCGATGCGCACGGTCAGCGGACCCGCCGCGTAGGCCGCGCCGTCCGGCAAGGCGAGCAGCGCGCCGCCGCAGACGCCCGCGACCGTGCCGGCGAGGGCGAGGCGCGCGAGCGTGCGCAAGACGGCGCGGCGTGGCCGCGCGACGGCGGCCAGGCGGGGTGTGTGGCGCGGACTCATCGTGACTCCTGGCGCCGGGCGGGCGCGGCAGTGTGCTTTCTTGTACGTTGCGCTCGTGTCGCGCGCGGGCCGTCTACGGCCCGGCGGACTCCCTCGGGGCGCCGGCGCGGGGCCGGCGACAGGTGTTTGCAAGCAATATAACAGGCTGGCATCGGGGTCAGCCGTGGTGTGCCGGTCGCCGGCGACCGGCGGCCGGATCAGTACTCCGCCTGCAGCGCGAGCAGCGATTCGCGCAACTGCACGAGCGGCGCCATCGTGTCGTCGTTGGCCCAGCCTTCGAGGTCGTCGAGCGCGCGGTTGCAGCCGTCGAGCACCACGTCGAAGTCGACCGGCACGCCGTTGGCGAGCGCGAACCGGATCACCGACTCGAAGCGCTGGCAGTCGTCGTCGCCGTAAGCGATGTCGAGGTTGTCGGCGATCGTCTGCGCGATATCGCTGCGCGCGCGGTCTTCCGCGTCGACGAAGTCGATGATGCCGCGCGCCACGTCGGGCGCGTGGTAGAGCGCGATGTCGAGCCACTGGGCGGCGTCGAAATCGGCCTCGTGGCTTTGCTCTTCGAAGTATTCGATCGCTTCCTGCTCGTGCGTTTCGCCGCCATCGACGGCGATGCACAACTGCTCGAAATACTCTTCCTGTTCACTGCGGATGGGGTCGGACATCGGTCAATCTCTTCAAACGGTGGGCGCGGGTGGCCGCGCGCGTGCGGCCCGCATTATATGCCCGATGACTGAGGCCCGACGCTCGCGCCGTCTTTTACATTGCCGCGGACCCTGACCGCGCGAGCGCTCGAAGACGGCGCGAACGGACTCAGGCCGGCTCGACGGTCCAGGCGTCGAACCATTCGCGCGGGCGGGCGATCTGGTCCTGCGCGGCCACGATTTCCAGCTCGTAGCGACCGGCGTCGTAGGTCGTGCGCACGACCGCGTTGACCGCCGCGAGCGTGTGCTCGAAGGCGCGGCGCAGCGAGTCGCCGAGCATCAGACGCGCCACGAAAATCGCGCTCGTGATGTCGCCGACGCCGACCGGCTGCCGCGCGAACGGATAGAGCGGCCGCTGCGCGAGCCACGCTTCACGCTCGCTGACCACCAGCATGTTGAAGGTGTCGGCGGGACTGTTGCGGTCGAGCAGATGCTTCACGAGGATCAGCTTCGGGCCGCGCGCGATCAGTTCGCGGCAGGCGGCGACGGCTTCTTCGGCGGTCTCCAGCTCGCGGCCGACGAGTCGCTGCAACTCGCTGTGATTGGGCATCATCGCGTCGGCCACGGCGGGCATGTGCGTGACGAGAAACTCCTGGATGCCGGGCTCGACCTTGCAGCCGTTGCCGGTCGCGTTGAGCGTGCCCATCACCGGATCGCAGAAATAGCGCGCCTGCGGATTGGCCGCCTTCACGGCGCGCACCACGTCGATCACGGCCTGCGCCTGTTCGGGCGCGCCGAGGTAGCCGGAGAGCACGGCATCGCAGCGCGGCAGCATGCCGATCGCGCCGATGCCGTCGACGAGATCGACCATCTGCTCCGCGTCGATCGCGCTGCCGGTCCAGTGGCCGTACTGCGTGTGATTCGAAAACTGCACGGTGTTGAGCGGCCACACGTTGACGCCGAGCCGTCGCATGGGAAACACCGCCGCGCTATTGCCCGCATGGCCGAACACGACGTGCGACTGGATGCTCAGGACATTTTTCATGGCCGGTCCGTTGGGTTTCGGGCGGGTGCTTCGGTCGAGTGTGTCGGTCATAACGTGGCTGTCGGCCGGTGCGCAACGGTTCGGTCCTGCGCGTGGCGGCCTGTTTGAAGGAGGGTGTCCGTATGACGCGCAAAGCGCGGGGCACGGAGACGCCAGGCGGCGGCGCGCGATGCATGCGGTGCAGCAACGATAACCGAATTCGCTACCCCGGGTCGATCATCGCGTGCGCGCGACGGGCGCGGTGTTGCGCGCCGCCGTCGCGAGGCATCGTCGAGCGCGGCGGTTTGTCGTCAGGCTGAGTTGTCACGCGGAGTTGCCACGCTGACTCGTCAGGGCGATCGTCGTCAGACCGAGTCGGCCAGCTCGCGGTAAAGCGCCATATAGCGTTGCGCCGACGCCGCCCAGCCGAAGTCCTGATGCATGCCGCGCGCGCGCGTCTCGCGCCAGTCGCGGCTGCGTGCGTAGAGCGCGAAGGCGCGGCGGATCGCGGCGGTGAGCGCGTCCGGTTCGAAGCGCTCGAACACGAAGCCGGTGGCGAGACCGTCGGCGAGATTTTCGAGCGAGGCGTCCACGACCGTATCGGCGAGTCCGCCCACGCGATGCACGAGCGGCAGCGCGCCATAGGCGAGCGCGTAAAGCTGCGTGAGCCCGCACGGCTCGAAGCGCGACGGCACCATCATCACGTCCGCGCCCGCGACGATCTCGTGCGCGAGCGTTTCGTCGAAGCCGAGTTCGACCGCTACCGACTCCGGATGCTGACGCGCCGCGCGCGTGAAGCCCTGTTCGAGACTCGCGTCGCCGGTGCCGAGCACGACGAGCTGGCCGCCGCGCGAGACGATTTCGGGCAGCGCCGCGAGCAGCAGGTCGAGGCCCTTTTGCTCGGTGAGGCGGCTCACCACGGCGAACACGGGCGCGTCGTGCTTCGAGGCCAGACCGAAGCGCTGCTGTAGCGCCGATTTGCAGCGCAGCTTGCCGCTCATGCGCGTGGCCGAGTAACGCGCGGCGATGGCGGCGTCGCCGGCCGGACTCCACACCGCGTAATCGACGCCGTTCAGGATGCCGACGAGGTCGTGCGCGCGTCCCTTGAGCAGTGCTTCGAGGCCGCCGCCTTGCGCCACGGTCTGGATTTCGCGCGCGTAGCTCGGGCTCACGGTGGTGATCTTGTCGGCGTAATAGAGTCCGGCTTTGAGAAATGAAAGCTGACCGTAAAACTCGACGCCGTGCATGTCGAAGAAGTCGGCAGGCAGGCCCAGCGCGTCGAACTGCTGTGCCGGAAAAATGCCTTGATAGGCGAGGTTGTGGATCGTGAACACGCTGCGTGCGGGCGGCCGCGCGCCGTGGCTGCCCGCGCCTCGCTCGCGGGCGGCGGCGCGCAGATAAGCGCCTGCGAGGCCCGCATGCCAGTCGTGCGCGTGCACGATATGCGGCGTCCAGTTCGCGTCGAGATGCAGCGCGAGTTGCGCGGCGGCCCAGCCGAGCAGCGCGAAACGCTCGGCGTTGTCGCCATAGGGCACGTGTTCGGCGTCGAGATAGGGATTGCCGGGGCGCGCGTAGAACGCATCGGCGCGAATCATGTAGACGGGCACGCCGCTGCCCGGCAGACGCCCGAGTTCGAGCGAGGCCTCGGGCGCGCCGAAGCTGCGTTCGAGCCGCGCGACCGGGCGCAGGTCGGCGAGATCGGCGGCGACGCCCGGGAAGCCGGGCAACAGCACGCGCGCGTCAGCGCCTTGTTCGATCAGCGCGGCGGGCAGGGCGGCGGTCACATCGGCGAGACCGCCGGTTTTCAGGAGCGGATAGAGTTCACTGGCGACATGCAGAACACGGATCGTCATCGGGCTGAGGTCCTCGATTGAGCCTTGGGGGCGCTGCGGTTCTCGCCGCGCGGCGGCGAACCGGGGCGGCGTTCGGTGCGATACGTTCGCGAACGTGTTGCGCGGTGCTGCGTTGTGCTACGCGGTGTTGCGCGCCGCGTCACCCTCCCGCGCCAAGCTTGTCGAGCGCCTCGCGCGTGACCAGCACGATGCCGTTCTCGGTGCGGTAGAAGCGCTCGCCGTCGCGCACCGGGTCTTCGCCGATCACGAGTCCATCGGGAATCACGCAGCCGCGGTCCACCACGACCTTGCGCAGCCGGCAGCTCGCGCCCACTTCGACCTGCGGTAACAAGACTGCCTCGGCAATGTTGCAGAACGACTTCACGACCACATTCGACGACAGCACCGAGCGCGAAATCTGCGAGCCGGAGATCACGCTGCCGCCGCAGACGATCAGGTTCGTGCCCGAGCCTTGCAGCCCGTTCAGGTCGCGCACGAACTTGGCGGGCGGCAATTGCTCCTGATACGTCCAGATCGGCCAGTTGCGGTCGTAAAGGTCGAGCGCCGGGATGGTCGAGGCGAGGTCGAGGTTGGCGGACCAGTAGGCGTCCACGGTGCCGACGTCGCGCCAGTACGGCTCGGCGCTCGGGTCCGAGGTCACGCAGGACATGCTGAACGGATGCGCGATGGCGACGCCGTCGCTGACCACGCGCGGAATGATGTCCTTGCCGAAGTCGTGGTCGGTGGCGCTCGCGGAGATGTTTTCCTCGAGCAGCTTGAAGAGATAAGCGGTGTCGAACACGTAGATGCCCATGCTCGCGAGCGCGATGTCGGGGCGGCCCGGCATCGCGGGCGGATCGTCGGGTTTTTCGACGAAGCCCGTGACGCGGCGCTGTTCGTCGACGGCCATCACGCCGAACGCGCGCGCTTCCAGACGCGGCACTTCGATGCAGCCCACGGTGCAGTCCGCGCCGCTCGCGGCATGGTCCGCGACCATGCGCGTGTAATCCATCTTGTAGATGTGGTCGCCGGCCAGCACGACCACGTATTTCGGCGAGATCGAGCGGATGATGTCGAGATTCTGGTAGACGGCGTCGGCGGTGCCGCGATACCAGTGCGCGCCCTCGACGCGCTGCTGCGCGGGCCACAGATCGAGAAACTCGTTGAATTCGCCGCGCAGGAAGCCCCAGCCGCGCTGCAGATGCCGCAGCAGCGAGTGCGCCTTGTACTGCGTGACCACGGCGATGCGGCGGATGCCCGAATTCAGGCAGTTCGACAGCGCGAAATCGATGATGCGGTACTTGCCGCCGAAGTAGACGGCGGGCTTCACGCGCTTGTTCGTGAGCGGACCGAGGCGCGTGCCGCGACCGCCCGCGAGCACGATGGCGAGCGTGGTGCGTTGCAGATCGTTGAGGCTTGCCGGAGTTTCCATGGACGTCTCCTTGTTGTGCCCCCGGTTTCTCTGTGATGTGTCGCGGGCCGGTCTCGGCGAGGGTTCGCCAGGTCCGCCGGGTTCCGCGATGTCCGTTTTGTGACCGCGCATTGAATGTTCTAGCACCGAAAAGCGGGTAGTGCGAATCCGGTGTGCGCGCGCGGCCTTAGAGCGGGAAGCAAGCCGCTTGCCTGGTCGGTGGGCGTGCATGCGGGCGGGGCGCCGGACCGGCAATAAAAAACGGGCGCATCGAGCGCCCGTTTTCTCCTTTTCTCCTTAAGCGGCCAACTCGCCGCGCGACTTCGATCAGCCCGCCGCCATCTCCGCGCGCACCTCGGCGGTGATCTCGAACGAACGCAAACGCTTCGCGTGATCGTAGATCTGCGCGGTGACGATCAACTCGTCGGCCTGGGTCTGCTCGATCACCGACGCGAGTCCCGCGCGCACCGTTTCGCGATCGCCGATCACGGAGCAGGCGAGCGAATGCGCCACGCCGGCGAGTTCGTAATCGTTGGCGGCGATCTGCTCGACCGGCGGCGGCAACTGCCCCGGCGTGCCGCGCCGCAGATTCACGAACTGCTGCTGCAGCGAGGTGAACAGCAGACGCGCTTCGTCGTTGCTTTCGGCGCCGATCACGTTGACGCCGACCATCGCGTGCGGTTTCGCGAGCGTCGCCGACGGGCGGAACTGCGAGCGATACAGACGCAGCGCCGTGAGCAGATGATCGGGCGCGAAGTGCGAGGCGAACGCGAACGGCAGACCCATCGCGGCGGCGAGCTGCGCACCGAACAGGCTGGAGCCGAGGATATAGAGCGGTACGTGCAGGCCCGCGCCCGGCACCGCACGCACGCGCTGGCCTTCGACGGGCTCGCCGAACAGGCGCTGCAATTCGGCGACGTCGTCGGGGAACGCTTCGGCGCTGGCTTGCAGATCGCGGCGCAGCGCGCGCGCCGTGGTCTGGTCGGTGCCGGGCGCGCGGCCAAGACCGAGGTCGATACGGCCCGGATAGAGCGCTTCGAGCGTGCCGAACTGCTCGGCGATCAGAAGCGGCGCGTGGTTGGGCAGCATGATGCCGCCCGAACCCACGCGGATCGTCTGGGTGCCGCCCGCCACGTAGCCGATCACGACCGAGGTGGCCGCGCTGGCGATCCCGGTCATGTTGTGGTGCTCGGCGAGCCAGTAGCGGTGGTAGCCCCAGCGCTCGGCGTGCTGGGCGAGGTCGAGCGTGTTGCGCAGCGCGGCGCCGGCGTTCGAGCCGGCGGGCACCGGCGACAGGTCGAGGACGGAGAAGGGAATCATGGGGATCGTGGCGCTCCGGAATTCATGAGGCGCGGCGGCAAGGCCCGCGCAAGGTGCGGCCATTGTGCCAAAGCGCTCCGGAACCTGCTGACGGCCGCCAGGAATCCATGCGGGCGGCGTGGGTTCCATCGCTCGCCATGGTGGTTTAATTGAATCAGAATAATTCTTGTTTATTCCGACTTTACAACCTCTAATTCAATTGTGTTAAAGAAGCATTGCGATATGCTTACCGAATTTTTTCAATTACAGCAATATTGTCGGTGGAAAAGATTCGCTGTTGGAATAATCGCGGACCTTTCCGATCTTTTCATCTTTGAGAAGGATTTTTGCGAAGACTGGAAGGTTGTTTGAGGACGTTGCTGCTACAATTTTTGCGCCGAATCAGGGCGCAGATTGCGAAACTCGCGCGATGCGCATCAAGTTTTCAGGCGTCGTTTAATCAAATCATCATTTAAATTTGCGCTGGGTCACTAAAAATGACGTCGCCCGTTACGTTTATGGCGATCAATATGTAGTGCAGATACGATGCGCGTTTGTTTTTTGATGAATTTCGGGGTAGGGCAAATGGTTCCAGGCAAGACATTTGATCTGGACGGTGCGGTATGCCGGGCCGTCGTGTGCGCATTCGCGCCATGCGGCGTCCGCCTGACTGACGGGCGAGGCGCGTTCGCATGACGGGTTCGCTCTTTTCCGCATGGCCGTTCGCGTGGTGGCTGCTGGTGGCGTTGTGCTGCGCCGCCACGTTCTACGCCATCAGCGCCGCGTTGACGATGCCGCGCCACGGCTCCGCCACGCAGGTGCGCCTCGCCGCGCGTCTCGCGCGCGCCCGCGCGGCCACGCCGGTGAGCGTGCTCAAGCCGCTGTGCGGCGCCGAGCCGCGTCTCTACGAGAACCTCGCGACCTTCTGCGAGCAGCGTCATCCGCGTTATCAACTGATCTTTGGCGTGTCGTCGGCGAACGATCCGGCCATCGCCGTGGTGCAGCGGCTACAGGCCGCGTATCCGGGCCACGACATCATGCTCGTGATCGACGCGAGCGTGCACGGCAGCAACCTCAAGGTCAGCAACCTGATCAATATGGCGGCGCACGCGCGTCACGACCTGCTGATCGTGGCCGACAGCGACATCGCCGTCGAGCCGGACTATCTCGACATCGTCACCGCGCCGCTCGCCGATCCGCGCGTCGGCGTGGTGACCTGCCTCTATCGCGCACGCAGCGTCGGCGGCTTCTGGCCGCGCCTCGGCGCGCTGTTCATCAACGAATGGTTTGCGCCGTCGGTGCGCGTCGCGCACTCGACGGGCTCGCGCGCCTTCGGTTTCGGCGCCACGCTGGCGCTTTCGCGCACGACGCTCGAGCGCATCGGCGGCTTCGCGGCGCTCAAGGACTGTCTCGCCGACGACTATCTGCTGGCCCGTTTCGCGCGCGATCACGGCCTCGCGACGGTGCTCGCGCCCGTGCTCGTCGCGACCGACGTGATCGAGCCGACCTTGCGCACGCTGTGGCTGCGCGAAACGCGCTGGCTGCGCACGATCCGCTCGGTGAATCCGGCGGGCTTCGCCTCGCTGTTCATCACGTTCACGTTTCCGTGGCTCGTCGCGGGCGCGCTCGGTTATGCGCTGCTCGCGGGTCTGCTGCCGGTTCGCGGCAGCGGCGTCGCGCTGTGCGCCGGCGCGCGGGCGGCGATGGCCGCGCTGGCGACCAGCACGGTCGGCGGTATCATCGCGCGCATAGCGTTGCATGCGCGCAGCAGCGGCGGCTGGCGCGTGTTCTGGCGCGATTTGCCGCTTGTGCCGCTGCGCGACGCGTTGCTGCTCTTGCAGTGGCTCGCGGCCGTGTTCGGCTCGCATGTGGTCTGGCGCGGCGTGCGCGTGCCGGTGGCCAATCCCGAAACGGGCGAGGCGGCCGGGCCCGGACACACGCTTGTCACGCCGACCGTGTCCACTGCGCGCGAGCCGCGTGTGAGCGCGTCGCGGCGGCGCGCGGTCGTCGAGGTCACGGATGGGCGCTGATGGACACGGATGGCGCTGAACAGAACACGCATACGCACCACTCATCGCGCGCGACGCCGGCTGGAACCGGCGTTCGCGCGCGCACGCTTTCAAGCACAATTGACTCAAGGATTGCCGGAGCATTCATCTCATGAAAACGCTGTTTTTGCAGGCCCCGTCGTATGACGGCTTCGATGGCGGCGCAGGTTCGCGCTATCAGGCGAAGCGCGAGATCCGCTCGTTCTGGTATCCGACCTGGCTCGCGCAACCCGCGGCGCTGGTGCCGCAGAGCCGCGTGCTCGACGCGCCCGCCGACGGTATCGGCGTGGAGGAAACGCTCAAGATCGCGATGGATTACGACCTCGTGATCATCCATACGAGCACGCCTTCGTTTCCGACCGACGCGCTGTTCGCCGAGGACCTCAAGAAGCGCAAGCCGTCGCTGCTGGTCGGCATGGTCGGCGCGAAGGTGATGGTCGATCCGCACAACTCGCTCACGGCGTCCGACGCCATCGACTTCGTCTGCCGCGAGGAATTCGACTACACCTGCAAGGAAATCGCCGAAGGCAAGCCTTTCCCCGAGATCAAGGGCTTGAGCTGGCGCGCGAAGGACGGCTCGATCGAGCACAACGAAGCGCGCCCGATCCTCGAAAACATGGACGAGCTGCCGTTCGTCGCGCCCATTTACAAGCGCGACCTGAAGATCGACAACTACTTCATCGGCTATCTGAACTACCCGTACGTGTCGATCTACACGGGGCGCGGCTGCAAGTCGCGCTGCACGTTCTGCCTGTGGCCGCAGACGGTCAGCGGCCATCGCTATCGCACGCGCTCGGTCGAGAACGTGATCGCCGAAGCGAAGTGGATTCGCGACAACATGCCCGAAGTGAAAGAGCTGATGTTCGACGACGACACCTTCACCGACGACCTGCCGCGCGCCGAAGCCATCGCCATCGGCCTCGGCAAGCTCGGCATGACGTGGTCGTGCAACGCGAAGGCCAACGTGCCGTACAAGACGCTCAAGGTCATGAAGGAAAACGGCCTGCGCCTGCTGCTCGTGGGCTTCGAGTCGGGCGACGACCAGATTCTCGTGAACATCAAGAAGGGAGTGCGCACCGACTTCGCGCGCCGTTTCAGCGCGGACTGCAAGAGCCTCGGCATCAAGATTCACGGCACCTTCATTCTGGGTCTGCCGGGCGAGACGCAGGAGACCATCAGGAAGACCATCGAGTACGCGAAGGAAATCAATCCGCACACGATCCAGGTCTCGCTCGCCGCGCCGTATCCGGGCACGACGCTCTACAAGCAGGCCGTCGAAAACGGCTGGATGGAAGAGAACAAGACCATCAATCTGGTGAGCAAGGAAGGCGTGCAGCTCGCGGCGATCGGCTATGCGCATCTGTCGCGCGAGGAGATCTATCACCACCTCGAACAGTTCTATCGCCAGTTCTATTTCCGGCCGTCGAAGATCTGGGAAATCGTCCGCGAAATGCTGACGAGCTGGGACATGATGAAGCGCCGTCTGCGCGAAGGCGTGGAGTTCTTCCGCTTCCTGCGCGCCCACGAGGCATGATGCAGCCGCCCGCGCGCGCGCTGATTTTCACCGCCGACGACTTCGGCCTGCACGAGCGGGTCAACGCGGCGGTGGAGCGCGCGCATCGCGACGGCGTGCTCAATGCCGCGAGCCTGATGGTGGCCGCGCCCGCCGCGGCCGACGCGGTGGCGCGCGCGCAACGCCTGCCGACGCTGCGCGTGGGGCTGCATCTCGTGCTGGCCGACGGCGCGTCGATGCTGCCGCGCGCGCGCATTCCCGCGCTCGTCGACGCGCAAGGCCGGTTCGGCGACAACATGGTGCGCGACGGCTTTCGCTTCTTCTTCCTGCCGCACGTGCGTGCGCAGCTCGCGCTCGAAATCCGCGCGCAGTTCGAGGCGTTCGCGGCGACGGGCCTCGCGCTCGATCACGTGAACACGCACAAGCATTTCCATCTGCATCCCACGGTGCTTTCGCTGATCCTGTCGATCGGCCGCGAGTATGGTTTGCGCGCGGTGCGTCTGCCGCTGGAAGCGGGCGCGCCCGCCGCGCTCAAGCCGTGGCTCGCGCTCGTGCGCGCGCGCCTCGCACGGGCGGGCATCGCGCATAACGATTACGTGGTGGGCATCGCGAACACGGGCGCGATGGACGAAGCCGTGCTGCTCGATGCGATCGCGCGCCTGCCTGCGCAGGGCGTCGGCGAAATCTACTGCCACCCGGCCGAAGCGCCGGCGGTGGGCGAGGGGCCGATCACCGCGTCGATGCAACGCTATCGCCACGCCGATGAACTCGCCGCGCTGGTCTCGCCGCGCGTGGCCGCCGCGCTCGCGCGTGCGGGCGTGCGTCACGGCGGCTTCACCGACGTGTTTTTCGATGGCGGCGATGGTCGCGACGGTCATGATGTTCACGCAGCGACGCGGCCGCGCGCCGGGCTGGCGGAGGGTCGGGCGTCATCATGAAGTGGCTTCAATGGCTGGGTTTGCCGGTCGGGATCGCGATCCTGATCGGCCTCGTGGTTCACGACGGCGCGCATGACGTGATGCGCGTGATCGGCGCGGCGGGTCCGGTGCTGCTCTGGCTCGTGCCGTTCCATGCGCTGCCGCTGCTGCTCGACGCGCACGCGTGGCGTCTGCTGCTCGACCGGCGCGCGCCGCTTGCCTTCCTCTGGTGGGTCGCCACGGTGCGCGAAGCCGTCAACCGCCTGCTGCCCGTCGTGGGCGTGGGCGGCGAGCTGGTCGGCATTCGCCTTGCGCGCTGGAAATTGCGCGAGCCGCACGAGGCGAGCGAGGTCACGGCGTCGGTGATCGTCGAGGTCTTCGTGACGATCGCCGTGCAGTACGCGTTTTCGGCGCTCGGCGTGGTGCTGATCGTCGCGGCGACCGGCGACGGCGGCTCGTTGCGCACCATCGTCACGATCGCGCTCGCGCTCGTGCTGAGCGCGCCGCTGCCCGTGCTCGCGATCGTGCTGCTGCGTCGCGGCGGCGTGTTCCATGCGATCGAGCGCTGGGCCGCGCGTCTGTTCGGCGAAGCAACGTGGCAGAAGCTGGGCATCGACGGCCAGCGGCTCGACGCCGATCTCGATGCGCTGATGTCGCGCACGGGCCTGATGTTCCGCGCGTTCTTCTGGCAGCTTGGCGGCTACATGCTGGGCGCGTTCGAAACCTGGTGGGCGCTCTCGCTGCTCGGCCATCCGGTCTCGGTCGGCGACGCGCTCGCCATCGAAGCCATCACCCAGGCGGTGCGCCACGCCGCCTTCATGGTGCCCGCGGGCCTCGGCGTGCAGGAAGTCGCCGTGGTGCTGCTCGCGCAACTGTTCGGCGTGAGTCAGGACGTGGCGTTCTCGCTCGCGCTCGTCAAGCGCATGCGCGAAGTGGTGTTCGGCGTGATCGCGCTGATTTCCTGGCAGGCCGCCGAGATCGTGCGCACGCGCCGCGCGCTGCACGGCGGCGCGCCGGAGCGCGTCGGGCTGCGCGCCGTTGCGCGCGTTGCCGAACCTTCGAAGCGGGCTTCGGGACACGACCGGCGTCATTGACGGTACATTGTGGCTATCCGGCGTGCGCCGGGCCTCGGGGCCGCGCACGCGCAAGCCCATGTTGATGCCGTACCCGAACATGCCTTCCCCATTCAGATCCACGCGGACGCTCACCGCTGCGTGCGCCGCGCTGGCGGCGTTCACGCTCGCCGGCTGCGACGACCGCCAGTTCGACGCCATGCTCGATTCGCTCCGCCAGAGCTTCAAGACCTTCTTCGATTCGGTGAAGCCCGACGCGCTGCTGCTCAAGGGCCTCACGCCCGGCGTGTCCACGCTCGAGCAGGTGCGCGAGCAGATGGGCAAGCCGGAGACCGAGCGCCTGTTCGACGACGGCTCGCGCCGCCTCGAATATCCGCGCGGCCCGCAGGGCCTCAAGACCTTCATGGTCGACATCGGCCCGAACGGACGGCTCGTGGCCATCACCCAGGCGCTCACGGCGGAAAACTTCGCGAAGGTGCGTATCGGCATGAGTCAGGACGAGGTGCGCGCGCTGCTCGGCAAACCGGGGCAGATAGCCGCCTACCGGCTCAAGCAGGAGACCGTCTGGAGCTGGAAATGGTACGAGGGCGGCGTGACGCCGGAGGCGTATTTCAACGTGCATTTCGGCCCGGACGGCCATGTCTCGACGACATCGCGCTCGGACGTGATACGTGGACACTAAGGTGGGCACTAAGGTGGACACTAAGGTGGACACTAAGGTGGACACTAAGCGCGGACATTGAACGAATCGGCGCAAAACACAGACAAAACGCCATGACTCTGAAACAAGACAGGCAACAGGCACGCGGGAGACGGGCATGGTGACGCAACGACGACGCGCCCGCCGCGTGGGGCTCGTGCTGGGCGGCGGGGCGGCGCGCGGCTGGGCGCATATCGGCGCGATCCGCGCGCTGGAGGAAGCGGGCATCCGGCCCGATGTGGTCTGCGGCACCTCGATCGGCGCGCTGGTGGGCGCGGTCTATGCCAATGGCGATCTGGACTGGCTGGAGGACTGGGTCGGCAAGCTCACGTGGCAGACCGTGGTGCGGCTGCTCGATCTGCGCTTTTCGGGCGGGCTGCTGGGCGGGCGCAAGGTCATCGACCTGTTCGCGAAGCAGTTCAACGGCCGCGCGATCGACGACCTGAAAATGCCGTTCGCGGCGGTCGCGACCGAACTCGACACGGGCCGCGAGGTCTGGCTGCGCGAGGGCGGCGTGGTCGACGCGGTGCGCGCCTCGATTGCGATTCCGGGCATCTTCACGCCGATCTGGCACGACGGCGTCTGGCTCGTCGACGGCGGCCTCAGCAATCCGGTGCCGGTGTCCGCCGCGCGCGCGATGCGCGCCGACACGGTGATCGCCATCGATCTCAATCACGACATTCTCAATGGCCGCGATCTGGGCGGCGCGATCGACACGGTGCCGCGCGCGGTGCCGGGCGCCGCGCGCCGCGCCGTGACCGACGGCGTGTTGCCGGAAGCGGGCGAAGCGGCGGGCGACGTGACCGGCGCGAGTGGTATCACCGGCGCGGCCGACCCGGCGCCCTTGATGCGCAAGAACGGCAAGCGTTTTCCGGGCTGGCTGCAACCGTCGGGGCCGGGCGGGGCGGGCGGTCCGGACGTGCGCGTGGCGCCGCCGCCTTCGGCGCGGGTGCCGTCGATGCTCAGCTCGATCGCGCAAAGCATCGACATCATGCAGGTGCGCATCACGCGCAGCCGTCTCGCAGGCGAGCCCGCCGATGTGCTGATCCAGCCGCGCCTCGGCGGCATGGGGATTTTCGACTTTCATCGCGCCGGACCGGCCATCGCCGAGGGCCGCGCGGCGGTCCAGTACATGCTGCCCGCGATCCGCGCGCAGTTGGGGATCGACTGAGGAGGGCGGGCTCGACCGCCGCCTCGCGTCGGCGCCTGACATCCGCGGCATCGCGCCGTCTATCGAAAAAGCGACCCGAAACTTGTCAAAACGCCCCGCGGGCTTGCGCCTGGCGGGGCGTTGTCTTTGCAGCTTTCAAAAGCATCGCGCCCTGACAGTGCGGGCGAAACGCCGTTGCGCCGGGCCCGGCGGTCTGCGCCGACACGAATTGTTGCAATGCAACACGCGCGCCGGGCGCGTTTGAGCAAACAATTTGGCGCTGCGACGATCCGCGCCACTTCCCGGGCTTTTTTCGCGCCCGGCATCTCGACCACGACTTCCCCGGAGACGCGCGTGATGCTTTACGGCTTTGGTCCGGTGCTGCTCGCCGGCACGATCCAGACGATCGAACTCTCGCTGCTGTCGCTGGGCGTGGCCGTGCTGCTCGGCCTCGCGGGCGCGGCGGCCAAGCTCTCGTTCAACCGGCCGCTCGCGGCCTGCGCGACGGCCTACACCACGCTGATCCGTTCGGTGCCCGATCTCGTGCTGATGCTGCTGCTGTTCTACAGCATCCAGATCGGCGTGAACGAGGCCACCGACGCGCTCGGCATGGCGCAGATCGACATCGATCCGTTCGTGGCGGGTGTGCTCACGCTCGGCTTCATTTACGGCGCGTATTTCACCGAGACCTTTCGCGGCGCGTTTCTCGCCGTGCCGCGCGGCCAGCTCGAAGCGGGCTACGCCTACGGCATGAGCGGCGCGCGCGTGTTCGCCCGCATCCTGTTTCCGCAGATGATGCGCTTCGCGCTGCCGGGCATCGGCAACAACTGGCAGGTGCTCGTGAAAGCGACGGCGCTGGTGTCGATCATCGGTCTCGCCGATGTCGTGAAGGCCGCCCAGGACGCGGGCCGCAGCACCTTCAACCTGTTCTTCTTCCTGCTGATCGCCGCGCTCATCTATCTCGCGATCACGACGATTTCGAACTTCGCGCTGATCTGGCTGGAACGCCGCTACTCGGCCGGCGTGCGCCACGCGCAACTCTGACACCGCAAGGGCACAAGCGATGAACGAAATCCTTCAGCAATTCGGCCGCGCGTTTCTCTACTGGGACGGTGAGCACGTCTCCGGCCTCGCCATGACGCTCTGGCTGCTCGTGGTGTCGGTGGCGTTCGGCTTCGTATGCGCGGTGCCGCTCTCGGTCGCGCGCGTTTCGCAGCGGCGCTGGCTGTCGATGCCGGTGCGCTTCTACACCTACGTGTTTCGCGGCACGCCGCTCTACGTGCAGCTTCTGCTGATCTACACGGGCGTGTACAGTCTCGCCTTCGTGCGCAGCGAGCCGCTTCTCGACGCGTTCTTCCGCAGCGGTCTGAACTGCGCGATCCTCGCGTTCGCGCTCAACACCTGCGCGTACACCACCGAGATTTTCGCGGGCGCGATCCGCGCGACCTCGCACGGCGAAGTGGAAGCGGCGCGCGCCTACGGCATGAGCCCGTTCACGATGTACTGGCGCATCGTTCTGCCTTCGGCGCTGCGCCGCGCGCTGCCGCTGTACAGTAACGAAGTGATCCTGATGCTGCACGCCACCACGGTCGCGTTCACGGCCACGGTGCCCGATCTGCTCAAGGTGGCGCGCGACGCCAACTCGGCCACGTATCGCTCGTTCGAGTCGTTCGGCCTCGCGGCGCTGATCTACTGTGCGGTATCGTGCGTGCTGGTGGCGCTGTTCCGCCGCGCGGAAAAACGCTGGCTCGGCCATCTGGCCGTGCGCACGCGCTGAATCGCCTCGCACTGACGCGACATTTTTTTGGAGACCATCTTGGCTCAGACGATGCAAACGACGCCTGCGGGCGGGAGCAAGCTGATCGCGCGCGACATCCACAAGCGTTACGGCGACAACGAAGTGCTCAAGGGCGTCTCGCTCGACGCGAAGAAGGGCGACGTGATCAGCATCATCGGCGCGAGCGGCTCGGGCAAAAGCACGTTCCTGCGCTGCATCAATTTCCTGGAGAAGCCGAACGCGGGCGAGATCGTCGTCGATGGCGAAACGGTGCGCACGAAAGCGGCCCGTGACGGCGGCCTCGAAGTGGCCGATCACAAGCAGCTTCAGCGCATCCGCACCAAGCTCGCGATGGTGTTCCAGCACTTCAATCTCTGGTCGCACATGAACGTGATCGAGAACGTGATGGAAGCGCCGCTGCACGTGCTCGGCGTGCCGCGCAAGGAAGCCGAGGAGCGCGCGCGCGAGTATCTGGAGAAAGTCGGGCTCGCGCCGCGCGTGGAAAAGCAGTATCCCTCGCATCTGTCGGGCGGCCAGCAGCAGCGCGTGGCGATCGCGCGCGCGCTCGCCATGCATCCGGACGTGATGCTGTTCGACGAACCGACGTCGGCGCTCGATCCCGAACTCGTCGGCGAAGTGCTCAAGGTGATGCAGAAGCTCGCCGAGGAAGGCCGCACGATGATCGTCGTGACGCACGAAATGGGTTTCGCGCGCAATGTGTCGAATCACGTGATGTTTCTGCATCAGGGCCGCACCGAGGAGCAGGGCGCGCCCGCCGACGTGCTCGGCGCGCCGAAGAGCGAGCGCCTGCGCCAGTTTCTGTCGGGCAGTCTGAAATAAGCGACGCACGGCGTCTTCGCGCATGAACCAGGAAGGGAACGCATCCGCCGCTTCGGTGGCATCGACCACGCCAGCCGTCGCGCGCGCGAACCGCACGACGCAGGTGGCGATCGTCGCGCTGCCGCCGGTGTCGATGTCGGGCGTGGGCCCGATCGTCGACGCGCTCAATCTCGCCAACGAGATCGACGGCCGCGCGCTCTACCGCTGGCAGATGTACTCGTGGAACGGCCGGCCCGTGCCGCTCGCGGGCGGCGCGCAGTGGCCCGCCGACGGCACCTTCGGCGACGCGCTCGCGTGCGACTGGCTGATCGTCGTGACCGAGCGCTATCAGCAGTTCGCCGACTATCGCCTGTTTCTCGCGAGCCTCGCGCGCCTCGGGCCGCGCACGCCGCTCGTCACCGGCATTCATCACGGCGTCTGGTGGCTCGCGATGGCCGGGCAGTTGCAGGGCTATCGCGTGGCCGTGAACTGGGAGACGTACCAGCAGTTCGCCGAGCAGTTCGAGCGCACCATCGTCACGCAGCATCTCTACGAGATCGACCGCGATCGCGCGACCTGCGCGGGCGGCCAGGCGACGCTCGACTTCATGCTGGCGATGATCGGTCGCGAGCACGGCCCCGAACTCGTGGACCGCATCGCCGACGCGATGGGCGCGAGCACGCTGCGCGGCGGCGACGAGCGTCAGCGCATTCCGTTCGTGACCGCGCCCGGCGAGCGCCATCCGCGCCTGAACGACGCGCTCATGCTGATGGAAGCGAACATCGAGGATCCGCTCACGACCGACGAGATCGCCGGGCACGTGGGCGTCTCGCGCCGTCAGCTCGAACGCCTGTTCCGGCAGTATCTGAACGCGATGCCGTCGAAGTACTACCTCGGCCTGCGGCTCGCGAAGGCGCGCTCGCAGTTGCAGCGCACCAGCAAGTCGGTGGTGCAGATCAGCCTCGCGTGCGGGTTTTCATCGGCGGCGCATTTTTCGAACGCGTATCGCGAGCGCTTCGGCGTGACGCCGCGCGAGGATCGCCGCAACTGGATCGAGCGCCAGCACGGCGGCGCGAATCCCGAGCCGCGCGCCGGGGCGCTGGTGGAGCCGCCCGAGCGTGATTGAAGCGCGATTGAAGCGCGATTGAAGCGCGATTGAAGCGCGATTGAAGCGTGATCGAGCCGTCGTGGAAGCGGGCGCGCTCGCCTGACCCGGCGCACGAAAATGGCTCATTCGGGACGGAAAACCCCGCCGCGCCGCCGCTGACGAAAAAACGCGTCGCGCCTGCGCAAGACGTTTGCAGCGCGGTTGCCTACACTGCAACCGATACTCGCTCGATTGAGCCCATTAGCATCCGGTTCGTACCCTAATCGCGCCTTGCGCGGCACGAGCCTGAATCGAGAACCTGAATCGGCACCCGATTCGAGACCACAAGGATTCGCCATGAACGACCAGACTGTGAGCCGCCAGACCTTCGACGAAGTGATGGTGCCGTGCTTCTCGCCCGCGCCGTTCGTGCCCGACCGCGGCGAAGGCTCGCGCGTGTGGGACACCGCCGGGCGCGATTACATCGACTTCGCCTGCGGTATCGCCGTGACCTCGCTCGGCCACGCGCATCCGGAACTGCTCAAGGTGCTGCACGAGCAGGGCGGCAAGCTCTGGCACATCGGCAACGGCTACACCAACGAGCCGGTGCTGCGCCTCGCGAAGAAGCTCGAATCGCTGACGTTCGCCGATCGCGCGTTCTTCGCCAACTCGGGCGCGGAAGCCAACGAAGCCGCGCTCAAGCTCGCGCGCCGCGTCGCCTTCGACCGCCACGGCGAGCAGAAGGCCGAGATCGTCTCGTTCACGCAGTCGTTCCACGGCCGCACCTTCTTCACGGTGAGCGTGGGCGGCCAGCCGAAATATTCGGAAGGCTTCGGCCCGATTCCGCAAGGCATCATCCATCTGCCGTACAACGACATCGACGCCGCCAAGCGCGCGATCGGCCCGCAAACCTGCGCCGTGATCGTCGAGCCGGTGCAGGGCGAAGGCGGCGTGATTCCCGCCGATCCGGCCTTCCTGCGCGCGCTGCGCGAGGCCTGCGACGCGCACGGCGCGCTGCTGATTTTCGACGAAGTGCAAACCGGCGTGGGCCGCACGGGCACCTTCTACGCCTACGAGCAGACCGGCGTGACGCCCGACATCCTGACCACGGCGAAGGCGCTCGGCAACGGTTTCCCGATCGGCGCGATGCTCACGACCGAAGCCATCGCGGCGCACTTCAAGGTGGGCGTGCACGGCACGACCTACGGCGGCAATCCGCTCGGCGCGGCCATCGCGCACAAGGTCGTCGAGCTGATCAGCGACCCGGCGGTGCTGGCGGGCGTGCGCGCACGCGGCGAGACGATCCGCGCGAAGCTCGCGCACTTGAACGCGCGCTTCGACGTGTTCAAGGAAGTGCGCGGCCAGGGTCTGCTGATCGGCGCCGAACTGAACGCACGTTTCGCGGGCCGCGCGAAGGACTTCAACGGCGCGGCGGCGAACCGCGGCGTGATGATGCTGATCGCGGGCCCGGACGTGCTGCGCTTCGCGCCTTCGCTGATCATGCCGGCGGCCGATCTGGACGAGGGCTTCGCGCGCCTCGAACAGGCGTTCGAAGACGTGGTCGGCGCGCGCTGACCGGCGTTCATTCTCGATAACAGGACCGACGATGCTATTCGTTCGCCCCGCCAGGCTTGCCGATCTCGACGCGATCGCGCACATGGCCCGCACCGCGCAGCCCGTGCTGCATTCGCTGCCGCACGACCGCGCGGCGCTGGAAGCGCGCATCGCGCTGTCCGAGGATTCGTTTCGCGCGGACGTCGACTTTCCGGGCGAGGAGTTCTATCTCTTCGTGCTCGAAGATTCGGCGACGGGCCGGCTCGTCGGCACGTCGAGCCTGATCGCGGCGGCGGGCTACTCGGAGCCGTTCTACGCGTTCCGCAACGACGCGCTGATCCACGCCTCGCGCGAGCTGCACGTGAACCGCAAGATTCACGCGCTCACGATGTCGCACGAACTCACGGGCAAGAGCCGCCTCGCGGGCTTCTATATCGATCCCGCCCTGCGCGGCGACGCGGCGGCGCATTTGATGTCGCGCGCGCGCATGATGTACGTGGCGATGAACCGCCGCCGTTTCACGCCCGAGGTGTTCTCGCTGCTGCTCGGCGTGACCGACGACGCGGGCGCCTCGCCGTTCTGGGAAGCGGTGGGCCGCAAGTTCTTCGGGCGCGATTTCAAGGACATCGAAATGGCCTCGGGCGGCAGAAGCCGCACCTTCATCGCCGAAGTGATGCCCGCGTATCCGCTTTACGTGCCGCTGTTGCCGGAAGCGGCGCAGCGCGTGCTCGGCGAGCCCGATCCGCGTGCGCTGCTCGCGTACGAGATTCATCTCGAAGAAGGGTTCGAGCCCGACCGTTACGTCGATATCTTCGACGCGGGCCCGGTGCTCACGGCGCAGGTCGATCGCACGGCGTCGGTCGCGGGCAACGCGACGCGCGTGGTGCGGGAAAGCGCATCCGCGAACGCAGAAGTTTCTGAAACCTATCTGGTCGCCAGCCAGCAAGGCGGAGAGTTCCGCTGCGTGCTCGCCACGCTGCCGGTGCAGGAAGCGTCGACGTACGCGCCGCATGCGCCACACGCACCGCTGGCCCTCGTCGCCGACGCGCCGCTCGACGCCGCCACGCGCGCGGCGCTGAACGTGCAGGACGGCGCGCGCGTGCGCTGCGCGCCGCTGTATCGCGAGACGCCCGACAACGACAATTCGATGGGAGAAGCGCAATGATCGTGGTACGCGTCGTGCAGACGGGCGATGTGGACGCGCTCGTCGCGTTGGCCCAGGAAACCGGCCCCGGTCTCACGACCTTCAAGCCCGACCGCGAGGCGCTGGCCGCGCGCATCGAGCGCACGCGGCGCACGCTCGCGGGCGAAGCCGCGCCGGCCGAGGCGGGCTACTTCTTCGTGATGGAAGACACCGCGAGCGGCGACGTGGCGGGCGTCTGCGGCATCGAAGCGGCCGTGGGCCTCACGCAGCCGTTCTACAACTATCGCGTGAGCACGGTGGTGCACGCGAGCCAGGACCTCGGCATCTGGACGCGCATGCGCGCGCTCAACATCTCGCACGACCTCACCGGTTATGCGGAAGTGTGCTCGCTGTTCCTCTCGCCGCGCCATCGCACGGGCGGCATGGGCGGGTTGCTGTCGCGCTCGCGCTTCATGTTCATCGCGCAGTTCCGCGAGCGTTTTCCGGAACGCATCTGCGCCGAATTGCGCGGCCATTTCGACGACGAAGGCACCTCGCCGTTCTGGCGCGCGGTCGGTTCGCACTTCTATCAGATCGATTTCAATGCCGCCGATTATCTGAGTTCGCATGGCCGCAAGGCGTTTCTCGCCGAGCTGATGCCGCGCTACCCCGTCTACGTCGAACTGCTGCCCGAGGAGGCGCAGGCGTGCGTGGGCCTCACGCACGCGGACACGGTGCCCGCGCGCCGCATGCTCGAAGGCGAAGGGCTGCGCTACGAGAATCACGTCGATATTTTCGATGCGGGCCCCGTGCTCGAATGCCATATCGCCGATTTGCGCACGGTGCGCGAGAGTGTGGTGGTGCCCGTGCGCATCGGCGCGCAGACGGCCGAAGAGGGCGTGCGCTCGCTGGTCTCGAACACCTCGCTCGCGGATTTTCGCGTGGGTTTCGCGCCGGGTGTCGTCAGCGACGGCGCGTTCACGCTGAGCGCGCAGGAAGCGGCCGCGCTCGGCGTGCGCGAAGGCGAGCCGGTGCGCGTGCTGGGCGCCGCGCGGCGTCAGGGCGCGTGAACGTGAACAGGCAGCACGCGCGAGCAAAATAACAGGACGAGTCATGAACGAGCTTTTCATCGATGGGCAATGGTGCGCGGCCTCGGGCGCCGCGTTTGCGTCGCGCAATCCGGGCACGGGCGCGATCGTGTGGAGCGGCAACGCCGCCAACGAGGGCGACGTCGAGCGCGCGGTGAGCGCCGCGCGCCGTGCCTTCCCGGCGTGGTCGAATCTGCCGTTCGAGGCGCGCTGCGAGATCGTCAAGCGCTTCGCGGCGCTCGTCACCGAACGCAAGGAGCAGCTCGCCCAGGCCATCGGCCGCGAAACCGGCAAGCCGCTCTGGGAGGCGCGCACCGAAGCGGCGTCGATGGCGGCCAAGGTCGCGATCTCGATCACCGCCTACCACGAGCGCACCGGCGAAAAGCGCAGCGACATGGCCGACGGCGTGGCCGTGCTGCGTCATCGTCCGCATGGCGTGGTGGCCGTGTTCGGTCCGTACAACTTTCCGGGCCATCTGCCCAACGGCCATATCGTGCCCGCGCTGATCGCCGGCAACACGGTCGTGTTCAAGCCTTCTGAACTCGCGCCCGATGTTGCGCGCGTGACGGTCGAAATCTGGCGCGACGCCGGACTGCCCGCGGGCGTGATGAACCTCGTGCAGGGCGAGCGCGATACCGGCGTGGCGCTCGCGAATCATCGCCAGATCGACGGGCTGTTTTTCACCGGCAGCTCGAACACCGGCACGCATCTGCATCGCCAGT
This sequence comes from Paraburkholderia sp. SIMBA_027, assembly GCF_046535315.1. Classification (NCBI taxonomy): domain Bacteria; kingdom Pseudomonadati; phylum Pseudomonadota; class Betaproteobacteria; order Burkholderiales; family Burkholderiaceae; genus Paraburkholderia; species Paraburkholderia sp. SIMBA_027. The sequence goes on from NZ_JAWRWY010000008.1 coordinate 294,374, forward strand.
TCGGTGGCCGGCCCGAGATCGTGCTCGCGCTGGAGATGGGCGGTAACAATCCGCTCGTCGTCGCGCCTGTCGACGACGTCGATGCCGCCGTGCATCACGCGATCCAGTCGGCGTTTCTGTCGGCGGGGCAGCGCTGCACCTGCGCGCGCCGCATTCTCGTACCGTCCGATGGGTTCGGCGAGCGCTTTCTGGCGCGCTTCGTCGAGGTGTCGTCGCGCATCGCGGTGGGCGAGTACGACGCCGATCCGCAACCGTTCATGGGCGCGGTGATCTCGGCGCGAGCGGCGGGCAAGCTGATGGAAGCGCAAGCCATGCTGCTCGAACGCGGCGCGAAGGCGTTGCTGCCGATGACGCAGCGCGACCCGGCGCTCGGCTTCGTCACGCCCGGCATTCTCGACGTGACCGGCGTGGCCGATCTGCCCGACGAGGAGCACTTCGGCCCGCTCGCGCAGATCGTGCGCTACGCCGGTTTCGACGACGCCATCGCCCAGGCCAACAACACCGCCTACGGTCTTTCGGCCGGTCTGCTCGCCGACGATGCCGCGCTCTGGCAGCGCTTCTCGCGCGAGATCCGCGCGGGCATCGTCAACTGGAACCGGCCCACCAACGGCGCGTCGAGCGGCGCGCCGTTCGGCGGTCCGGGCCGCTCGGGCAATCACCGTCCGAGCGCGTACTACGCAGCCGACTACTGCGCATGGCCGATGGCCTCGGTGGAAAGCGCACAACTGCTGATGCCCGCGAGCGTTTCGCCGGGCCTTCAATTCTGAGGATCGACGATGAGCCATTCCGCAACCGGATCCAAGGCCACCCTGGAGGCCAATTTCGACGGACTCGTTGGCCCCACGCACAACTACGCGGGGCTGTCGTTCGGCAACGTCGCGTCGCAGAACAACGAGAAGTCGGTCGCGAATCCGCGCGCCGCCGCGCAGCAGGGTCTGCGCAAGATGAAGCGGCTCGCCGATCTCGGCTTCGCGCAGGGCGTGTTGCCGCCGCAGGAGCGGCCGTCGATCCGTCTGCTGCGCGAACTGGGTTTCAGCGGCAAGGAAACCGACGCGATCGCGCGCGCCGCGAAGGACGCGCCCGAACTGCTCGCGGCGGCCAGCTCGGCGTCGGCCATGTGGACCGCGAACGCGGCCACCGTGAGCCCGTCGGCCGACACGCCCGACCGGCGCGTGCATTTCACGCCCGCGAACCTGTGCAGCAAGCTGCATCGCGCGATCGAACACGAGTACACGCGCCGCACGCTCGGCGCGATTTTCGCGGATCCGTCGCACTTCGTGGTGCACGAAGCGCTGCCCGGCACGCCCGCGCTCGGCGATGAAGGCGCGGCCAATCACACGCGTTTTTGCGCGCAGTACGGCGAGCGCGGTGTGGAATTTTTCGTCTACGGCCGCAGCGAATACCGTCGCGGACCGGAGCCGAAGCGCTTTCCGGCGCGTCAGACCTTCGAGGCGAGCCGCGCGATCGCGCAGCGCCACGGCCTGAGCGACGACATCGCCGTGTTCGCGCAGCAGAATCCCGACGTGATCGACGCGGGCGTGTTCCATAACGACGTGATCGCCGTGGGCAACCGCACGACGCTGTTCTGCCACGAACGCGCGTTCGTCGAGCAGGGCAAGGTCTACGACGAACTGCGCGCGAAGCTCGCGGCGCAGGGCGCGCCATTCGACGTGATCGAGGTGCCGGGCGCGCAGGTGAGCGTCGCCGACGCGGTCACGTCGTATCTCTTCAACAGCCAGTTGCTGAGCGGCGCGGACGGCAAGCAGGTGCTCGTCGTGCCGCAGGAATGCCGCGAGAACCCGCGCGTGGCGATCTGGCTCGAAGAGCTGGTTGCGAAGCCCGGTCCGATCGACGACGTGCTCGTATTCGATCTGCGCGAGAGCATGAAGAACGGCGGCGGTCCCGCGTGCCTGCGTCTGCGCGTGGTGCTCAGCGAAGCGGAGCGCGCCGCCGTCGCGCCCGGCGTGTGGATGAATGACGCGCTGTTCGCGCGCCTCGACGCGTGGATCGAAAAGCACTATCGCGACCGCCTCGCGCCGCAGGATCTCACCGATCCGGCGCTGCTCGCGGAGTCGCGCACGGCGCTCGACGAACTCACGCAGATTCTCGGCCTCGGCTCGCTCTATGACTTCCAGCGCTGATTCCGCCGTGCTCGCCGATTTTCTCGCCGCGACGCTGGCAGGCCGGCGTCCCGTGCACGACGACGCAAATGCGGGCGCGTGCGCGAACGGCGCGGTGCGCTGGCAGTGGCAGGACGAAGGCGTGCTGTTGCTCGAACCTGTGCATGGCGATGCTGACAAGGATGCCCCGGCGCGCAGCGTGCTGATTTCGGCGGGCGTGCACGGCGACGAAACCGCGCCCATCGAGCTGCTTTCGCAGATGGTCGCGGACATCGCGGCGGGGCGTCTGCCGCTCGCGTGCCGTCTGCTCGTCGTCCTCGGCAACGCGGCCGCGATGCGCGCCGCCACGCGCTACGAAGACGACGACCTCAACCGCCTGTTCGGCGGCCGCCACGCGCGCGTGCCGCAGAGCCGCGAAGCGCCGCGCGCGATCGCGCTCGAACAGGCTGCGCAGCGCTTTTTCGAAGCCACGCCCGCTGCCGGCACGCGCTGGCACCTCGACCTGCACACGGCGATCCGCGCCTCGGCGTTCGAGCAGTTCGCGCTCTTGCCGTACACGGGCGGCGCGCCCGCGCGCGCGATGTTCGACTGGCTCGCCGACGCGCGCATCGCCGCCGTGCTGATCCACACGGAAAAGGGTGCGACGTATTCGTCGTTCACCGCCGACGCGTGCGGCGCGACCGCCTGCACGCTCGAACTCGGCAAGGTGCGTCCGTTCGGCCAGAACGACCTCGCGCGTTTCGCGCACGCGGACGCGGCGATCCGACGGCTCGTCTCGGGCGCGCACGCCGATGCCGATGCGCCAATGCCGCGCGTCTTCACCGTGATCGGCCAGATCACGAAGCAGAGCGACGCGCTGCAACTGCACGTGGCCGCCGACGTCGCCAACTTCACGCCGTTCGCGCGCGGCACCGTGCTCGCCGAGGACGGCGCGTATCGCTATGTCGTCGCGCACGACGAGGAGCGCATCGTGTTCCCTAATCCGTCCGTGAAGCCGGGTTTGCGCGCGGGCCTGCTCGTCGTCGAGACGACCGGCGCAACGCTCGCCGCGCTCGTTTAAGCCGCGTCCGGCGCTTGGGCGGCGCACGCCCGTCGCCGTCCGCCGCTTGCGCATCCACGACATCCAATTGCAATTTCGCCCCGCGCCGTCCGGCTCGCCGACGGCGTAGGGGCGTTTTCGGAGCGCGTGTGCGGGCGCGGTACAATCGCGCCCTCGCGGTTGCTGCGGCGCATCAGAAACGATGGGGCCGTTTGAGCCGCTTTTTTGGCGCAGCGATCCTGCCCCAAGCGCGACGGAGACCACCGGAGCGCGCTGTAAACCGACTGGAAAGAGACACTGATGAACATGAACTGGAACAAGCTGGCCCGCCTCGCGCTCTGCGCGGCCGTCACCGTGGCCGCGGGCTCGGCGCACGCTGCCGATATCAAGGAAATCCGCTTCGGCGTCGAGGCGTCCTATGCGCCGTTCGAATCGAAGTCGCCGAGCGGCGAACTGCAGGGCTTCGACATCGACGTCGGCAACGCCGTCTGCGCGAAGCTCAAGGCGAAGTGCGTGTGGGTTGAAAACTCGTTCGACGGCCTGATTCCGGCGCTCGAAGCGCGCAAGTTCAACGCGATCAACTCGGACATGACGATCACCGACCAGCGTCGTCAGGCGATCGACTTCACCGATCCGATCTACGCGATCCCGAACCAGATGATCGCGAAGAAGGGCAGCCCGTTGCTGCCGACGCCGGCATCGCTGAAGGGCAAGCACGTGGGCGTGCTGCAAGGCACGATCCAGGAGTCGTATGCGAAGGCCAAGTGGGCGCCCGCGGGCGTCGACGTCGTGCCTTACCAGACGCAGGACCAGATCTATGCCGATCTCGCCTCGGGTCGTCTGGACGCCGCGTTCCAGGACGCCGAAGCCGCGTCGAAGGGCTTTCTGAACAAGCCGCAAGGCGCGGGCTTCGCGTTCGCGGGTCCGCAGGTCGTCGACGCCAAGCTGCTGGGCGAGGGCGTGGGCTACGGCGTGCGCAAGAACGACGCGGCGCTCAAGGCCGCGCTCAACGGCGCGCTGAAGGAACTGAAGGCCGACGGCACGATCGACAAGATCGCCGCCAAATACTTCGACGTGAAGGTCGTGCTGAAGTAAGCGCACGCGGTGTCATCGTGTAGCGCCCGACCGGCCGGTTGACACCGGCCGGTATTTTTTACGCATCGATAATTCGGAATCCGGAATAATGGCCGCGCCCGCCGCTGTATCTGGCCCTGCGCGCGCCGCATTGAACGCGTAACATGGCGATTATTTTCGTGAATTGAGCGTCCGCTTCATAGGCTGGACGTATCCGCCAGGATAAAATCTTTGCGGGTAAGAAAGAGTAAGAATTAAAGGTGGAAACGGGAATGCGCCGCGGCGCCGCATCGCGGTCCTCAGGCGAGCAAGAAGAAGTCGAACGAAGAGAGACCAGACGGGCGCGACGAAAAACGTGGCGCCACGCGGGGGACCCATGAGCTTCAATACCGCAGACCAGCACACCTCGGGTGCCGTGGCCGGCACGCCTTCGGGCGCGCCGTCCGGCGCCACGCAGGACCGGGCCGATTCCGTCGAAGTGTATTTCGCGCGCTTGCCGCTGCTCGATCGCGACGGCATGTTGTGCGCCTACGAAACCTTGCCGCGCATCGTCGCGCGCGAAGGCGAACCGGCCGACAGTCACACGCCCGCCGACCCCGCAAACGCGGCGAACGCGGTGCAAGGGCTCACGCTCGCGCCGCCGTCACAGGCCGCCGTGCTCGTGGAGGCGTTCACGCGGCCCGCGCTGCGCGCCGCGCTCACGGGCCATCCGGCATGGATCGACGTGACGCGCGAGATGCTGTTCGACGACGCGCTGCTGCGTCTGCCCGCCGATCGCGTCACCTTCGAATTGCCGATCGACGTGGGCGCCGACCCCGAGGTGATCGCGCGCATCGTCAAGCTGCATGGCAAGCGCTTTCGCTTCGCGCTCGACAACGTTACGAAGGCCGACGAATCGTTCGCGAAGCTGCTGCCTTACGTGGACGCGATCAAGATCGACATTCGCGACATCGCGGCCACGATGCTGCCGAAGTTCGCGAGCGTGCTCAAGGCGGCGGGCAAGCTGCTCGTCGCGCTGGGCGTCGAAAACAAGGACGACTACGAACGCGTGCATGCGCTCGGCTTCGACCGCTTTCAGGGCTATTACTTCACGAAGCCGCACGGCGGCGCGCGCCGCGCGAGCGCCTCGCGCCAGGCGCTGCTGAACCTGCTGCAACTGCTCGCCTCCGAGCCCACGGTGATGCAGCTCGAAGCGGAGCTCAAGCTCAATCCCGTGCTTGTGATGCATCTGATGCGGCTCGCGAATTCGAGCAGCTTCGCGCCCGGCCGCAAGGTCACCACGCTGCGCGAGGCGATCAACGCCACCGGCACCAACCGCATCGCGCGCTGGACGCAACTGCTGCTGTACGCGGACGGCCGCAAGATTTCCCTCGAAGACGACCCGATGCTGCAACTCGCGGCCACGCGCGCGCGCTTCATGGAAATGGCGGCGGCGGTGTTGCCCGAAGCCGGTCCGACCGAAGAAGATTCGGCGTTTCTCGTGGGCGTGTTCTCGTTCGTCGATGCCGTGTTCGGCGGCCCGATCGAAGGCGCGCTCGAAGTGCTGCGTCTCGCCAAGCCGATCCGCGCGGCGATCCTGCGCCGCGAAGGCGTGCTTGGGCAATTGCTCAATGCGAGCGAGGCGCTGGAGCGCGGCGACTGGTCCGCCGTGGATGCGGCGTGCGAACATCTCGCGCCGCTCGACGCGGGCGCGGTGTCGGCGCTGGCCTTGCAGGCGGCCGAATGGGCGGGCATGGCCGAGCGCGATGCGCAAGCGCAGGGGCTCGTTCAAGTCGAGGAGTAAGGGCGCACGGTTATTCACGCAGAAAAACAAACGGGGCGCCAGGCGCCCCGTTTTGCTTTAGAACGACAACGCCGCCTGGCGACGACGCTCGCGAGTCGAGATCAGCTCGAGGTTTTCGCCAGGGTCTTCACCGCATCGCCGGCAAAGAAGCGCGCGAGTTCGTGCGCGAGCTCGTTGAGCGCGCTCATTTCCTTCTGCGAGATGCGGCGCGGTTCCTGGCTCGTCATCCAGTCGCCGTAGAGCAGGGCGACGGGCGGTTCGCCCTGCGCGGCCACCGGCAGCAGCACGAAGGCGCGGGTGTCGTCGAAACGGGCGCGATACCAGCCCGGCAGACGCGTGAGCATCTTCGGGTCCTGGGCATTCTCGATGAAGATCCCCACCGAGTTGGCGATCGCCAGATGGAATACATCGGGCTGGAAAGTCGCGCTGAACGTGAGCTTGTCGAGACCGTCTTCCACGTCGGGGCCGAAGCCGCGCTGCGCTTCGAACATGTTCGCGCCGCGTCGCACGAACACGACCGTGCGCGCAAAGCCGAGGCCCGCGAGCACGGTTTCGGTGGCGAGCGTGAGCGCCGCCGAGAGCGCGCTGTCGGGCGGCAGGGCGCGCAGATCCTCGACGCCCGCGGCGATGCGCGCCTCGGGGTCGAGCGCCTCGCGCGCGATGGCGTCCGCGTTCGCGCGCAGTTCGACGATCTCGCGCATCACGCCGTCGTCGGCTTCCTCGTTGGCGAGCGCGAGGCTCATCTGCACCAGCGTTTCCGGATCGGTGTTGAGCGCGCGGCCGTAGTACTGCGCGAGTTCGGCGATGTGCTCCTCGCGCACTTCGTCGGTCAGCCCGGGCGTGGTCAGCACGCGCGCGACTTCCGTCGAGTAGTTCGTGATGGCGCGCAGCCATTGCACCTGGCGCGACTCGGTGCCGGCCGGGTCGTACTCGCCCATGCCTTCGCGGATGGCCTCGGGCAGGCGCCAGCGCGCGGCCGCGTCCTGGCCGATTTCGGCGAAGGTCACGCCGAGCACGTCGATGCAGGCTTCGTCCTCGCTCGTGCCCGCGTCGCATTCGCGGCGGATCTGGTCCCACTCGGGTTCGAGATAGAACACCACGAGCAGCTTGCCGACCTGGCGCATCAGCGTGCAGACCACGGCTTCCTCGCCCGCGCGCAGGTCGCCGCGCTCGGTGAGCTTGCGCGCGACGCAGCCGGACAGCAGGGTGCGGTTCAGTTCGAGTTTGGCGTCGATGCGGCGCGGCGCACTGTGATGGAAGTGATCGACGATCTTCAGGCCGACCACGAGATGGCCGACCGCGTCCATGCCGAGCACCATCAGCGCGCGCGTGACGGTCGTGATGTTGCCGCCGAAGGCCATGTACATGGCCGAGTTGGCGAGGCGCAGCACTTTTTGCGTGAGCGCGAAGTCCGACAGCACGACTTTCACGAGCGCGCCGAAGTCGTAGTCGTCGTTGGTCATGGCCGCGACCGTCGTGCGCAGCGATTGCGACAGCATGGGGAAGTCGCCGCGCTCGTTCATGCGAGCCCAGAGCCGGTCGAGCAGGACTGCCTTTACCATCTGAACCATGTCAATTTCGCAAAAGCCCAGCGTATATCGGTGTCGCCATCAGTGCACTCCGTGAAGGTGCAGACTGCGCGACTCGAACCGCTGCGAGAGTTCCTCCGATGGCAACGCCTTGCAGACGAGCCATCCCTGGATGTGGTCGCAGCCCATCTTCGTGAGCAATTCGCGCTGCGCCTCGGTTTCGACGCCCTCGGCGACGAGTTCGAGTTCGAGCGTGCGCGCAAGGCCCACCACGGCGTTGACGATCGCCTGATCGTTGCGCGAGGTGAGCAGGTTCTCCACGAAGCTGCGGTCGATCTTCAGTTTCGAAAGCGGAAACCGCTGCAGGTACGCAAGACTCGAATAGCCCGTGCCGAAGTCGTCCACGGCGAAGCGGATGCCGAGGCCCGTCAGCTCTTCGAGCAGCTTGACCGCGTGCTGCGGGTCCTGCATCAGCAGGCTTTCGGTAATCTCGAACACCAGTCGGCGCGGATCGAGCCCGGTGAGCTGGATCGCTTCCTGAACGCTGTCCTTGAATCTCGGATTGCGGAACTGCTGCGGCGATACGTTGACCGCAATGTACTGCAAGGAGATGCCTTGCTCGTCCCATTGCGTCAACTGCATGCAGGCCGCTTTCAAAACCCAGTTGCCGAGATAATTAATCAGGCCGACGGATTCCGCAAGGGGAATAAATGTTGAGGGCGGCACGAGCCCATGCAATGGATGTTGCCAGCGGATCAGCGCCTCGACCCCCACGACGCCCCGCGTGGCGCTGCTTGTGATGGGTTGATAGTGCAGCGAAAACTCGCCGTTGCGCACGCCGTCGTAGAGGTCGGACTCCAGCTTCAGCAGCATCGCGTCGGTCGGATCGTCGTCGGGCACGTGCAACATCATCGTGTTGCCGCCCGCCGCCTTGGCCTGTTGCAGCGCCTGGTCGGCGCGGCGGATCAGCGGCGTGCTGTCGGCCTGGATATCGTTCAGGTCGTGCGCGGTCTCGTGCGGATCTTCGCGCAGGATGCCGGGCAGGCCGCCTTGCGCGCGCTGGTCCGGATAGAACGCAATGCCGATGCTTGCCGAGAGATGCACGGGCTGGTCGCGGAACGTATAGGGCTGCAGGATCGACGTGAGCAGGCGGCGCGCGAGCGCTTCGGCGGTCACGCGCAGATCGCCGGGGCTCGCGTTGAGCTGCGGCGTGATCAGGATCGCGAACTCGTCGCTGCCGATGCGGGTGATCAGCTCGCCTTGCAGCGCGAGATGCGTGAGGCGGCGCGCGGTTTCGCGCAGCAGTTCGTCGCCGGCGTCGTAGCCGAGCGCGCGGTTCACGCGTTGATAGTCGTCGAGATCGAGCAGCAGCAGCGCGATCGGCAGGCCGTGACGGTCGGCTTCGGCCTGGGCGCTTTCGAGCGCGGGACCGAGCGCCGCCTGGTTCGGCAAGCCGGTCAGCGGGTCGTGATGCAGCGCGTGCGTGAGGCGTGCGGCGTCGCCTTGCCATGCGGAGACATCGAAGCCCGCGACCGCGAAGCCGTCCATGCCCGCATAGGCCGCGCGCTGCACGCGCAGCTCCACGGCGAGCGGGTAGGTGAGCGCCTTGACGAGGTCGACAGTGTCCTTCTCGACGGCGCCGCTGTCGAGCGCGCGCGCGAACAGCTCGCTGAGCCGCGTCTGATGTTCGGGCGCCACGAGGTCGTGCAGCGTCGCGCCGAGCAGGAACTCGCGGTGATAACCGGCGAAGCGCAGGCTCGCATCGGAGACATAGAGGAAGCGCAGGTTGCGGTCCACGTGCACGAGGAAGTCGACGGCCGCCGCCGTGTGTTCGAACGAACGCGAGACAGCGTCGGACGGCGCTTCGAGCATGCGCGCGGCCAGCGTCATGTCGTGCGGCGCGTCATGCGCGTCAGGCAGCAGCGGCGCGCCGCTCGTGGAGGCGAGCGGGACGCCGGCTTCGACAGGCAGCCCGGCGCGCGTGCGCAGCCGGCCGATGACCGAGCGCAGCCAGCCCGGGCGGGGCGCGGTGATCCTGTTCGCTTCCATGTGTATCGCTGGCAACCCTTGATCTGATCGTTGTTGCGCCGGTTCTCCAGGCGGCACGCCAGAGCGTGAGGCCGCGGTGGTCCGGTCGGCGGGCGCATCGGCATCCGGCTGAACACGCCCATCAGACCGTGATATCGACCTTGCGCGCAAAATCTTTAGTGTCAAAACCGAAACACAACGGAAATTTCGACCCGTGTGCGAACTCGCGGCATCGAGCGGTGTCAGCGCACGCAGTTTCGGTTAAAGTGGCGCCGGCAGCCTGCCCGCGCCGATGCGCGATGCATACGCTCGCCGCGCCCGGAGGCTTGTCTGAGCGGCCAGGCATCCGGAGCGAAGGTCCGTTGAGAGCCTGTCCGCAGGGACAAATTTCTTACCGGTTATTACCACTACCGTCGGGACCTGCTGTCCGGGATTATCCGCTCCAGTCATCCGCCATGTCAGATTCATCGTCATCGTCCGCCAGGCCGGAACACGGGGCCAGCGCAGGCGGCCAGGAGCCCATGCAACACGCAGCGGGTCTCGGTGGGCAGCCGTTCGTCTATCTCGGGCGGCAACCGATCCTCGACCGCAACGGCGCGCTGAACGCCTACGAGCTGCTGTTTCGCGGCGGCGCGCAAAATCGCGCCGAAGTTTTCGACGACCGCCATGCCACCGCTCAGGTGATGACGCGCACGATGGGCCAGCTCGGCGTGCCCGCCGTGCTCGGGCGCCATCACGGCTACGTCAACATGAGCCGCGAGCTGCTGTTCGACGACATCGTGCATCTGCTGCCGCCGGGCCGCTTCGTGCTCGAAGTGCTCGAACATGTGGGCCTGGATGTCGCCGTGCTCGAACGTCTCGCGCAGTTGCGCCGCGTGGGCTATCGCATTGCATTCGACGACGTGAGCGCGCTCACCGACAACCTGCGCCGCGCGCTGCCTTACGCGGACATCATCAAGGTCGATCTGCTGCAGACCGATCGCGCCGAACTGCCCGCGCTGGCCGCCGCCATCTCCGCCGCGGGCAAGACGCTGATCGCCGAAAAGGTCGAGACGCGCGAGGACTTCGAGTACGCGCGCGACCTCGGCTTCGAGCTGTTCCAGGGCTACTTCTTCGCGCGTCCGCAGATGCTGCGCGCGCCGCGCATGCGCGCGTCGCGTCTTGCGCTCGTGCGTCTGCTCGCGCTGGTCGCGAGCGACGTGGGCGTGGCCGCGCTCGAACATGAATTGCGCAGTCATCCGGGCGTGGTGGTGCAGTTGCTGCGCCTCGTGAATTCGAGCGCGTATGCGCCGGGGCGGCCGATCTCGTCGCTGCGCGAGGCGGTGCTGGCTGCGGGCACGCGCCAGATCGCGCGCTGGGCGCAGTTGCTGCTTTACGCAAGCGGACGCGATCTGCCGTGGGCGTCCGATCCGCTCGTGCAACTCGCGGGCACGCGCTCGCACTTCATGGAACTCGCCGCGCGCAGTCTCGCGCCGAACGACCCCGATTTCGCCGATGCCGCGTTCATGACCGGGATCTTCTCGCTCGTGCACGTGCTGGTCGGCTCGACGGCCACCGATACGCTCGAAGGCCTCGGCCTCGCGCGCGAGATCACCGCGGCCGTCGACGGCCAGCATGGCGAACTCGGCATGCTGCTGCGCGTCGCGCATGCGTGCGAACGCGGCGACGAGACCCGGGCGCAGACGCTCATCGCCGAAGCGGGCGGGCGCTTCTCCACGCTCACGCCGCCGCTGCTTGGCGAGCTCAATCTGTGGGCGGGCGCGTGGTTTTCGGCCTACGCGGACGGTTGATCCGCGTGCGTTGAAAGTCGCGTGTAAGGGCATGCGGATTGCTCGTTCGCGTTCGCCGCACGTGGCTGCATGCGCGCTCTGCGTGCACGCGCGGACTGTGGTCCAATAGGGGCGGCGCCGAAGACCCGTGGCGGTCCGTCGCGGGCCGCGGTCCCGGCGCTCCATTCGTGCCCCATCGAGGACATCCGAGGACATCCGCTATGAAACCGAGGTATTTCGCGGCCGGCGCCGCGGCGCTCGTGTGCGCCGGCCTGTCGCTGTTCGCCCTGACTGCGCAGGCCACGCTCAAGCCGGGCGACGCCGCGCCCGATTTCACGACCCAGGCGTCGCTGGGCGGCAAAACCTACACGTACTCGCTCGCTTCCGAGCTCAAGAAGGGACCGGTGGTGGTGTACTTCTATCCGGCCGCGTTCACGAAGGGCTGCACGATCGAAGCGCACGAATTCGCCGAAGCCGTCGACGAGTACAAGAAATACGGCGCGACCGTGATCGGCGTGTCGCACGACAACATCGGCACGCTCACGAAGTTCTCGGTGAGCGAGTGCCGCAGCAAGTTCCCCGTCGCCGCCGACGAAGACTCGAAGATCATCAAGTCCTACGACGCCTCGATGCCGATGCACGAGTCGATGGCCAACCGCGTCTCGTACGTGATCGCGCCGGACGGCAAGGTGATCTACGAGTACACGAGTCTCTCGCCCGATCAGCACGTGGAAAACACGCTGCGCGCCGTGAAGGAATGGGCCGCGCAGCATCCGCAGCAATAAGGCGCGCGGCGCGCGTGGCGTGAAGGCAGCGCGCGCCGGTTGATGCGCTGTTTTGCGCGCTGTTTCGTGCGTTGTTATGTGCGTTGCTTCGTCCGCTGTGTCCTTGCGCGTCGCCCGCCGTGTGCCGGCGACGCCGCCTTCGCTGTGCTTCCTCTCTCTTTGCTTTTGCCGTTTCCCGCATGCCGATTCTCGTTCTGCTCTTCGCGTTCGCCGCGCTCGTCTATGGCGCGGTGTGGTCGTTTCATGCGCTCGCCGCGCGCTTCGGACTCGGCGTGGCCGTGGGCGTGGCGGTGGTGGTCGCGGTGGCGATCGTGGCGTTGGTCGCGCGCTGGTGGCGTCGTCGGCAAGCGGTTGCGCCCAATCTGCGCGGCGACGGCGACTGGACGCACCGTGTCTCGGGCGCCTGGGGCGAGGCGCGGCTCGCGGCGGGCAAGCGGCTGTGCGAAATCACGTGCGAGGGCGCGCACGGCGCCTATATCTTCGCGGATCTGCACGACGCGCAGGCGCAACGCGACGCCAACGGCTGGCACGTTGCGCTGCGTGTCAGCGATGCAAAACACCCGCTTTGGCAATTGCCGATGCCCGGCGAGGGCGAAGCGAAACGCTGGGCGCGCATCTTTACGCTGGCGATCGCGCAGCGGCTTTGAGGGCGGTTCTAAGCGCGTGACGAAGCGCTTGACTAAGCGCTTGACGTTGCAGTCGTTCATGAACTTGCGCGCGGACAAGCCAGACGCAATCGTGTGTCTCGCGCTTAGGCAAACGGCGCGCAAACGCCGCTGAAGCGCCGCGCGACGGTGGCATACTCGCACGCCAGCCGCGCGGGCCGGGCGATCCGCGAAATCCCTGCGAATCCCCGCGATTTATGCGATTCATGCGATTCATGCGATCCCCCGAGGTCGTCTTGAAGCCTGGCCGCGCGCCCCCACATTTTCTTACGCCGACGATTGCCATGTTCCGAACCCTGAGTGTTTCCCTCGCGCTCGCCGCCGCTTGCGGCACGCTGCTGACGGCCTGCGACCAGCAGAAGGTCGCCGACGCTGTCAACGCGGTCAAGCCCGACGCGATGGCGTTCGGCGGGCTCAAGATCGGCGTGTCGACGGTCGAGGACGTGCGCGCGTCGGCGGGCAAACCCGAAATCGTCTGGCAGAACGACGACGGCACGGAACGCCTCGAATACCCGCGTGGTCCGAACGGACTGAATACGTGGATGCTGGATTTCGACGCGGATGGCAAACTCGTCGCCATGACCCAGGCGCTGACGGCGCAGAATATCGCTCAGGTGGTGCCCGGCATGACGCAGGACGACGTGCGCAAACTGCTCGGCAAGCCGGCGACGGTGTCGAAGTACGCGCTGAGCCACGAGGAAGTGTGGAGCTGGCATTGGGCCGAAGGCGGCGTCGCCGGCGACGGCATGTTCAATGCGCATTTTTCGCCGGATGGCCTGGTGATCCGGACGTCGCGCTCGGACGCGCCGGGGCACGAACAGCACTGAGGCGTGCTGACGGACGAGGAGGTTGAGATGAAGCGTTTGGCCTGGCTGTTGAAAATCGTGAGGGGCGATGTGCGCGTGCTGTGGTTCGCGCTGCGGCAACCGAACCGGCCGGCCTGGCTGGTGCCCTCGGCGGCGTTGCTTACGCTTTATGCGCTCGCACCGTTCAATATCGCGCTGCCGCTCGTCGGCGTAGTCGACGATGGGATCGTCGTGCCGGTGCTGCTGCATCTGATGGTGGCGTGCCTGCCGGTCGCTTTGAGGCGAGCGGCGAGGTGAGCAGGAAATTCAGCGGCAAATTCAGCGCCGCTTCAAAGCGGAACGCGCGTTAAAAAAGGCGGCTGAGCGTCAAACTCAGCCGCCTTTTTTTCACTCCACCACCCGCGCGGGCGGCTCCAGCTTGCCGCGCTTCGTATCCCACCACACGCGCAGCCGGTCCATGTACAGATAGACCACCGGCGTCGTGTACAGCGTGAGCATCTGGCTGACGATCAGGCCGCCGACAATCGAAATGCCCAGCGGCGCGCGCAGCTCCGCGCCTTCGCCGCGCCCGAACGCCAGCGGCAGCGCGCCGAGCAGCGCCGCGCAGGTCGTCATCATGATCGGACGGAAGCGCAGCAGACACGCCTGGCGGATCGCGTCGTGCGAACTCAGGCCCTCGCGCGAGGCCTGGATCGCGAAGTCCACCATCATGATCGCGTTCTTCTTGACGATGCCGATCAGCAGAATCACGCCGATCAGCGCGATGATGCTGAACTCGGTCTTGAAGAGCAGCAGCGCGAGCAGCGCGCCCACGCCCGCCGAAGGCAGCGTCGAGAGAATCGTCAGCGGATGGATGTAGCTCTCGTAGAGAATGCCCAGCACGATATAGACGGCCAGCAGCGCCGCGAGAATCAGGATCGGCTGGTTGTCGAGCGATTGCTGGAACGCCTGCGCCGTCCCCTGGAAACTGCCGTGAATGGTCTGCGGCATGCCGATCTCGGCCATCGTGTCGTAGATGGCCTGGGTGGCGTCGGAGAGCGACTTGCCCGGCGGCAGGTTGAACGAGATCGTCGACGCCACGAACTGGCTCTGGTGATTCACCGAGAGCGGCGTCGTGCCCGGCCCGAACGAGGCGATGGCCGAGAGCGGGATCATGGTTTCCTGCGCCGTCGACACGGCCGCGCCCGACGAGGCGCTCGACTTGCCGCTGGCCGCGATCGAATTGATCGCGAGATTGCGCGCGGAGTCGGCAGCGATGGTCGCGGCGCTCGACGACGAGGTGCCGCCGGTGCCGCCCGACGACGCGCTCGTCGTGGCCGTGGACGTGACCGTGCCCGCCGTCGCATTGGTGCTCTGCGCGCCGCTCGCGGTGCCGCCCGAGGTGCTGACCCAGATCTGCTTGAGCATCTCCGGGCTCTGCCAGTATTGCGGCGCGACTTCCATCACCACGTGATACTGGTTGAGCGGGTTGTAGATGGTCGAGACCTGGCGCTGGCCGAACGCGTCGTAGAGCGTATTGTCGATCTGCGAAGGCGTGATGTTCAGTCGCGCCGCGCTCTTGCGGTCGATCGTGACCATCGCTTCGAGGCCGCCTTGCTGCTGGTCGGAATTCACGTCCGCGAGTTCGGGGCGCGCCTGCAACGCTTCGGTGAGTTTCGGCCCCCACTTGTAGAGATCGGCGGTGTTGTCGGCGAGCAGCGTGAATTGATACTGCGCGTTCGATTGCCGACCGCCCACGCGAATATCCTGCACCGATTGCAGGAAGGTGCGCGCGCCCGCGACGTTCGAGAGCGGCCCGCGCAGTTGCGCGATCACTTCGTCGGCGGACAGCTTGCGCTCGCTCTTGGGCTTGAGCGAGACGAACATGAAGCCCGCGTTGGTCGCGCGTCCGCCCGTGAAGCCGGCTACCGAATCGACAGCCGGGTTCGCCTGCACGATGCGCTGCATCTCGGCGAACTTCACCTTCATCGCCTGGAACGAGGTGGCCTGGTCGGCCTGAATGCCGCCGATCAGCCGCCCGGTGTCCTGCTGCGGGAAGAAGCCCTTCGGCACGATCACGTAGAGCACCACGTTGAGCGCGATGGTCGCGAGCAGCACCATCAGGATCAGCAGCGGATGCGCGAGCGCCCAGCCGAGCGTGCGCTCATAGCCGTTCTGCATGCGCATGAAGCCGCGTTCGAGCCACTGCGAAAAGCGGCCTTCCTGTTTCTTCTCGTGCGCTTCTTCGAGCAGGCGCGAGCACATCATCGGCGTGAGCGTGAGCGAGACCGCGAGCGAGACGGCGATGGCGAGCGAGAGCGTCAGCGCGAATTCGCGGAACAGGCGTCCGACGATGCCGCCCATCAGCAGAATCGGCAGGAACACGGCCACCAGCGAGACGCTGATCGACAGCACCGTGAAGCCCACTTCGCGCGCGCCGAGTAGCGCGGCCTTCATGCGCGGCATGCCGCTTTCGATATGGCGCGAGATGTTTTCGAGCACCACGATGGCGTCGTCGACGACGAAGCCCGTCGCGATGGTCAGCGCCATCAGCGAGAGGTTGTCGAGCGAGAAGCCCATCAGGTACATGGCCGCGAAGGTGCCGATGATCGAGATGGGCACGGCCACGCTCGGGATCAGCGTCGCGCGCCAGTTGCGCAGGAACAGGAACACCACCATCACCACGAGCGCCACGGCGATGATCAGCGTGTGCTCGGTGTCCTTGAGCGAGGCGCGGATGGTGACCGAGCGGTCCGAAGTGGGAATCACGTCGACGTCGGCGGGCAGCGAGGCTTTCAGTTGCGGCAGCATCGCGATCACGCGGTCGACGGTCTCGATGATGTTCGCACCCGGCTGGCGGTACAGGATTACCAGCACCGAATGCTTGCCGTTGGCGAGGCCGAGGTTGCGCAGATCCTCCACCGAATCGACCACTTCGCCCACGTCCGAGAGCTTCACGCCCGCGTTGTTGCGGTAGGCGATCACGAGGTCCTTGTACTGGCTCGCCTTGCTCGCCTGGTCATTGGTGTAGAGCTGGTAGCGCTGCGGGCCGAACTCGATGTCGCCCTTCGGGCTGTTCGCGTTCGCGGAGGCGAGCGCCGCGCGCACGTCTTCGAGACCGATGCCGTAATGGAACAGCGCATGCGGCTCCAGCTCGATGCGCACGGCCGGGTTGGCCGAACCGCTCACGTCCACTTCGCCGATGCCGTCCACCTGCGAGAGCGACTGTTGCAGCACCGTGGCCGCCGAGTCGTAGAGCTGCCCGGCGCTCAACGTGGGCGAGGTGAGCGCGAGAATCAGAATGGGCGCGTCGGCGGGATTGACCTTGTGATACGTGGGGTTCGAGCGCAGGCTCGTCGGCAGGTCGGCGCGCGCGGCGTTGATGGCCGCCTGCACGTCGCGCGCGGCGCCGTCGATGTCGCGGTTCAGGCCGAATTGCAGCGTGATGCGCGTGCTGCCCACCGAACTCTGCGAGGTCATTTCGGTGACGTCGGCGATTGAACCGAGGTGGCGTTCGAGCGGACTCGCCACGCTGGTCGCCACCGTTTCCGGACTCGCGCCCGGCAAGGTGGCCTGCACCGAAATCGTCGGGAAATCGACCTGCGGCAGCGGCGCCACCGGCAGCTTCGTGAACGCGAAGAGGCCGGCGAGCGCGATGCCGAGCGCGAGCAGCGTGGTCGCGACGGGGCGCGAGATGAACGGGCGCGAGAGATTCATCGCGTCAGTGCTCCGGGCCGGACGTGGGCGCGGGCGGCGTCGGCTGCGAGTCGCCGCCAAAGCGCTTGCGCAGGCGCGCCGCGATCGAATCGAACGCGAGATAGATCACGGGCGTGGTGAAAAGCGTGAGCGCCTGGCTCACGATCAAGCCGCCCGCGATCGCGATGCCGAGCGGCCGCCGCAATTCCGACCCCGCGCCGGTGCCGAGCATCAGCGGCAGCGCGCCGAGCAGCGCCGCCATCGTCGTCATCATGATCGGGCGGAAGCGCAGCAGGCAGGCCTGATAGATCGCCTCGTGCGGCGGCTTGCCTTCGTTGCGTTCGGCGTCGAGCGCGAAGTCGATCATCATGATGGCGTTCTTCTTCACGATGCCGATCAGCAGCACGATGCCGATGATGCCGATGATGTCCAGATCGTGCCCGGTGATCATCAGCGCGAGCAGCGCGCCGATACCGGCCGAGGGCAGCGTCGAGAGAATCGTGATGGGATGCACGAAGCTCTCGTAGAGCACGCCCAGCACGATGTACATCGTCACGATCGCCGCGAGGATCAGGAACAGCTCGTTCGAGAGCGACGCCTGGAACGCGAGCGCCGCGCCCTGGAAGCGCGTCTGGAACGAACCGGGCAGGCCGACGTCCTTCTCCGCCTGCTGGATCGCCTTGACCGCCGCTCCCAGCGAGGCGCCCGGCGCAAGGTTGAACGACACCGTGGTGGCCGGGAACTGCGAGAGGTGCGAGACCAGCAGCGGCGCGGGCCGCTCGTGGAACTTCGCGATGGCCGACAGCGGCACCTGGCCCGTGGTCGAGGTCGAGGAGGGCAGGTAGATCGAGTTCAGCGAGTCGGTGTAATGCTGCATCACCGGATCGGCTTCCAGAATCACGCGGTACTGGTTCGACTGCGTGAAGATGGTCGAGATGATGCGCTGGCCGTAAGCATCGTAGAGCGCGTTGTCCACGGTCGCGGGCGTGATGCCGTAACGCGCCGCGCTCGCGCGGTCGATCTCGATGAACACCGAGTTGCCCTGGTCCTGCAGGTCGGTCGCCACGTCGGCGAGTTCGGGCAGCTGTTGCAGACGCTGCACGAGCTTGGGCACCCAGGTCGTGAAGTCCTGGATGTTCGGCGTGGTGAGCATGAACTGATACTGCGTCGGGCTCACGGTCGAGTCGATCGTCAGATCCTGCACGGGCTGCATGTAGAGCGTCGCGCCGGGAATATGCGCGGTCGACTGCTGCAGGTCGCGGATGATCTGGCTGGCGGTCTCGCTGCGGTCGTCGCGCGCCTTCAGGTTGATCAGCATGCGGCCGCTGTTGAGCGTAATGTTCTGGCCGTCCACGCCGATGAACGACGTGAGGCTTTCCACGTTCTCGTTCTTGAGGATCTCGGTGGCGAGCGCCTGCTGACGCTCGGCCATCGACGCATACGAGACCGATTGCGGCGCCTGCGTGATCGCCTGGATCACGCCCGTGTCCTGCACGGGGAAGAAGCCCTTCGGCACGTAGACGTAGAGCACGCCCGTGAGCACGAGCGTGGCCGCGAACACGAGCAGCGTGAGCCGCTGGCGCGCGAGCACCCATTCGAGCGCGACGCCGTAGCGGCCGATCACGTAGTCGAAGAACGCGTGCACGCGCGTCTCGAAGCGGCGGCTTTCGGTGGGCGGCGTGTGGCGCAGCATCTTCGCGCACATCATCGGCACCAGCGTGAGCGAGACGATCGCCGAAATCACGATGGTCACGGCCAGCGTGATCGCGAATTCGTGGAACAGGCGGCCGACCACGTCGCCCATGAAGAGCAGCGGAATGAGCACCGCGATCAGCGACACCGTGAGCGAGATGATGGTGAAGCCGATTTGCTTCGAGCCCTTGAGCGCGGCTTCGAGCGGCGGGTCGCCGTCCTCCACGTAGCGCGCGATGTTCTCGATCATCACGATGGCGTCGTCGACCACGAAGCCGGTCGCGATGGTCAGCGCCATCAGCGAAAGATTATCGAGCGAGAAGCCGCATAGATACATCACGGCCAGCGTGCCGATCAGCGAGAGCGGCACCGACAGGCTCGGGATGATGGTGGCGTAGACGTTCGCGAGGAACAGATACATCACCAGCACGACCAGCACGACCGACATCAGCAGCTCGAACTGCACGTCGCGCACCGAGGCGCGGATCGTGGTGGTGCGGTCGGTGACGATCTGCACGTCGAGCGCCTGCGGCAGCGATTCCTGTAGTTGCGGCAGCAGCGCCTTGATGCTGTCCACCACGGCGATCACGTTCGCGCCCGGCTGGCGCTGCACGTTCACGATGATCGCGGGCGTGTTGTCCACCCACGCGCCGAGCTTGGTGTTCTCCGCGCCCTGCACGATGTTCGCCACGTCGGTGAGCATCACCGGACGGCCGTCGCGGTACGCGATCACGGCGTCTTTATAGGCGTCGGCGTCGGTGAGCTGATCGTTCGCGTTGATCGTGTAGGCGCGCGTCGGGCCGTCGAAATTGCCCTTCGGCGTGTTGACGTTGAGGTTCGAAATGCTGGTGCGCAGATCGTCGAGATTCAGGCCGTAGGCGGCGAGCGCGCGCGGGTTCGCCTGAATGCGCACGGCCGGACGCTGGCCGCCCGACAGGCTCACGAGACCCACGCCGGCGACCTGCGAAATCTTCTGCGCGAGACGCGTGTCGGCGAGATCCTGAATCTGCGTGAGCGGCAGCGTTTTCGAGGTGATGGCGAGCGTGAGGATCGGCGCGTCGGCCGGATTGACCTTGGCGTAGATCGGCGGCGCGGGCAGGTCGGAGGGCAGCAGGTTGCCGGCCGCGTTGATGGCGGCCTGCACTTCCTGTTCGGCGACGTCGAGCGGCAGGTCGAGGCTGAACTGCAGCGTGATGACCGAGGCGCCCGCCGAGCTTTGCGACGACATCTGGTTGAGCGACGGCATCTGCCCGAACTGGCGCTCGAGCGGCGCGGTGACCGAGGACGTCATCACGTCCGGGCTCGCGCCCGGATAGAAGGTCTGCACCTGGATGGTCGGATAGTCGACTTCGGGCAGCGCCGAGAGCGGCAGAAACCGCAGCGCGACGAGACCGACCAGCATGATCGCCGCCATGAGCAGCGCCGTGCCGACCGGGCGCAGGATAAAAGCGCGGGAAGGATTCATGCGGCTTACTGGCTCGAAGCTTCAGAGGCGTGACGGCGATGGCGGTGAGCGCCCGAGGCGGCGCCGGCCCACGACGCGCCCGATGCGCCGGACGCACCCGATGCATGCTTCGGACGCTCGGCGGGAATCGTGATCTTCGAGCCTTCGCGCAGGCGGTCCGAGCCGTCGATCACGACGCGCTCGCCCACGGCGAGACCCGAGGCGATGCTGGTGCGTTCGGCGTCGATCGGACCGACCTTGACGACGCGCACGGTCACGGTGTTGTCCGGCTTCACGACGTAGACGTACTGCCCCTGCGAGCCGTTGAGCACCGCCGAGGTGGGCACGATCACGGCGTTGTGGATCGTGTCGACCAGCAGGCGCGCGTTGACGAACTGGTTCGGGAACAGCGACTCGTCGTCGTTCTTGAAGCTCGCGCGCAGCTTGACGGTGCCGGTCGTGGTGTCGATCTGGTTGTCGAGCGTTTGCAGATAGCCGCCTTCGAGCATCGTGGTGTTGCTGCGGTCGTAGGCGGTCACCGACAACTTCGTGCCCGCGCGCATCTGCTTCATGATCGCGGGCAGGTTGTCCTCCGAAGTCGTGAAGATCACGCTGATCGGCTGCAACTGCGTGAGCACGACGATGCCATTGGTGTCGCCGGACGTGACGTAATTGCCCGGATCGACCTGACGCAGACCCACGCGGCCCGAGACCGGCGCGGTGATGCGCGCGTAGGTGAGGTCGAGCTTGTAGGTGTCGATGTTGGCCTGATCCGACTTCACCGTGCCTTCATATTGCTTCACGAGCGAGGCTTGCGTGTCGACCTGCTGGCTCGCGATCGAGTCCTGCGCGAGCAGCGTCTGGTAGCGCTTGAGGTCGAGGCGGGCGGTGGCGAGCAGCGCCTGGTCGCGCGCGAGCTGGCCTTCGGCGTTGGCGAGCGAGATCTGGTACGGGCGCGGGTCGATCTGGGCGAGCACGTCGCCCTTTTTCACCATCTGGCCTTCCTCGAAGTTCACGCTCTGCAGCGTGCCGGACAGTTGCGTGCGCACCGTGACGTCGGCGAGCGGCGTGACCGTGCCGAGCGCGGTGATGACGATGGGCATGTCGCCCGCCCTGGCCGTCGCCACGCTCACGGGCTGCGGCATGTTGGCGAACGCGCCGGGTCCGCCGCGGCGCGAATGCGCGCCGCTCGCGCCGCTCGCGCCGCCGGGCGCAGCCGCGCCGCCATTGGGCGTCTTGCTCCAGGGCTGCCAGCGCAGCAGCACGATGAGCACGACGATCAACACGATCACGAACGCGATGAGCTTGCCCCGGCTCCTGCGCCGGACCTCGCCCGACGGCGGCGTGGCGGTGGCGGACGGCGTGTCTCGACGAGGGGAATCCGGGCGCTTTTCTTGTTGATCCATCGGTCAGGTCGGTTACGAGGTCGGTGACGTGCGTGTCGGTTGAGCGGATTGGCCGCGCGCGGCGGCCCGGCGGCATCGGGGCGGGCGGCGCAAGCCGCACGGACTGCCGATGCTACGCGAGGCGCGCGCAAGCTTGATGTCAGGTGCCGCCGCGCTGGCTGGCGTGCTGCGCATGGCTGGCGGGAGGCGCGGTCGGCCTGACGTCGCGCGAAGTATCGCGGCGTGATGCGGTTGTATTCCCGGGCCAGCGCGGCTGGGCGCGCGATGCGCGCTGATTCCGCGCCGGCGCGTGCGACGGCGTACAGACGGCTTACGCCGCCAAAAAGCATGATGCTACGTCGCTGCCTTCGTTACAGTCCAGTACCGTATCTTTCGAGACGTTACGAACGTTACCGGCTGTGTCATTTATCTGTCAGGATGAGCGGCCGGGATTCGCGGCTGGGGCGGCCGTCGAGGCCGCGGTGACGTGAGGCGGGGGCGGCAGGCAGGCGGTCCCGCCGATTTCGGCAACAATGCGCTCGATGGATTCGCGCAACAGCGGCACCGCGTGCGCGACGAGCCAGTCGCGCGGACATTGCTGGGCGGCGCCGCCGCAGTTGATTGCGTAAAGCTCGCCGCCCGGGCCGAAGAAGGTGCCGGCGATGGCGTTGAGGCCTTCGTACCATTCGCCGATCGCCATGCCGTAGCCTTGCTCGGCGGTTTCGGCGAGCGCCGCGTCGAGACGGCTGCTGACGAAACCCCAGTCGTTGCCGGCGGCGGCCTGCAGGGCGGAGGTGAGTTCGGCGCACTCGGCCGCTTCGAGCGAGACGAGGTAGGCGCGGCCCACGGCGGTGCGGCTCATGTCGATACGCGCGCCGACTTCGAGCCGCGAGACGAGCACGGCCGAGCGCGGGCGGATGGCGTCGATCACGACCATGTCGAGGCGGTCGCGCACCGCCAGATGGACCGACAGCGCCGTGCGTTCGGCGAGGCGGGTGAGGAAGGGCCGGGCGCGGGCGCGCAGGTCCGAATTGCGCAGGAAGCCGTTGGAGAGTTCGAGGACCGACGAGGTGAGCACGAAGCGCTCGCTGTCGGGCAGGCGCGCCAGGAAGCCGGTGGAGACGAGCGTGCCGGTCAGACGCGAGAGCGTCGCCTTCGGGATGCCGGTGAGCTCGGTCAGTTCGCGATTGCCGAGCGCCGTGTCGGCGGCGGCGATGGCGCGCAGGACGGCGAGGCCGCGCGCGAGCGCGGTAACTTCTTCGGCGCTGCCGTCTCGGTCGCGGGGCGTGTCGGGCGAAGCGCGGTGATCGGGGGCGGTGGTCATGAGCGTGGGATTTTCCGAAACGCTATTTCAATTTTGTTTGCGCGAGATGCGAGTTTTAACGCTTAAATCGACCCCGATTTTTGTGCCTCGGAAGTACCGATCCATCGGACGAAAGTCAGGCTACATCGGGGAAAGCGGCTGACGGCGGGTGCATTTCGCCGTGCGCAAGAGGGGTTTGATAGTTCGCGTATTTTGGTTAGATTTTGCTTGACTTAGTCAGCGTCTGGATAAAAAATGGAACCTGATTTCGACAGGACTTCGAGACGTTTGCGCGCGCAAACGTTATGTCAGGTAATCGAAGGCGGGTTGGATGCAAGCCAGGTAACGCGTTTTTGCCTGAGCAAAGAACCCCGCGGCCTTGCGGGGTTTTTATGTCGCTCGGGTTATGCAATTCGCATAAATTCGCGGCTGGGCACAAACCTCCGCGCACCGTATTAACGGGCTTGATAAACGTCTCCATTGTCCGCGCCGCGCGAGCGTCGCTGCGGCGTGCAATGTGCGATGAATGAAGATCAGACAAGCGCAGTCCTCGTTCGCTGTTTTTGTCGCGCGCGGTAATTGCGCAGTACTTGCGCAGTTCTTGTCGAATACCGGCTCTCAGGTTCTAGCACGGCCCTCGGAATGGCTAGAACTTTTCAAAGCGTCACGTTCACACGTGACGCTTTTTTTTTGCTGTGCGCTAGCGCACGTCCGGCATCAGTCTGCCGGAAAAACAGGAACGCTGTGCGCATGTTTCGCGTTGACGCACAGTGTGGGCAGCGCGCGATGGATGCGCGCTCAACGGTTACGGGCGATTACGCGCGAGCACGCTGCAACCGTTTTTCAAACGCTTGCGTGCGGCGTTTCGCGCAATAAAAAAGGCCGGCATTGCGCCGGCCTTTTCACTTTTGTCGACGCCATCGGCGTGACATCGTGCGCGATCAGGACACCGACTCGCGCTCCGGCGTCGCGGTGATCTTGTGGATCGACAGGTCCGCGCCGTTGTACTCGTCCTCCTGATCGATGCGCAGGCCCACGACCGCACGCAGCGCGCCGTACACGACGAAGCCGCCGAGCGAGGCCATCACGATTCCGCTCAGCGTGCCGACGATCTGCGCGCCCAGCGACACGCCGCCGATGCCGCCCGCCCAGCGCGCGCCGAAAATGCCCGCGGCGATCCCGCCCCACGCGCCGCACAGGCCGTGCAGCGGCCACACGCCGAGCACGTCGTCGATGCGCCAGCGGTTCTGCACGCACGTGAACATATAGACGAACAGCACGCCCGCCACCGCGCCGGTCGCGAGCGCGCCGAGCGGATGCATGATGTCCGAGCCCGCGCACACCGCCACGAGACCGGCGAGCGGCCCGTTATAGGTGAAGCCCGGGTCGTTGCGGCCCGCGAGCCACGCGGAGAGCGTGCCGCCCACCATCGCCATCAGCGAGTTCACGGCGACGAGGCCGCTGATTTTGTCGATGGTCTGCGCGCTCATCACGTTGAAGCCGAACCAGCCTACGGCCAGCACCCACGCGCCCAGCGCAAGGAACGGAATGTTCGAGGGCGGATGCGCGGCGATGCGGCCGTCGCGCGAGTAGCGGCCATGGCGCGCGCCCAGCAGGATCACGGCGGGCAGCGCGACCCAGCCGCCGAACGCGTGCACGACGACCGAGCCCGCGAAGTCGTGGAACGGCACGCCGAACACGTGCGTGATCGCGTCCTGGTAGTGCAGCCGGTTGTTCCACACCATCCCTTCGAAGAACGGATAGATGAAGCCGACGATCACGAATGTGGCGAATAGTTGCGGATTGAACTTCGAGCGCTCCGCGATGCCGCCCGACACGATGGCCGGAATCGCCGCCGCGAAGGTCAGCAGGAAGAAGAAGCGCACCAGCTGATAGCCGTTGTGCTCGGCGAGCAGATCGGCCGGCGAGAAAAACTGCACGCCGTAAGCGATCGTGTAGCCGATGAAGAAGTACGCGATCGTCGAGACCGAGAAGTCGACGAGGATCTTCACGAGCGCGTTGACCTGATTCTTCTTGCGCACCGTGCCGAGTTCGAGGAACGCGAATCCTGCGTGCATCGCGAGCACCATGGCGGCGCCCAGCAGCAGAAAGAGCGTGTCGGTACCGGTCTTGAGAGTGTCCATCCTTGCGTCCTGCGTTTGCCCAAAATAGGAGCGCGTTATGAGCAAGATGTGGGCCAGCTTCGCGCCAAACTGGTGAAAGCACGCTCGCGCGAGGCATTGAAGCGGTGCGCGCATGCACCGGCGCGGCCCCGCTCGCCGCGCTGGATGAGCGTCAGAACGGGGCGCGATGGGCCCGCCGCATGGCGCATGCACGATCCGGTGGCACAAAAGCAGTGCTCGCGCGCGAAGTTGGTGAGCGTGCGCGCCAGTTTAGGGCGATTTATTTGTTTTCGCTTTCTGAATCAACGATTTGTCGGCATTTAGAAATGTTCGCCTCGATGGCGGGAGCGAACCGGAAAATGGCGGCCGCAGCGCATTTCCGCCGCACTGGGGGCGCAAACGCCGACATAATGAGCGGATCAAGAACCGTAGCCGTTCACACGCTCCAGGCCGCCACACAATGCGCCTCACCACCAAAGGGCTGTTGCTGATCGCGATTCCCGCCGTTTTCGAGCTGACGCTGCTGTCGGCCATCGTGAAGGCCGAGGCGGACGCGGAAGGCGCCGAGCGCTGGGGCCAGCATAGTCAGGCCGTGCTGGCGCAGGCGTCCCGCGTGCTGGAGCCGGTGCTGGTCGAGTCGGTGCGGCTGCGCGGCGCGGTCGCAACCAACGACGTGAGCTTCAGCACGCCGGTCTCGTTGTGGATGGACGTCGACCGCCGTATCGACCGGCTCGCCGAGCTGGTCGCCGACAATCCTCCCCAGGTCGAGCGCGCGGTGCAGATCCGCCAGACCGTGCAGAGCTACCGGCAATGGTCGGACCGGATCCAGGATCTGCTGCATTCGGGCCGTCGCGCCGATCTCGTCGAGCGCTTTCGCACCTTCACCGACTACGACGTGCTCGACCGCGTGCGCACCCAGGTCTCCGCGTTCCAGACCGAGGAGCGCCGTCTCGACGTGATGCGCGTGACGGCGGCCGAGCAGGCGCGCGCCCAGCAGGAGTCGCTGGTGGTGACGGCGGTGATCGGCTCGATCCTGCTGGTGGGGATCTCGGTGTGGCTGTTCACGCGCGGCGTGCGCGGACGGCTCGACGCGCTCTCCGACAATGCCGGGCGCCTCGCGGGCAACGAGCCGCTCGCGCCGCTTACGAGCGGCAACGACGAGATCGCCCAGCTCGACCTGACGCTGCATCAGATCAGCCAGCGGCTCGTCGAAGCCGAACGCCTGCGCGTGGGTTTCCAGGCCGATCTCGCGCGGCGCGCCGAGCAACTGGCGCGCATTAACGAAAACCTGCGCCAGCAGACGCAGGAAAACGAGATGTTCATCCATAGCGTGTCGCACGATCTGCGTGCGCCGCTGGTCAACCTGCAAGGCTTTTCGCGCGAGCTGCATCACGCCTGCGACGATCTGCGCGACCGCGTCGCGCATTCGTCGCTGACGGCCGAAGCGCGCGAACGCGTCGAGCGCATCATCAACGAGGATATTGGCGAGGCGCTGCGCTATTTGCAGACGGCCGTGCTGCGCGCCTCGCACATCATCGACGCGCTGCTGCGACTCGCGCGCGTGGGGCGCGTGGAGTACCGGCGTCAGCGCGTGAACGTGCAGGAGCTGGTGCAGCGCGTGGTCGACGCCATGCACGCGTCGGTGCGCGCGCGTAACGCCCAGGTGAGCGTGCGCATGCTGCCCGCCGTTTGGGGCGATCCGACCGCGCTGGAGCAGGTGTTCGCGAACCTGATCGGCAATGCGCTCAATTATCTCGATCCGGCGCGCGAAGGGCGCGTGGAGATCGGCGCGGCCGATGCGCCGCCGGGCGTCGAATCGCTGCACATCTTCTACGTCCGCGACAACGGTCTCGGCATTCCCGAAGTGGCGCTGCCGCGGCTGTTTCAGGCGTTCCAGCGCATGCACGGCAACGTTGCGCCGGGCGAGGGCATCGGGCTCGCGCTGGTGCGCCGCATGGTCGAGCGGCACGGCGGGCGCGTGTGGGTGGAGTCGGTGGAAGGCGAGGGCACGACGTTCTATCTGTCGTTGCCCGATGCGCTGGCGGTCGTGCCGCCCGCGCCCGGCGACGCGGCTGCGCTGCTGGCCGCGCATGAACGGGAATTGCGCGGCGGCGACGAGAGCGCCGAAGGGCAGCCGCCGGCGCGCCCGGGCGCGCTCAAGGCGACGGGCAAGCTGGCCGTGGCAGGCGGACCGCCGGATGCGGCGGGTGTGTGACGTGAGGTGGGAAGAACGGTAACGCGTTGATGCACGTCATGCAATCAGCACGCGAAAATCCGCCGGGTCTTGAGCAGTTGGTGACCGCGTATCGACCAGAGACAGCCCGCCACGGCCAGCACGACGACGACGCCCAGCACGGCGTGCGTGCTCAGCGATGTGCCGAACGGCATGCCGGCGGGAGAGACGAAAGCGCGTTCGAGCATGAGCAGCGCGCCCCAGAGCGCGATGGCGGCCTGGATCAACATGCGCGTGCCGCGCAGATGGCGGGCGCGTTCGGCGGCCGTGCCGCGACGGTGCGCGCGGCGGCAAAAGAAAGCGATCGCCATCAAGGCGATCACGAGCAACACAATCCAGTCTGTCAGGTCCATCGATGCACTCCCGCAATCCATCCTGGATTGTCGGGAGTGCCTGGCACAAAAACCATCAGACCGGTCCTAAACAGGCGAACGAGATAAGTCAGGGCTCGATGCGCGTGCCCAGCAGCACGAGGAACTGGCGCAGCCATTCCGGATGCGCGGGCCAGGCCGGGGCGGTCACGAAGGGCGCGTCGGTCACGGCGGAATCGATGGCGATATCGGCATATTCGCCGCCCGCGAGCCGCACTTCGGGCGCGCAGGCCGGATAGGCCGAAATGCGCTTGCCGCGGATCACCTCGGCGGCGGCCAGCAACTGCGCCGCATGGCAGATGGCCGCGATCGGCTTGTTCGCGCCCGCGAAGTACTGCACGATTTCAATGACTTTCGGATTCAGCCGCAGATACTCGGGCGCGCGTCCGCCGGCGATGGCGAGCGCGTCGTAGTGCTGGGGATCGATTTCGTCGAAGCTCGCATTCAGCGCGAACTGATGGCCTGGCTTTTCGGTGTAGGTCTGGTCGCCCTCGAAGTCGTGGATCGCCGTCTTGATGCGCTCGCCGGCCTTCTTGCCGGGACACACGGCATCGACCTGATGGCCGATCGCGACCAGCGCCTGGAACGGCACCATCGTTTCATAGTCCTCGGCGAAATCGCCGGTGAGAAACAGGATCTTCTTGACTGCCATGGCTTGCCTCCTCGGTGGGGTTGCGGTTTGCGCACGTGAAACGCCAAGCGTGGAACATAAACGGGTCTCACGCAGTCTACTCCAGCATGTTTGACGATTTCGCACAGCCCGGCGCGCCGGGCACGCCCACCTTCGCCGACATCGGCTGGCGCACCTACGAGCCGGGCCGCGACGCGGCGTCGCTCGCCGCGGTGTTCCGCGCCGCCGTCAATGAACTGGCGGCGTCGCACTATGACGCACCGCAGCGTGCCGCCTGGTCGACAAGCGCCGACAATCTGTCGGAGTTCGACGCGCGCCTGGCGCGCGGCGTGACGCTGATCGCCGATTACGCGGGCGCGCCGGTGGCGTTCGCGCAGCTCTTTCCGGTCTACCATGTGGAGATGCTCTACGTCGCGCCCGGATGGACGCGGCGCGGGCTGGCGTCGGCGCTGATCGCGCGGCTGGAGGCATTGGCGCGCGAGGCCGAGGCGAGCACGCTCGACACCGACGCCAGCGCGCTCGCGCGGCCCGTGTTCGAGCGCGCGGGTTTTTCTCTCGTTGCAGAAGAACGGGTGCGGCGTGGCAGCGTATCATTGCCGCGTTTTCATCTTTGCAAGCCGCTGCGTGCGGTGTCTTTTTCAGGATGACCATGTATTTGAAGGTATCGAAGCGGGTATCGAAGCACGTAGCGAAGGACCTGTCGCAGCACGCCGACGCCTCGCTTGCGTCCCTTGCGCGCGTGGCACGCATGGCCCTCGCGCCGGCGCTCGTCTGCGCGCTGCTGGCGGGCTGCGAAAAACACGATCAGACGGCGTCCGATCTTGCCAACAAGTCCGCCGACGCCGCGCAGCAAGCCGTGCAGGCCGCGGCGAGCCAGGCGCAGGCGCAAGCCGCGCAGGCGCTCGGCCATGCGGCGAGTTTCGTGAATCAGCAACTCGATTCCGCGCAGCGTCAGCTCGATCACGCGGCGTCGCAGACCCAGGCGACCATCGACTCGCACATACAATCGCAGGCCGACCGCGCCAGCGACGCGAGCGCCTCCATCGCCCAGAATGCCAGCGACTCCAGCGCCGAACTCGCGTCTCAGGCGCGCGGCCAGTGGCGTGAGGCGGCGAGCGCCGCGCACGCGATGCTCGGCGACGCGGCGGCGGCCACCGGCACGGGTCTCTCGATCGCCGGCCATTCGCTGCAACGCTGGGCCGCGAGCGGCGCGGCGGCGGGCTCGTCGACGGGCGCCAGCCAGTGACGCGGGGCAGCAGGCGCATCGCGTCGTTTGACGAACGGAATTAATGTAATTATTATGGTTACACTTTATCTTGCCGCACGCGCTGCGGCCGGTTCGCTGTGAATACGAGTAGCCGTTTTGCGTTCGCCGTTCACGTGCTCGCGCTGCTGGCGTTGCAGGAAGGCGAGCCCTTGTCCTCGGAGATGATCGCGGGCAGCGTGAACACGAATCCCGCGCTGATCCGCCGTTTGCTGACGATGCTGGCCAACGCCGGGCTCACCACGTCGCAGCTGGGCGCGGGCGGCGGGGCGTTGCTGGCGCGCGAGCCGCGTACGATCACGCTGCTCGAGATCTATCACGCGGTCGACGACGCGCAGCTTTTCGCGATGCACCGCGAGGAGCCAAATCCGGCCTGCATGGTGGGGCGGCATATCCAGCAGTCGCTGCGCGGCGTGATCGACGATGCGCAGCGCGCGATGGAAGCCTCGCTGGCGGCGCGCACGCTCACCGACGTGGTCGAGGACATGCAGCGCAACGAGCGCAAGCTCGAACGCACGCGTGCGCCGAAGGTGCCGCGCCGGGCGTGATCGGGCGGGAAAGCGGGGCCGCGCAGCACGCGACAGGATTTCACCCGACGGGGCTTAGCCCCGTTTTTTAGCCCCAAAACTGTAACTAAATTAGTTACATAAATGCCTTAACTTCAGACAGGAGTCGAACATGAGCCAATCCCTGAAAATCGCGCTTTTTGGCGCCACCGGCATGGTGGGTTCGCGCATCGCCGCCGAAGCGGCACGCCGTGGCCATCAGGTCAGTGCGCTGGTGCGCCAGCCTGAGCGCGTCATCGCCGGCCCGAACGTACAGGCCGCGAAGGCCGATCTGCTCGATGCCGCGAGCGTGGCGGCGGCGGTGCGCGGTCATGACGTGGTGGCGAGCGCCTATGCGCCGCCGTCGGGCCAACTGGGCGATCTGCAGGTCGCAAGCCGCGCACTGGTCGACGGCACGCGCGCCGCGGGCTTGACGCGCCTCGTGGTGGTGGGCGGCGCGGGCTCGCTCGAAGTCGCGCCCGGCAAGCAACTGGTGGATACGGACGGCTTCCCGGACGCCTACAAGCCGATCGCGCTCGCGCACCGCGAGGCACTCGCTTTTTACCGCACGGTGACGGATCTCGACTGGACCTTCTTCGCGCCCGCCGCGCTGATCGCCCCGGGCGAGCGTACCGGCGCGTTCCGCACGGGCACGAACACGCTGATCGCCGACGCGAAGGGTGACAGCCGCATTTCCGCCGAGGATTACGCCATCGCTTTCGTGAACGAACTGGAGCACGCGCACTTCGTGCGCCAGATCGCGACGGTCGCGTATTGATGCGGCGCGGCGTGGAGCCGCGCTTGCCTTCTCCCGCTTGCATTCTGTTACGCACGCGTGAGGCGTGGCCGCGGCGTCTGCGGCTACACTGGAGCGTCCTGATTTCGCCCCTTCGCCATGAATCCATGCTTCGGACGGGACGACGCGGGCGGGACGCCGCAACGCGTGCGGCCGTCCGCGTCGGGTTCCGTGCTGGCTCTGTTTTGGGCTTTCCCGCTCGCGCATTTACTCGCACCGGTCGGCGCACGTCGCGATCTGCGCGGCCCGTGGATGGGCTGCGTCCGCATCGAGCGCATCGTCCGCATCGTGCGCTTTTTCATCGGCATCCTGCTGGCAGGCGGGCTGGGCCTGTGCGCGCCCGCATTCGCCGCCGGAGCGGCAGCGGCTGCACCCGCTGCGCCGGCCGCACCGGCCGCCGTGCCGGTGCTCCCCGCGCTGCAAAGCCTCATTACCGGCGCGCCCGCGACTGCGTCGGGCGCGTCCGCCGCCGACGCCGCGTCGGCGCCGTCGCCCGCGAGCCAGGCGGAGTTCACGCGTTCGCTCGACAGCGTCATCAGCACGCTCGACAGCGACAAGCAGCGCAACGCGCTCCTCTCGCAGCTCAAGAAACTGCGTTCGGCGTCCGAGAACGTCGCGCCTGCGCCCGCTTCGGGCGCGGCGGCGAACGCGTCCGGGCTGCTCGGCGCGATCGCCTCCGGCCTCGCCTCGGTGGAAGCCGACGCGCGCCGCGGCCCCAGCCCGCTGCATTACTGGGCGGGCCGCTTCAACGCCGCCGGCATCGAGCTGTACACGATCGCCTCGGGCGGCGAGGGCGAGACGCTCGGCCGCATTCTCTTCGACATGGCGGCGATGCTGCTCGGCTGGGGCGTGTGCGCCGCGACGCTGCGCTGGCTCGAACGCCGCATGCTGCGCCGCTTTTCCGTGCGGGTGGGCCTGCGGCCCAATCCGAGCACCATCGATCTGCTGGTGTTCGTGCTGCATCGCGTCGCGCCGTGGATCGTCGCGTTCATCGGCGCGCTGATCGTCGAGCGTGCGCTGCCGCAGGCGCTCGGGCGCACGATCGGCGTGGTGATCGCCTATGCGATCGTCGCGGGCGCGGTGTTCTCGTCGATCTGTCTGATCATGTTCTCGCTGTTCGGCGCGGGGCATCGGCGCGTGGCCGTCAACGTGCTGATCCACGAGGCGCGCCGGCTGCTGTGGGCGATCGGCGTGCTCGCCGCGCTCGGCGACGCGGCCACCAATTACGAAGTCGCGAGCGAACTGGGCGTCAATCTCGCCGCGCTCGTCTCCACCTGCGCGAACATGACGGCGGCCGTGCTCACGGCGGTGTTCGCGATCGGCTTCCGGCGACCCGTCGCGCATCTGATCCGCAACCGCAGTTATCAGCTGCGTCAGGACCACAAGGCGCTGACCGAAGTCTTCGACGTGCTCGCCTCGCTCTGGCAACTGCCGATGCTGTTGCTCGCGGCGGCCTCGATCGTGGCAACGCTCGGCGGCATCAGCAGTCACGAAAACGTGCTGCAAATCTCCGTCGTCACCGCGCTGCTGCTGGTGCTCGCGTTCTTCCTCTCGGCGGTCGTGTTCCGCATCACGCGGCCCGACCTCACGCGCGTGCGGCGACGCTCGCCGTATCTGCGCCGGCTGCTGCGTTTCGCGGGCACGCTGCTGGTGCTGTTCGTCTGGCTCGCGTATTTCGAGTCGTGCGCGCGCCTCTGGGACGTGTCGCTCGCGGCGATCATCGAGGCGAACGTGGCCGCGCGCGGCATCGCCCACGCGATCTTCGCGATCCTCTTCACCGTGTTTCTCGCGTGGCTCGTCTGGATCGTGCTCGATACGGCGATTCTCGAAGCGCTCAATCCGAGCGGCCCGCGCACCAAGGGCCGCGCGCCCAGCACGCGTGCGCGCACCATGCTGCCGCTGGTGCGCAACGCGTTGCTCGTGACGATACTCACGATCGCGGGCATCGTTACGGCGGCGAATCTCGGCATCAACGTGACGCCACTGCTGGCCGGTGCGGGCGTGATCGGTCTGGCGATCGGCTTCGGCGCGCAATCGCTCGTGACCGACCTGATCACGGGGCTGTTCATCATCATCGAAGAGACGATTTCGGTGGGCGACTGGATCGATCTCGACAACGGCCATGCGGGCACCGTCGAGCATCTGTCGATTCGCACCGTGCGGCTGCGCGACGGGCAGGGCGCGATTCACGCGATCCCGTTTTCGCAGATCAAGATCGTCAAGAATCTGTCGCGCGATTTTGCGTTCGCGGTGTTCGAGGTGCGCGTGCCGTTTTCCGTCGATCTCGATACGGTCACGCGCATGATCCGCGAAACCGGCGCGGAGCTGGTCGCGGATTTCCGCTATCGGCGCGAGATTCTCGGGCCCGTGGAAGTGTGGGGCCTCGATCGTTTCGATCCGAACTGGATGGTCGTGAAAGGGCAGATCAAGACGCGGCCGTTGCAGCAGTGGAGCGTGGCGCGCGCGTTCAACGCGCGGTTGAAGCGGCATATGGACGAAGCGGGTATCGAGATGCCAGTGCCGCAGATGCAGGTGCATATGTCGCCGCGCGGCGAGGATGCGCGCGATGCCGGCGATCCGGGCGACGGCCCCGAAACCGCAGCGGAGCACGACGAGCACGGCGCGCCGCAGATGCCGGACGAGGCGCACGCTCGCGCCGAGGCGGAATCGAAACAAGCCGGGGCAGCCAGCGATATCGCGACGCGTGGCGTGACGCGCGACGCCTCGCACGAACCCCGTCCCGCGCCGCCGCCGACCGGCAGCCCCGAAGGCGCGCCGCCGCAGATTCCCACCGCCGGACGCAACTGAAACGGCCAGTCAGACCGCGAGCGCGAACGACAACACGTCGTTGACGTGCGTCGCGATCCGCGCGGCCGCAACCCCGTACACATGCAGCGAAACCGTCTGCGCCGCGCTGTCGTTGGCGAGTCGATGCACGTTCTTGCGTCCGGGGCCGCCGAACGCAATTGCGCCAGTTGTCCGTTGCTGCGCGCGCCGGATTTCGGCGACGCCGCGCGACTCGTTCCAGTCGTAGAGCGTTTCGGTGAGCGTGCCGTCGAGCACGGCGTAGCCGCACCACGTGTGATGCGCATGCACCGGGCTCGCATGACCCGGCTGCCAGACCAGTGCGGCGACCGTATAACGGCCGCGCGGATCGGCGGCGATCAGGTGGCGGCGATAGGTGTCGATGTCGGTGCCTGCGGCGGGCAGGCGCTGCGCGGGTGCGACGAGCGCGGCGTCGGCCAGCGCCTGGGCGAGCGCGAAGCGCACGCCTTGCGCGAATGCCGCGCAGCGCGAGGGATTGCTGTGGCTCGCCTCGTCGGCATCAAGGGCATGGGCGCTGGCGTCGAACGCATCGTCCAGCGCGCGGCACAGGCGCGCGACGGCCGCGGCGTGGTCGGCATGGGCGGCGTCCAGCAGCGCGGGGTCGAAGGGAGCATTCATCGGCGGGCCTCGTGTCGCGTGGTTCTCGTCAACAGAGTTATACCGATTGGCGTCGAGAAAGAGTTTCCATTCTTTTTCCCCATTGCGGCGTAAGATAGAAGAAATTTCTATACGACGGGGTAGGTGGGAATGGATATCATCGACAAAAAGCTGGTGGAGCTGCTGCAACAGGATGCCACCATGCCGGTCGCCGAACTGGCGCAGCGCGTCAATCTCTCGCAGACGCCGTGCTGGAAACGCGTGCAGCGCCTCAAGGAAACCGGCGTGATCCGCGCGCAAGTGGCGCTGTGCGATCCGAAGAAGCTGGGCGTTGGCACGACGGTGTTCGTCGCCGTGCGCACCAACCAGCACACCGAGGCGTGGGCGCAGGACTTCACGCGCGCGGTGCAGGATTTTCCCGAGATCGTCGAGGTGTACCGGATGAGCGGCGAGACCGATTACCTGCTGCGCGTGGTGGTGTCCGATATCGACGATTTCGATCGTATCTACAAGCAGTTGATTCGCGCCGTGCCGCTGTTCGACGTGAGTTCGAGTTTCGCGATGGAGCAGATCAAGTATTCGACGGCGTTGCCGGTGCGCGGAACCTGAACGCGTTCGAGCATTGCGCGTGTCGTGCCGGTCCTCATCCGCGTCGCAAGCCGTCTGCAAGGCGCGGCGGCGTAGAATGCCCCTTCCTTCTTCCTTACCTCATCGGGCAGGGCACGCTACATGAACGAGCCGCGCAAGAAGAACCCCACGTTGGGTGTAGGTGTCCTGATCGTGGTGGTGGTGCTGTTCGTGATCGGCACCGTGCTGTTCAATGCGCTGCGCAGCAAGCGCGAATACGACGAGACCGTCGGCGCGCAGGCGAGCCATGCGGCCACCAGCGCGACCGCCACGCAGGCGGGCAGCGCCACGCAGTAACGCCACGCGCAGTAAAACCGTTTTACGCTTCCGGCAGATGGATCAGGCTCGCGTCGCGCCGGATCAGCCATGACGCCGCGAGCATTTGCTTGCCTTGATGCGCGAGCAGCTTCAGATCCTGCACGAGTTCGGCGGCCGGGCCGAGCGCGCGTTCCGCGTCGACCACCATGGTGTCGAGTTCGCGCGTCATGCGCTTTGAAATATCGAGCTGATCCTCGGGGACGGCCGTGCCCGTCTCCGCAGCCACGAGATTCTCGCGCACGCAGTCGAACGTGCGTTCCAGCGCGTCGAGTTTCACGTTTTCTGCCGCATCCGCTTCGAGATTCGCGGTGCTGCGCAACAGCGGGGCGGTGGCCGTGATCTGCGAGGCCAGTTCGTGGCTGCGCACCAGCAGGTCGTTGAGTTCGGGCACGAACTTCTGCGCCGACTTCGGTTCGAGCATCATGCGCTGAAACGCCTGGCCGAGATTCGCAAACGCCACGTGCACGTTCTTGCGCGCGAGCCGGTAACGGAAGTCGCGCGCGAGGGCGGGTACGGCGGCCGCGGCTGTCGACGTCTGGGTGCTTTGCGCGGCGGCCTTCGCGCCCACTGCGGCCACAGGCTGGCTGGCGGTGGACGCGTCGTCGGCGTCCAGCACGAGCGCTTCGGAGGCTTGCGCGTTGCCCGCGCCCGCCGCATTGCCGCCCGTCGCGACCGACGCCACGCGCGCCGACGCCTCCGTCAGCATGCCGCCCGCGAAGGCCGGCTGCGGCGCAGTCTTGCGCGCGCTGCGCCACCAGCTGGCTTCGAGATAGCCGCGCGTCGCCGCGATCATGTCGTGCACGAGCTTGCCCATCAGGCGATATTCCCAGTACGGGAACAGATGGCTCGCGCCGATTGCGATCATGCAGCCCACTACCGTGTCGATGGCGCGTTCGCCGATGATGCGCATGCTGCCCGGCGCGAGCAGATGGAACATCAGCAGCACATAAGCCGAGGTAAAGACCACGCTCGCCGTGTAGTTGAACAGCAGCAGGCTGTAGCTCATCACCATCGCCGCGAACATCGAAACGAGCAGCACGAGCGGCTGCTTCACGAGCAGGATCAGCGCGATGCTGGCCACGCAGCCGATCAGCGTGCCGACGATACGCTGCGCGTTGCGCTGGCGCGTGAGCGAGTAGCCGGGTTTCAGAATGATGATGCTCGTCATCACGATCCAGTACGCGTTCGTGAGCGGCAGCAGGCGGCCGAGCCAGAAGCCCACGGCCACGGCGATCGTCACGCGCAGCGCATGGCGAAAGCTCGGCGACGCCATCGTCAGGTTCGAGAAGATCTGCAGCCACGAGACGCGCCGGTTCGTCACGAAACGCGTGAGCGCCTCGTCGATCCGCACTTCGGTTTCGGTGGTCGGCACTTCGCTCGCGAGGCTGCGGCGCATGCGGTCGATCAGGCGCGTGGCGCTCCAGATGCGGCGGAACGAGGCCGAGATCGCCGCGTATGCTTCGGGATCTTTCGCGGGCAGATCGCGCTTCTTGAGCAGTTCGAGTTCGTATTCGATCGCGCGCAGTTCGGCCTTCACGTTGACGTTCGCGCGCGGCGCTTCGTTCTGCAGCACCGCGAGGCCGATGTCTTCGAGATCGGCGGCGGCCTTGCGGATCAAGTCGCGATAGAACACCAGCAGATCGGAGCCGCCGAAGGTGTTGCGCACGAGCGGGTAATCGGTGTGTGCGCCCACGAACAGCTCGTGCAGATCGACCGTGTTGAT
The DNA here is from genome assembly GCF_046535315.1 of Paraburkholderia sp. SIMBA_027. Taxonomy (NCBI): domain Bacteria; kingdom Pseudomonadati; phylum Pseudomonadota; class Betaproteobacteria; order Burkholderiales; family Burkholderiaceae; genus Paraburkholderia; species Paraburkholderia sp. SIMBA_027. The sequence continues at coordinate 331,525 of NZ_JAWRWY010000008.1, forward strand.
GAAGAGATTGAAGTGCATCGCCCGGCGCGCGTCGATCCGGCCGCTGCGCAGCTTGGGCAGGTTGCGCAGGACGATGTCGCGCGCCGCGTCCTGGCGCTCGACCGCCGCGATCTGCTTGGCGACGAGGTTGCGATAGCACTCGTCGAGATCGTTGTCGAGGTCGTAGAACTGCGCGCGCGCGAGCAGATAGTCGGCGCAGGCGAACACGCTTTCGGCGAGCGCCTGCTGCTCGATGCGATCGAGCATGAGCCTGCTGACGAGCGTGGACCAGCCCGTGTACCAGAGGCCGCCCAGCAGAATCCACAGCGCGTTGATGAGCGCCTGATGCGGCGTGAAATGCTCCTCGAGCGTCATCACCATCATGAACAGCGTGGCGAAGCTGATCTGCGGCCAGCGATTGCCGTAGACCACGATCAGCGAGAGCACGAAGGTGAGCGGCACGACCGTGGCCCAGAGCGCGATCGGGCTGAAGGTGGCGAGCCCCGTAGCGTACGCGGACAGAAAACCGATCACGCTGCACGCGAGCATCTCGTTGCGCTTGTACTTGAGCGGGCCGGGCATGTCGACCACGCAGGCGCCGAGCGCGCCGGTCGAAATCGTGAAGCCGAGGTCGCTCTTGTCGAGAACGAACAGGCACAGGATGGCCGGCAGCGAAATGCCGACCGCGATGCGCAGACCGCCGTAGAAGTACTGGCTATAGAGGAATTTCCTGATTTCTACGGAGTAGCGCATCGACTGCCGGTGGTATTCGAATGCGGCTGTGCGCCGCGGACTGTGGCGCTGAGTTTATCGGATTTCGGGCGCGATCTGCCCGTCTCTGTATGCGGGCTTTCCCGCGACGCAGACGCGCGCCTCGACGGGCGGGCGCGTCGAACGAGGCGTGGCCGACGAGCGGCGCAGACGCGGACGCAGACTAATCGACGCTCAGACTCGACGCATCGCCGAGCAGTCCATGCGTGCCGCGGATACGGCGCATGCGCGTGCGATACCAGAAGGTCCACGCGAGCAGCAGGCCGAACACCACGTAGCCGAGGATCGGCGAGACCACCAGGAAGCGCTCGATTGGCCAGGTCGCCGCGAGGTACGTGCGCAGCGCCGCGTCGGCGCACAGGCCCGCGCCCCACACGAGCGTGAGCAGACGCATTGCGGCACCGAAGCTGCGGTTTTCGCTCCACAGCAGTTCGAGCCGCGCGACGCCTTCGCGCGTTTCGCGCGCGACCGTGGCGCGCGTCAGATAGAACACCAGCGGGCGCCGTGCGAACAGCGAACCGAGGAAGGCCACGCCGATCGCGCCCGAGGCAAGACTTTCGCGCATCAGCAGCGCACGCGTGCCGCCGCCGAAGGCCATGGCCGCGAGCGAGAGGACGATGCCGAGCAGGATGACGGCCGAGAGTGCGTCGATACGCCGGAAGCGGACGAGTTCGACGGCGCTCCAGGCGAGCGGGGGAATGGCTGAGGCTATCAGGCCGCCGATTTCGCCCCAGTACGGTTGGGCGAGCCGGTAAGCGACCCAGGGCAGCAGCAGATTGACCGCCAGTTCGGCGACGAATGCTGGACGCAGCTTCATGAGGTGCGTGCTCCTTGGAGGGTTGCGGAAAGTATGCGGCAAATGTCCGGTGATCGGCAACGCGTGCCGCACCGACATCGGTTTGGCGGGCCGCATATCGTGTGCCTGACGCGGGCAGTGCAGGGCTCGGGGTTGCGCGGGATCGCATCGCGTGCGCCCGCGTATGCGAAACTGGCGGGCTGATCCTTGACCGACTTGCCATGTTTCCGCGTCCGCCTGTCCCGCTCCACGAAATCGAACTCACCGCCGTCCGGGCGCAGGGCGCGGGCGGCCAGAACGTGAACAAGGTGTCGAGCGCGATTCACCTGCGTTTCGACATCCGCGCCTCGTCGCTGCCCGACGTGCTCAAGATGCGCCTGCTCGCGATCTCGGATCGGCGCGTCACGCACGAGGGCGTGGTCGTCATCAAATCTCAGGAATTCCGCACCCAGGAGCAGAACCGCGCCGCCGCGCTCGAACGGCTCGAAGCGCTCATCGACAGTGTGAGCGTCACGCGCAAGGCACGGGTGGCGACGCGGCCCACGCGCGTCTCGAAGCAGCGTCGCCTCGACGGCAAGTCGCGTCGCGGCGACGTCAAGGAAGGGCGGCGGCGCGTGCAGGAGTGAGGCGCGCTCTTAGGCGTCAGCGCTCACAGGGCGAAAACGTAGAGCCTGAAAACGAAACGGGCGGCCGCAAAGGGCCGCCCGTCGAGCGTCTGGACCAGCCGGACCGGCGATCAGTGTGCCGTGCTGGGCACGTCGAGGATCAGGACGATGGTCCAGTCGGCGTCGCCTTCATGGTGATACTGACGTTCGGCAACGATAAACGGCTGCTGCTTGCCTTCCGGGCCGAGGAACAGCACGTCGCCTTCCATCGGCATGCATTCGATCGGGGGCAGCGCGAGGAACGCCTCGGTGCCTTTGCCGCGCGGCATCAGCTTTTCGATCTTGCGGGATGCCGCTTCGGTCCATTCGATGTCGAGCTGGATGTTGCTCATCGTTTTTTCTCCGCGCGTGGGGCGCACTAACAGTGGGTGAATTCGAGGTGCGCGACTTTAGCATAACCCGCGCGCGGGCCGGTTCGCAGGCCGATTGGCGTTCGTCCCATGAAAAAAGCCGAGACCGGATGACCGGCTTCGGCTCGATATGTCTGGCTGGCGGCCCGCGCACCGCGCATTCTGGTAATCGCCCGGCAGCGTGTCGCGCAGAGCACCCATGCGCAGCCGGGCGATCTGCCCGCGAGGGCTTCCGCCAATCCGGCGCCTGACTATGCGCTGGCGCGGGCCGCCTTGCGCATTACTGCGCCGGCTTCTTGTGATGCGGATGCGCACCCTTCTTGTGGTGCTTCATCGGCGCTTCGGACTCCGACTGGGCCGCGGCCTGCTGGCGCGACTGCAGATCTTGCGCGCGTTGCTCGACGTCCGAGGCCCGGGCGGGGTCCGTGCTCATCGTGATGCCGTTCTCCGTTTGTGCGTAGGCGGCGCCCGTCAGCGCGGACAGCGAAACCAGGACTGCGAGGGACACTTTTTTCATCACGACCTCCAAAGGAGTGGTTTATGGACCCAGCCGGAGCCTGCCGAGCAGGATTGGCATGTCATTCTAACGACGAAGTTGTCGCTTCAGATGACATCGCATAAAGCGTGCGCGCATCTGTTACACAATGTTGCACTTGCCGCCGCATGGCCTTCGCTACGCGGCCACGCGCTAGAACCAGCCGATCATCCGATAGACATAAAACTGCGCAATCCCAATCAATTCGTGCAGCGCGACTTCCGCGTCTTGAAGATTCGTCAGGCGCGGCTGGATGCCCGCGCGCACATGACGCACGCTGGAGACGGCCGGCGCAGGCTCCATCTCGAAGCGGTGGAAATCGAGCATCGCGCGCGGCATGTGATAAGCGGAGGTTACAAGGAAGAGCGTATCTGCGCGCTCGGCGTGCACGATCGGCGCGACGTTGCGGGCGTTCTCCCAGGTCGTCAGGCTGCGGTTTTCCAGCACGAGGTCGGCGGGCGGCACGCCGGCGCGCAGCAGCAGGGGCGCGTAGGTGTCGGCTTCGCTGGCGGCGTGATGTTGCGGATTGCCGCCGCTCACGATCACACGGCAGACGCGTCCGGCGACCCGGCAACGCGCGTCGAGCGAGGCGGCGAGCGCGATGCGCGCGTAGACGTCGTGCTTGGGCACGAGCGTGCCGTCGTCGCCGGTTTCGGTGCCGCCGCCGAGCATGACGATCGCGGTGCGCGCGCCGAATGCCTCAAGCGGCGTCGCGGCCGGATCGTAGGGAGTACGATAGGACGAGGGCTGCGCCAGGTCGACGAGCGGTAGCGCAAGCCAGCCGGTCGCGAGGAGTCCGAACAGGACAATCGCGACGCCTGCGACAAGTCGGCGTCCGTTGCGCCACAGCACGAATAGCGCAATGACCAGGAAAAATAATCCGATTAGTATCAATTTGAATGAGGTAACGTATTGTTTTCGGGATGAAGCGTGCATTGCGCGCGTGCGCCGCGACAGCGGCAGCCGCGTCAGGCACGCCGGAAGCGAGGGCCGGCGGGCTTCGGGCCGCAAGTACGGCTGAGGCTTTCCGCGGGGCCCCAAATAACCTGCAGTCCGTGCCACGGCGCAAGGCACGGCGGCGCGCGCGGCTCCACGCCTCGCAGCGCGCCTGTTTCGCGCCGCAGCAGGCGGGATTGCCGCAGGACTGCATTTTAAGAAAGAAGTGAGATGACCACGTATTCCAACGAAGCAGTACTCGAAGCGCTGCGGCGGGTGCAGTATCGGCAGGTCCCGTGGGCGCGCCGTCCTGAAGTCTTTCAATATCTGCGCAACCTCGGTCTCATGGATACCGTCAGGCAGCGCACCGTCGCGCCGGCGCCCGGGTTTCACGCTCCCGTCGATATCGCCGTGCTGACCGACCGCGGTCGCGCCGAATTCGCGCGCCTCGCCCGCGACGAGCGCACGCTCCACTGGACCGATCAGCGCATGGCCGATTACGTCGACGAAAGCGCGCCGCAATCGTCCGCGGCCGAAGTGCGTTCCTAGCCACGGGCGCACGCCTTCGGGCAACGCTGCCTGCCCGCTCGGGCGCGACTGCGGCACAGGCCAGTCGCCGTCATCCGCGTTCCCGTTTTTACCCAGCCAAAAAAAAGCCCGCATCGAAAGATACGGGCTTACCGGAATTACTGCTGCCACGCTGTGCTTAATGGCATGGAAGTAGACCGGTTTTGGGCACAAGAGGTTCCCTGTTTCGCGCGAGCTTTGCGCGCCGGGTGCGCGAAATGCTGTTGCGCGCTTCCGGTCGGGCTCGCATGCCGCTCAGCGACGCGCTCAGCGGTATGCGTCAGCGACGCGAATCGCCGCCCTGCGCCGGACGCGACGGACCGCTGCGGCGGGCGTTGTCGGCAATATCGCCGCGCAGGTCGCCGCGCGGAACAGGTTCGTTGACGCGATCGGGCACGCCGCCGGCTTCCGGCGGCCAGGCGCGTGCGCCGGTGCGCGAAATCCCCCAACTGGCTTCGCCGGGACGCGGTGGCTGGGCCGTGGCGGTCAACGAGAGCGTCGTCGATACCAGCGGCGCGAGCAGAGCAAGGGCGGACAGCGAAACCATGACGCCCCGATTGAGCAGAATCATGGATTTCATGGCAGCCTCCCGTCAGAACGGGCTGTTGACGTTTGTAGACATGCTCCTACGCTACCGTCAGAGGCGAAAGCGCGCTGTAAATATTGGTAAAGAGATGTTTCGCGCGCACCGATTTCGGGCGTGCAAGGCGCGTGAGGGTGCGTGAGAGCGCGTTGATCGTCGAAGCAGGCGAGGGACGAGCGCGATCCACCGCAGCGACCAGGTTCGATGCAGTCGCGACGTCGCGTTTCAGGAAGGGAGTCCGCGGCAGGCGCCGTTGCGGATGAATCGCCAGACGCGCGAGGCGTCCGGCGGCAGAAAGCGGGAGGTCGTGCCGGTCAGGTTCCGGCAGGCGGGCGGCTCAGCGTGCGCTCAAGCCATCTTGACGGGCGCGCGCCACGACTCCGGGTTGGTCCAGAACGCGCCGCGCAGACGATCGCGGCTCGGCGGTGCCGGCGGCTTCGTGGCGGTGGCGCCAATGCGTCCGCGCAGCGAAATTTCGCGACCGCTCGTGCCGAGGCGCTTCACGATCTCGGCGAGCGTGCCGTCGGCTTGCCACTCGTCGAAACGGCGGCGGCAGGTAGGCGGCGAGGGGTAGCGGCCCGGCAGCTTGGACCAGCCTTCACCGGTCGACAGCACCCACAGCACTGCGTTGACCACTGCACGCGCCTCGACGCGAGGCCGTCCGCGTCGTTCGCTACGTGCCGGTTCTGCACAGAACAATGCCTCGACCAGCGCCCACTCGTTGTCTCTCAAATCGTCGAACAGCATCATGTTTCACCTCAGCGAAGCTATCTCCGGTGCGCTGCCCCGCGCTGCGCACTCTTCATGTACTTCCGGCCGGTTGGCGGAGTACCAGGCGGAATCGGTTGTGGACGGGCTAATCTCGAAAAGCGACGGACCGTCCGCCGATCCTGTGTCTGCCTTAATGCGAGAAGCGTGCCAGCTCGCACGCTTTCGTCTCGAAGCCGCGTGGCATCAAGCCCGCGCGGGTGCTTGCCAGGGGCGTATGAGACTCGAAAACGCATCGTCGGGAAATCGGGAGAATCACCAATCTTGTGCAAACAGGCCCTCCAGGCGTGCGATCCAGGCCGATTGCTGCACTGCGTCGAATAATGGGCTGTGAGATTCACGCGACGGTAACGATCGGCGCGCCTCGCCAAAGCTGTCATAAAATTGCATGAATACGAACAATTAATGAGGCGGGTAGATGAATGTGACGTTGCGGCAGTTGCGGGTGTTTATCGAAGTCGCGCGCCTGCACAGCTTCAGCCGCGCGGGGGATGAAATCGGCCTGACGCAGTCGGCGGTGAGCCGCTGCGTGCGTGAGCTGGAAGCGGAGATGGGCGTGAAGCTCGTCGATCGCACGACGCGCGAGGTGCAGCTCACCGATGTCGGCGCGAATCTGATCGCGAGCATTCCGCGTCTGATCGGCGACCTCGACGACGCGCTGCGCGAGATCCGCGAAATTGGCGAGCAGCGGCGCGGCCGCGTGGTGGTGGCCGCGAGCCCGACGGTCGCGTGCCGCCTGATGCCCGAGGTGGTGGCGGCGTGCGGGCGGCGGTTTCCGTATGTGACGCTGGGCCTGCGCGACGACGTGCAGAGCGACGTGGTGCGCAAGGTGCGCTCGGGCGAGGTGGATTTCGGCGTGATCATCGGGCCGCTCGGCGCCCAGCCGGTCGCCGACGATCTGGAAACCGAGCTGCTGACGACCGACTCGTTCTGCGTCGTGGTGCGCGACGATCATGCGCTCGCACAGCGCGACGCGGTGAGCTGGCAGGCGCTCGACGGCGAGCGGCTCGTGATGCTCGATCATGCGTCCGGCAGCCGGCCGCTGATCGACGCGGTGATGCGCGAGCAGGGCGTGCACGCGCGCGTCGTGCAGGAACTCGGCCATCCGGCGACGGTGTTCGGCCTCGTCGAGGCCGGCGTGGGCGTGAGCGTGCTGCCGTGGCTCGCGCTGCCGGTGCCTTCGGGATCGTCGCTGGTGGCGCGCCCGCTCGTGCCGCGCGCCGAGCGCACCGTCGAACTCGTGCGGCGGCGCGAGCGTTCGCTGTCGCCGGCCGCCGAGGCGGTCTGGACGCTGATCCGCGAACTCGATGCCCGCCCGGAGGCGTCGCGCGGGGCGGGATAGCGGCGGGGATAGAGACGGGCATAGATTCGCGGACAACGGCGCAGATGGCGGCGGGGCGGGGCGTCGTTCAAAAAAATCGCGCGCTACACTGTCGAGCTTTACCCGCTGCCGCGTCCGGCCCGCATCCGGTTCGCATTCGGCCCGCATCCGGTTCTGGTCCGGCTGCTCGCACGTGGTCCGCTTTCAACCCGCCAAGGAAGGCTCGATGTCCGCTTCGTCCCCGTCGTCTGCTTCGGTTTCGTCCGCTTCGGTTTCGCCTGACTCCCCGCACAACGCACCCGCTGCACCCGCAGCGCCCGCCGGATCGAGCCTCGCGCGCGACGCCGTGCGCGCGCTACGCTCCTCGCAGATCCGCGAAGTGGCCAACGCGGGTTTCGGCGTCGCGGACGTGCTGCCGTTCTGGTTCGGCGAGTCGGACCGCACGACGCCGTCGTTCATCCGCGAGGCCGCCGCGCAGGCGCTCACGCGCGGCGACACCTTCTACACGCACAACCTCGGCATCGCGCCGCTGCGCGAAGCGCTGGCGCGCTACGTGAGCGCGCTGCACGGCCCGACGTCCGCCGACAACATCGCGGTGACGAGCGCCGGCGTGAACGCGCTGATGCTCGCGGCGCAACTGGTGGTGGGCGCGGGCGACCGCGTCGTGGCGGTCACGCCGCTGTGGCCGAATCTCGTCGAGATTCCGAAGATTCTGGGCGCCTCGGTCGAGACGGTCTCGCTCGGCTACGGCGAGCGCGGCTGGACGCTCGACCTCGACGCGCTGCTCGCGGCACTGACGCCCGGCACCAGGATGCTGATGATCAACTCGCCGAACAACCCGACCGGCTGGGTGATGACGCGCGACGAGCAGCAGGCCGTGCTGGCGCATTGCCGCCGCCACGGCATCTGGATCGTCGCCGATGAAGTCTACGAGCGGCTCTACTACGGCGAGGCGGGCGAACTCGCCGCGCCGTCGTTTCTCGATCTGGCCTCGCGCGACGAACGCCTGATCTGCGTGAATTCGTTCTCGAAGGCGTGGCTGATGACCGGCTGGCGGCTCGGCTGGATGGTCGCCCCGCGCACCTTGATGGACGATCTGGGCAAGCTGGTCGAGTACAACACCTCGTGCGCGCCGTCGTTCGTGCAGCAGGCGGGCATCGTCGCCGTCGAGCAGGGCGAGGCCTCGACGCGCGCGCTGGTCGCCGATCTGCGTGCGTCGCGCGACCATCTCGCGGCGGCGCTCGCGCGGCTGCCCGGCGTCGACGTGAAGGTGCCGCATGGCGCGATGTACCTGTTTTTCCGGCTCGCGGGCGCCGAGCGCAGTCTCGATCTGTGCAAGTCGCTGGTGCGCGAGGCGGGTCTCGGGCTCGCACCCGGCAGCGCGTTCGGGCCGCAAGGCGAAGGTTTCGTGCGCTGGTGCTACGCCTGCGATCCGGCGCGGCTCGACGCGGGCGTCGAACGGCTCGCGCGGTATCTGGAGCGCGGTGCCGATCAGCAGGGCGCACGCTGAAATTGCACGGTCATGCGTGTCGCATCGCTCGATACGCTATTGACGCAAACGGGTTAAAACGCGCCTGAAGCCGTCTTTACGCACCCGGCGTTTTTGCGTAAGATGGCGCTCAGTCACGCGATTCCCTGCGGGAATTTCGCTGCTCCGTCCGGCTGGGTCTGGCACTTTGCCTGCTTCTGCGTTGTTTGCGGCCCCCCGGTGCGTGCTCCCATCAATATGACCGATCAGAATCGGGCGAGCGCGTCTCCAGTTCCACATCGTCTCTGTCTGTCTGATCCGGTTCCTTGAACCTGGTTTACCTTACTTAGGGTCTGAGCTGGCTGCATGAATACCCAAGAGGCGAAAATCGTCCTCGAGACTGCATTGATCTGCACGCAGGAGCCGCTGAAAATCGGCGATCTGCGCAAACTGTTTGCCGACGATATTTCGGCCGACACGGTCCGTAACCTGCTCGAAGACCTGCGTCACGACTGGTCCGGGCGTGGCGTCGAACTGGTGGGCCTCGCGTCCGGCTGGCGCTTTCAGAGCAAGCCGGCCATGCGCACTTACCTCGACCGCCTGCATCCCGAAAAGCCGCCGCGTTATTCGCGCGCGGTGCTCGAGACGCTCGCGATCATCGCGTACCGGCAGCCGGTCACGCGCGGCGATATCGAAGAGATTCGCGGGGTGACCGTCAATACGCAGGTCGTCAAACAGCTCGAAGACCGTAACTGGATCGAAGTCATCGGTCATCGCGACGTACCCGGACGTCCCGCGCTTTATGCCACGACGCGTCAGTTTCTCGACGATCTCGGCCTGAAGTCGCTCGAAGAACTGCCGCCGCTCGACGATCCGTCGAATCAGCTCGGCGAGCAGTTGCTCGCGCAGCATGCGATCGAGTTTCCGGACAGCGAAGTGGCACAGCTGATCGCCGCGGGTGCGCCCGAAGGCGAGGCGGCGCAAGCCGCCGCGGCGGACGCAACGGGCATGGCCGATGCGTCCGTGCAGGAAAGTGCGCCGGATAGCGTGGAACACGCGCAAGCCGGCGTGGAAGCGGTCGAAGACGCGGTGGATGACATCGCGGTGGCGCATCAGGACGCGCCGGCCAGCGACCGCGCCGTGGCCGAAGCGCAAGCTGGCGCGCAGAGTATGGATAGCGCGGCGAATGCAGACGTAGACGAAGCCGGCGCCGAGGCAGACGTCATCGTCGATGCCTTGGACGAACACGCGGCGCACACGCCGTCCGTCCACGCGGATCGCGCCGACGCGCACATCACGGAGTCAGCCGGCCACCTTGCCGGCACGCCCGCAGAAGAAAACGAAGACCGCCGCGACGCGGCGCAGGACGACCCCGTCTGAGGACGGACAACGTAGCCGCCTCGCGCGGCGTCTGACGCAAGAACACTTTTGACGCGCCCCCGCAGCCGGGCGCGCAACCTGACATTTCGAGGTTGTTTTGACTGATATCCACGACACCGATTCGGCCGACGCGTCCGAATCCGCGCGTCGCGCGTCCTCCACGCGCGACGACGACTCGCGCTCGGCCGAAAGCGCCGCGCCGCACGCGGGCGAAGGTTCGGCCGACGGCGAGGACCGTCCGCGCCGTGGCCTGCGCCGCGGTCCGCGCAGCCTGATCGCCCGGCGCCGCGCTGGCGGCAAGGGCAAGGGCGCCGAAGGCGCAGCAGCGCCGGGCGAAGCCGAAACGGGCGCCGAGGCCGCGCCGGAAAGCGCCGCTCCCGCGCGCGCGCCGCGCAGCAAGGAAGCGGGCGCCAAGACCGGCGCGACGGGTGCGAAGAAGCCCGGCCGCCGCGCGAATCCGGCCAACGCCGCACAGGCCGGCGCGGATGCACCGGCGGGCAAGCCGGCTGGCAAGAGCACAGGCGGCGCGGGCGGCAAGACGGCCGGCGCCAAGGGCGGCCGTGGCCGCAAGGCTGGCGGCGACGCGCCGGCGGCCGCTGCGGGCGAAGGCAATCAGGACGATCTGTTCCTGTACGTGACGTCGCCGGCATTCGACGCCGACAACGGTGCGGGCTCGGGCGTGAACGCGCCGATGCTGCGCCGTGGCCGCGCCCAGCAGCCCAAGCGCGTGCTGAGCCCGGACGACGACGCGCCGAAGCTGCACAAGGTGCTGGCCGACGCGGGCATGGGCTCGCGCCGCGACATGGAAGAGCTGATCATCGCCGGGCGCGTCTCGGTGAACGGCGAACCGGCGCACATCGGCCAACGCATTCTGCCGACCGACCAGGTCCGCATCAACGGCAAGCCGATCAAGCGCAAGCTGCAGAACAAGCCGCCGCGTGTGCTGATCTATCACAAGCCGACCGGCGAGATCGTCAGCCATGCGGATCCCGAAGGCCGTGCCTCGGTGTTCGACCGCCTGCCGCCGATGAAGACGGCGAAGTGGCTGGCCGTCGGCCGTCTCGACTTCAACACCGAAGGTCTCCTGATGCTCACGACCTCGGGCGATCTGGCCAACCGTTTCATGCATCCGCGCTACAGCGTGGAGCGTGAATACGCGGTGCGCGTGGTCGGCGAGCTGAGCGAAGGGATGCGTCAGAAGCTGCTCAAGGGCGTCGAGCTCGAAGACGGCCCGGCGAGCTTCCTGCGCATCCGCGACGGCGGCGGCGAAGGCACGAATCACTGGTATCACGTCGCGCTGGCCGAAGGCCGCAACCGCGAGGTGCGCCGTATGTTCGAGGCGGCGGGCCTGATGGTGAGCCGCCTGATCCGTACGCGTCACGGTCCGATCGCGCTGCCGAAGGGCCTCAAGCGCGGCCGCTGGGAAGAGCTCGAGGACAACCAGGTGCGTGCGCTGATGGCGTCGGTTGGCCTGAAGGCGCCGAGCGACGAGAAGGGTGGCCGGGGCGGCAAGGAACAGGAGCGCCGTCAGCCGGATCCGATGCAGACCTCGATGGGCTTCATCAACCGCGAGCCGGTGCTGAGCTCGCATGGTGCGATGGCACAGTCGCGTCAGGGTCAGGGCCAGGGCCGTCCGGGTCAAGGCCGCCGCGGTGCGGCGGCGGGTGGCTTTGGCGGCGGCTCGGGTAACTTCGGCGGCATGGGCGGCAATCGTCCGGGCCGGGGTAATGGGGGTAATGGTGGTAATGCCGGCAATGGCGGCGGTAACGGCAACCGCGGCGGCCGTGGCGACGTCGACGGCAATCGCGCACCGGGAGCGGGCAAGCGTGCGGGCGGCAACGCCGGTGCGGGCGGCAATCGCCGTGGCCCGGGCGGCAACGCGAACGCCAACGGCGGCGGCAACCGCGCACCGGGCAACCGGGGCGGCCAGCGCGGCACGCCGCGCAACCGCACGCGCGGGCACTGAGCGTACGGCGTGGGTCGGTGGCGCGGGGGCTCTGTCCTCGCGCCGTGCCCCGCCGTTCGTCGATACGGCGACGACCGTCGCGCGAATGCGACATGCGTGTGACATAGCCGGTATCGCACGCGTCGACGGCGCCCGAAGCGCAAAGTGCGGAAATCGCCATAAAACGCCTTGAAAACGCCTCAGGGCGGCCGATATTCCGTGCATAACGCATGGCCGTTCGCCTTGCGCGGTTTGCGTTAGAGCCGGAAAAAGGCTACAATCTCGGAGTCGCTGGGCGTGCGGCTTTTATTTGCGTCCCAGGTGCGACCACCTGGCTAAGTGAGAAGATGGGCGTTTCGCCCATTTTTTTTTGGCTCGGCCGAATGTGATCGGTATGTGATCGAAGCGGTTTCGTAACGGTTTCGGGTTTCGAGGCAGTGCGCGATGTGCGGTGAAAAAGTAGTCGAATACACCCATCGCGCAGGCGTCGAATCCGACGTCGAAGCCCCCGGGCAGCAGAACCGGGCATCGCATCGCCGGACATCACGTCGGGGTGGGTTCGCCATCTGGGTCACGCGCAAGTAGGTGCAAGAGCGCGCGCTCATCTGGCGCGCGGCCCGCGAATCCCGTTTGACTCTCAGGAACAGGAAGTTGCCGGCTCGCTGCGCGAATATCTGGAGTGGGCATTGTGCAACTGACGGAACTGATTGAAACCACGGTCACCGGGCTCGGTTACGAGCTGGTCGACCTCGAGCGCACCGGGCGCGGCATGCTGGCCATCTACATCGATCAGCCTGCGGGTATCGCGATCGAGGATTGCGAGAAGGTCACGCGTCAGCTGCAGCACGTTCTGTTTGTCGAGAACATCGACTACGAACGTCTCGAGGTCTCGTCGCCCGGCCTCGACCGGCCGCTGAAAAAGCTGGCGGACTTCGAACGCTTCGCGGGCTGCGAAGCGGTTATCACGTTGAAAAAGCCATTGGACGGACGGAAATCGTACCGCGGCATCGTGCATGCCCCGGAAGGCGAAACCATCGGTCTGGAATTCGAAGGGAAGGCGGGTCCTGCGATGCTCGATTTCACGCTCGCGGACATCGACAAAGCCCGCCTGATCCCCAAAGTTGACTTTAGGAGCCGCAAACAATGAGTCGCGAAGTGTTGATGCTGGTGGATGCGCTGGCACGCGAGAAGAATGTCGACAAGGACGTGGTGTTCGCCGCCCTTGAAGCGGCGCTTGCGTCGGCCTCCAAGAAACTCTTCGACGAGGATGCGGACATCCGCGTGCACATCGACCGCGAAAGCGGCGAACACGAGACGTTCCGCCGCTGGCGCATCGTGCCGGACGAGGCGGGTCTGCAGGAGCCGGATCAGGAAATCCTGCTGTTCGAAGCACGCGAGCAAGATCCCGAAGCGCAGATCGACGGTTTCGTCGAACAGCCGGTTCCGTCGGTGGAATTCGGCCGTATCGGCGCGCAGGCCGCCAAGCAGGTCATCCTGCAAAAGGTGCGCGACGCTGAGCGCGAGCAGATCCTCAACGACTTCCTCGAGCGCGGCGAAAGCATCATGACCGGCACGGTCAAGCGCATGGACAAGGGCAATTTCATCGTCGAATCGGGCCGTGTCGAAGCGCTGCTGCGCCGCGACCAGCTGATTCCGAAGGAAAACCTGCGCGTGGGCGACCGCGTGCGCGCCTGGATCGGTAAGGTCGACCGCACCGCGCGCGGCCCGCAGATCGAACTCTCGCGCACGGCGCCCGAGTTCCTGATGAAGCTGTTCGAAATGGAAGTGCCGGAAATCGAGCAAGGCCTTCTGGAGATCAAGGCGGCGGCGCGTGATCCGGGCGTGCGCGCCAAGATCGGCGTGGTGGCCTACGACAAGCGTATCGACCCCATCGGCACCTGCGTCGGCATTCGCGGCTCGCGCGTGCAGGCCGTGCGCAATGAGCTCGGTGGCGAAAACGTCGACATCGTGCTATGGTCGGAGGATCCCGCCCAGTTCGTTATCGGCGCGCTCGCGCCGGCGGCCGTGCAGTCGATCGTCGTCGACGAAGAAAAGCACTCGATGGACGTCGTGGTCGACGAAAGCGAGCTTGCGGTCGCCATTGGCCGCAGCGGCCAGAACGTGCGTCTTGCCAGCGAACTGACCGGCTGGCAGATCAACATCATGACGCCGGACGAATCCGCGCAGAAGCAGAATCAGGAGCGCACGGTGCTGCGCGACCTGTTCATGGCGCGTCTCGACGTGGACGAAGAAGTCGCCGACATCCTGATCGACGAAGGCTTCACGAGCCTCGAAGAGATCGCCTACGTGCCGCTCAACGAAATGCTGGAAATCGAGGCGTTCGACGAGGACACCGTGCACGAGTTGCGCAACCGCGCTCGCGACGCGCTGCTCACGCAGGCTATCGCGAACGAGGAGAAAGTCGAAAGCGCCGCGCTGGACCTCAAGAGTCTGGACGGCATCGACCCCGAACTGCTTGCCAAGCTGGCGCAGCACGAGGTTCACACCCGCGACGAGCTCGCCGAGCTGGCCGTGGACGAGCTGGTCGAAATGACGGGAATGGAAGAGGACGCCGCCAAGGCGTTGATCATGAAGGCACGTGAGCACTGGTTCCAGTAAGCCTGGCAACAGGTTTGGAACCGGGGCGCGACGAGCAGGAAGCGACCATGACCCATTGAACTGATCGCGGCGGGGCCTCGCCAGGCGAGGCACCCACGGCCGCATGAACCGATGTCAACCGCAAGGAATCGGTCCTTGCATTAAGAGGAATGAATGGCGAGTAACAACGTAGCCCAATTTGCCGCGGAACTGAAAATGCCTGCAGGCGTGCTGCTGGAGCAGCTGCAGGCAGCGGGCGTCCAGAAAGCGAGCGAGAGCGATGCCTTGTCGGAAACTGACAAGGCGCGTCTGCTCGACCACTTGCGCAAGTCGCACGGTTCGACCGACGCGGACAAGCGCAAGATCACGCTGACGAAACGGCATACGTCGGAGATCAAGCAGTCCGATTCGACGGGTAAGGCACGCACCATTCAGGTCGAGGTGCGCAAGAAGCGCACGTTCGTCCGCCGCGACGAGTCCGCCGAACAGGCGGAGGCATCGAATCATGCCGCCGACGCAGCAGTCGCCGCCGAAGAGGCGGAGCTGCAGCGCCGCGAAGAAGAAGCACGCCGCGAGGCCGAGCTGCTCGAGCGTCAGGCTCAGGAGCTCAAGGAGCGCCAGGAGCTGCTCGCGCGTGAAGAGTCGGAGCGCCGTGCGCGCGAAGAGGCCGCCGAGGCCGAACGCCGCCGCGCCGAGGAAGAAGCAGAAAAGAAAAAGGCAGTGGCCGAAGCCGCCGCGCGTGAGCTCGCCGCTCAAGCCGTGGCTGCACAGCGCAATGCCGAAGCGGAATCGAAGGAAGTGAAACAGCAGCAGGACCAGCAAGACGAACAGCGCGCCGCCGCCGAGCGCGCCGCGCAACGCGAAGCGGCTCAGAAGGCCGAGGCCGCCGCACGCGAAGCCGCCGACAAGGCGCAGAAGGAACAGGACGAGATCGCGCGTCGTCGCGCGGCCGCCGAAGCCGAAGCGCGCGCGATCCGCGAAATGATGAACACGCCGCGCAAGGCGCAGGTCAAGGCGGTCGAACCGCCGAAGCCGGTCGAGCCGCCGAAGCCTGCCGAAGCCAAGGGCACGCTGCACAAGCCGGCGCGTCCGGAAGGTGCGGCTGCACGTCCGGCAGCAGGCGCGGGTGCGAAAAAGCCCGCCACCGCGGCTGCGCCCTCGACGAGCGCGCCGGGTGCCGGCGCGGGCGACCGCAACAAGAAGCCGGGCGCAGGCAAGGGCGGCTGGCAGGACGACGCATCGAAGCGTCGCGGTATCAAGACGCGCGGCGACTCGTCGGGCGGCGTGGACCGCGGCTGGCGCGGCGGCCCGAAGGGCCGTGGCCGTCATCAGGACAGCGCATCGTCGTTCCAGGCGCCGACCGAACCGATCGTCCGTGAAGTGCACGTGCCGGAGACCATCACGGTCGCCGACCTCGCGCACAAGATGTCGGTGAAGGCATCGGAAGTCATCAAGGTGATGATGAAGATGGGCCAGATGGTCACCATCAACCAGATGCTCGACCAGGAAACGGCGATGATCATCGTCGAGGAACTCGGCCACCATGCGGTTGCCGCGAAGCTCGACGATCCGGAAGCGCTGCTGGTCGAAGGCACGACCACCACGACTGACGCCGAGCAACTGCCGCGTCCGCCGGTCGTCACCGTCATGGGTCACGTCGACCACGGCAAGACCTCGCTGCTCGACTACATCCGCCGCGCCAAGGTTGCAGCGGGCGAAGCGGGCGGCATCACGCAGCACATCGGCGCGTATCACGTCGAAACGCCGCGTGGCGTCATCACGTTCCTCGACACGCCGGGTCACGAGGCCTTCACGGCCATGCGTGCCCGCGGTGCGAAGGCAACCGACATCGTCATTCTGGTGGTCGCAGCCGACGACGGCGTGATGCCGCAGACGAAGGAAGCCATCTCGCACGCGAAGGCGGGCGGCGTGCCGCTCGTCGTGGCGATCAACAAGATCGACAAGCCGGATGCGAATCTGGAACGCGTGAAGCAGGAACTCGTCGCGGAAGGCGTCGTGCCGGAAGAGTACGGTGGCGATTCGCCGTTCGTGCCGGTGTCGGCGAAGACCGGCGCGGGTATCGACGACCTGCTCGAAAACGTGCTGCTGCAAGCCGAAGTGCTGGAACTGAAGGCACCGGTCGAAGCGCCGGCCAAGGGCATCGTGATCGAAGCGAAGCTCGACAAGGGTAAGGGTCCGGTCGCGACCATCCTGGTTCAGTCGGGTACGCTCAATCGCGGCGACGTCGTGCTGGCAGGCAGCGCCTACGGCCGCGTGCGCGCCATGCTCGACGAAACCGGCAAGCCGGCGAAGGAAGCCGGCCCGTCGATCCCGGTCGAAATCCAGGGTCTGTCGGAAGTGCCGGGCGCGGGCGAAGAAGTCATCGTGCTGCCGGACGAGCGCAAGGCGCGTGAAATCGCCCTGTTCCGTCAAGGCAAGTTCCGCGACGTGAAGCTGGCCAAGCAGCAAGCCGCGAAGCTCGAAAACATGCTCGAGCAGATGGCGGAAGGCGAAGTGCAAAACCTGCCGCTCATCGTCAAGGCCGACGTGCAGGGTTCGCAGGAAGCACTGGTGCAATCGCTGCTCAAGCTGTCGACCGGCGAAGTGCGCGTGCAGATCGTGCACAGCGCGGTCGGTGCGATCAGCGAGTCGGACGTCAACCTGGCAACGGCTTCGAAGGCGGTCATCATCGGCTTCAACACGCGTGCGGATGCACAGGCGCGCAAGGTTGCCGAAGCGAACGGCATCGACATCCGCTACTACAACATCATCTATGACGCAGTGGATGAGGTGAAGGCGGCGATGTCGGGCATGCTCGCGCCGGAGAAGCGCGAAGTCGTGACGGGTATGGCGGAAGTGCGCCAGGTGATCCGCGTACCGAAGGTTGGCCTCGTCGCCGGCTGTATGGTCACGGACGGTTTCGTCAAGCGTTCGTCGTCGGTGCGCGTGATCCGCAACAACGTGGTCATCTATACCGGCGAACTCGACTCGCTCAAGCGCTTCAAGGACGACGTCAAGGAAGTCAAGCAAGGCTTCGAGTGCGGTATGTCGATCAAGAACTTCAACGACATCGTCGAAGGCGATCAGCTCGAAGTGTTCGAGATCACCGAAGTCGCGCGTACGCTGTAAGTCTCCAGCGCATACGCAAGACGGGCGGGGCGGGCGCTGGCCAGCCCCGCCCGTTTGTCTTTTTGCACGTGTTTTTTGTGCGGCCGCTTGACCTCCGCGAAATCAGCGATAAAGCGCGCCGCCTGAATGCCTCGCACCAATGAGGTGGAACCATCATGCCGAAAAAACGTTCTTCTCCGAATCGCAACGTACAGATCGCCGATCAGATCCAGCGCGATCTCTCCGAGCTGATGCGCGAAGTGAAGGATCCGCGCGTGGGTCTCGTGACGATCCAGAGCGTGGAACTGACGCCCGATTACGCGCACGCCAAGGTCTATTTCACGACGCTCACGGGCGATCCCAAGACTACCCAGGAAGCGCTCAATCACGCCGCGGGCCATCTGCACAATCAACTGTTCAAGCGCCTGCACATCCACACGGTGCCGACGCTGCATTTCCATTACGACCAGTCGGTCGAGAAGGGCGTGGAGATGTCGCGCCTGATCGACGAGGCGAACGCCACGCGCGCCAAGGACGACTGACGTCTCCAGCATGACAGCATCATCGAAGAAGAATCCGGGCGAGGCTCGCCCTAAAGTGCCGCGCCGTCTGCTCGACGGCGTGCTGCTGCTCGACAAGCCGCTCGGCCTGTCGAGCAACGACGCGCTGATTCGCGCGAAGCGTCTGTATCGCGTGAAGAAGGCGGGCCACACCGGCACCCTCGATCCGCTCGCGACGGGCCTCTTGCCGCTGTGTTTCGGCGAGGCGACCAAGTTCTCGCAGGATCTGCTCGAAGCCGACAAGACCTACGAGGCGACGCTGCGTCTGGGCATCCGCACGACCACGGGCGACGCCGAAGGCGAAGCGGCGGAAACGCGTGAGGTGAACTGCGACGAAGCCGCCGTGCGCGCGGCGATGACGAAGTTCGTTGGCGATATCGTTCAGGTGCCGCCGATGTATTCGGCGCTCAAGCGCGACGGCAAGCCGCTCTACGAATACGCGCGCGCGGGCCAGACGGTCGAGCGCGAAGGGCGCGAGGTGACAATACTCGCGCTGGACATGCTCGCGTGCAGCCTGCCGGACGTCACGTTCCGCGTGACGTGCAGCAAGGGCACCTATGTGCGCACGCTCGCCGAGGATATCGGCGAGGCGCTTGGCTGCGGCGCGCATCTGGTGATGCTGCGCCGTACCGGCGTCGGCGCGCTGACGCTGGACCATGCGGTGACGCTCGACGCGCTCACGGCTGCCGACGAACCGCAGCGCGATACCTGGCTGCAACCCGTCGATGCGCTGCTCTCGACGTTTCCGGCGCTCACGCTGAACGCCGACGCGGCGCGCCGTTTCACGCACGGCCAGCGTCTGCCGCTCAACGAGCTGGTGCTCGATCGCGCGGCGTGCGAGGCGGCCGATCGCGTGCGCGTCTACGACGAAGCGGGGCGTCTGCTCGGCGTGGCGAAGGCGGGTAACGGCGTGCTCGCGCCGGAGCGTCTGGTGGTGAGCGGCGCGGCTTGATTCGCGCGGCGCAAGTCACAGCACAGGTCATAGCGCACATCGCACAATAAAAAACGGCACGCCGGTTCACACCGTGCGTGCCGTTTTTGCATTCACGACCCGATCAAGCGACCGGGCCGTGAGCGAGATCGAATGCGAACCTCAGTGCGCCGCCGAAGCCGCCGCGCCTGCATCGCCACCGCCCGAGCGTTCGGGGCGCGTAATCCAGATCAGCGCGATCAGCACGATAAAGATCACCGACGAAATCCAGAACAGATCGTTCACGCCGAGCTGCGCGGCCTGCTGCGTCGCCATGCGGTCGAAGAGGCCGTGCGCCTGCGACGGATCGAGGCCGGCCACGTTCTGCATCTGCTGCATCGACTGATTGAAGACCGGGCTCGTGGGCGTGGCCTGCTCGGTGAGACGCGCATGATGGAAGATCGTGCGATGGTCCCACGCGGTTTCGAAGATCGAAGTGCCGATGCCGCCGCACATGATCCGCACGAAATTCGACAGACCCGACGCCGCCGGAATGCGGTTGCCCGGCAAACCGGACAGCGTGATCGAGACGAGCGGAATGAAAAGCCCCGCCATGCCGATACCCTGAATCAACGTCGGAACCGTCAGCGCCCAGGTGTCCACGCCGGTGGTGTACTGCGAACGCATCCAGAAGCACAGCGCGAACACCACGAACGCGGCGGTCGCGATATAGCGCGGATCGGTGCGCGGCAGGATGCGGCCCGTGATCGGCGACAGCAGAATCGCGAAAAAGCCCACGGGCGCCATCACGAGACCGGCGTCGGTCGCGGTGTAGCCGAGATCGGTTTGCAGCCACAGCGGCAGCAGCACGAGATTGCCGAAGTAGAGCCCGTAGCCCACCGACAGCGCGATCGTCCCGCCCGTGAAGTTGCGCCGCGCGAACAGCGACAGGTCGACCACCGGATGCTCGGCGGTCAGTTCCCAGATCACGAAGAACGCGAACGCGATCACGGCCGTGAGCGCGAGCACGACGATCGTGGTCGACGAGAACCAGTCGAGATCCTTGCCTTTGTCGAGCATGATCTGCAGCGACCCGACCCAGACGATCAGCAGGCCGAGGCCGACACCGTCGATCGGCGCTTTGCGGATGGCCGAGTCGCGGTTGCGGAAGATCGCCCACGTGGCGATGGCCGCCGCGATGCCGACCGGGATGTTCACATAGAAGATCCACGGCCACGAGATGTTGTCGGAGATCCAGCCGCCGAGAATCGGGCCGGCCACCGGCGCGATCAGCGTGGTCATCGACCACATCGAAAGCGCGATGGGCGCTTTCGCGCGTGGGTAGCTCGCGAGCAGCAGCGTTTGAGAAAGCGGGATCATCGGACCGGCCACGGCACCCTGCAGCACGCGCGCGGCGAGCAGGAAGGGCAGCGTGGGCGCGAGGCCGCACAGCCACGACGAGATCACGAACAGAATGATCGACGCCATGAACAGGCGCACCTGGCCGATGCGCTCGGTGAGCCAGCCCGTGAGCGGCACCGAGATCGCATTCGCAACCGCGAACGACGTGATGACCCACGTGCCCTGATCGGAGGCGACCCCGAGGTCGCCCGATATCGACGGAATCGAGACGTTCGCGATCGACGTGTCCAGCACGTTCATGAACACCGCGAGCGACACCGCAATGGTGCCGATCACGAGTTGCGCGCCCTGTAGCGGCGGATGGACGACGGGTTGTTGTGCTGCCATTGAATGCTTTGTTGTTCGCTTCGTATCGGCGCTGCGCTTACATCATTTTCGCGGGCGTTTTCGCCGACGAAACCTGCGCTGCCTTGTTGGCGTTCGGACCCGCGTTCTGCGAAATAATCCGCGCAATCTCCGCATCGGCTTCATCGCCATACTTCTCGAACACGTTCGTCTCGTA